>NZ_JBMSEF010000006.1:0-295709 GCF_049446235.1 Enterovirga sp. CN4-39 | reverse complement strand
CTTGCCGGTGACGCTCCTCACGCCCCTCACGGCGTTCGTCTCTCGGGCGCTGATCCCCCCTTCGTGGGTCCGCCGACGAGTCCCGATCGGCCGAGGGGGCCTGACGCGTCTCGGGGCTCCGCTGCGGCTCTGCCCGGCGAGGCTCCGCCGTTCCCGGCGCGGCTTCCGTTCGCGAGGGCGCGCCATCGCGGGATCCCGGCCCCCGTCCTTCGCTGGGCCCACGTTCGGCCGCTCCACGCTCGCTCGGCCCGCGATCGGGCCGCGGCACGGCGTCACGCTCCGGAGCGGCCTGACGGGCAGCAGGGGCTTCGCGGGTCTGAACGGGGCTCGGTGGCGCAGCCTGGCGCGGCGCTCCGGGCCCCCCTGGAGCTTCGCCTGATCCGCGTTCGCGCATCCCCGGACCACCGGCTCCCCCACCTGGTCCGCCGGGCCCTCGGTCCCCCCGTCCCGGTCCGGCGCCCGGCTCGGGAGCTTGGGCCAACTGGATTGGACGCAGCGCATGGGTCAGAACGGGCTCGACCGCCTGTGCGGCGCTCGCTGGCAGAACGATGCCGGCGAGCAGAATCGTCTTGAACTTCATCAACCTTGGTGTCTCGCCCTGGTTACAGGTCCGGGCTCAATCGCCGGGCAGTCGCCTTCGTTCCGATCACGGCCTTTGCCGAACCGCCGCCTCCGCGCCGCGTTGTGAATTCGACGGGGTGCCGGCGAGGAGACTGGCGCGATGGACGAGAGGGAGTGCCGGGGCGGGAATGCCAGCCCTGCCGACCGGGTGATTGATCTCGCAGATCGTATGCGGCTGCGCGACCAGCAGCGCGCGCGCCGCCGGGATCTCGAGCGGGCCGCCTACACGCTGTTCCTCGTCGTATCGCGGGCCCCGCAGATGCGAGACCATGCCCTCTTCTATGTCTTTCTCGAGGGAGCCCCCACCATGGTGGCGGCCGCGGCCTTCACGCGGGAGCACAGGAGCCTCTTCGGCCCGGATATCTCGATCATCGACCTCAGGCAGGGTTACGAGAACGCCATGGAGGTGGTCGAGACCGCGCGCCGCCTGCGGGACGCGGCGCCAGCCGCCATCGTGCTGGCGCCGAGCCTTGGGCTGGGCCCGCGCCTTGCCAGGAACGGCTGACCGCGTCCTTCAGCTCCGGCCGACGAGACAGGATTTCGGCAGCATGCAGTGTATGCCGTTGTTCCCGTTGACCATCTGCGTGACCCGGAGATCGGCAGCCAGGCTGCAGAGCATGTAGGCCTCCGCGCGGGTCAGGCCCGTGCGGGCCGCGATCAGACCGATCATCAGATCGAGCGCGATCCGCGCGCAATCGTCGAGATCCGGGTGGAAGGCCATCGTCATGACGTGGGTCGGCGTCTCGGCCATCGGCCACTCGAGCCTCAAGTCGTCCCGTACCGTGAGCGTGAAGGTGCCGATCAGGCCCGTCTCGATCGCCGTGATGCAGACCTCGCCATCGCCCTGGACGCCATGGCCGTCCCCGACGGAGAAATTCGCGCCGTCGACATGGATGGGGAGGTAAAGCGTCGTGCCGGCGACCAATTCCTTGTTGTCGAGATTGCCGCCGTTTCGCCGGGGCGGCAGCGTCGACACCATGCCCCAGCCCTCAGGCGGCGCGACGGCCATCACGCCGAAGAACGGCCTGAGCGGGAGTTCCAGTCCCCAGGGGAGGCGGCCCACCATCCGGTCCCGGTCGAGCGGGATATGGATCAGGTGGCGTTCGCTCAACTCGTCGGGGAGGACGCCCTTCAGGGGAGCCGCGAAGGTGTAGCCCCAGTCGTAGTGCAGCTCGATGGCGTCGATCCGGACCTCGAGCACCTGGCCGGCCTTGGCGCCTCGGATCGCGACGGGGCCGGTGCACATGTGGCCGGGGAGCCGGTTGGGAACTTCAGCCTGAACAGCCCTGAGACTCTCCGGTACTTGGAGCGGGGGAAGCGGCATTACGTCGGGGGCGCCTGAGACCGTCGAGATCGTGACCGTGTCGCCGGACGCAATCGTCAGCACCGGCGGGAGCGCTGCGTCGAAATAGCCCCAATGGACCGTTTCGGCCCCGGCCTCGATGCGATGATGCGCCATGTGACGGTCCTGCTCCGCTAGCTTCCGGCCTTACTGGCACGGGTTCGCCATTCGCCGCCATCCCGGCGCGAAGGTTTGACTTCGGACGGCGATTGCCCGACAGGGCGGCCCTGCCGAACAGCATAGCGGCGGGCGGATGCTGGCCGCCCGGCCGCATGAGGATTCCATGGCCGGCCTCGCCGCATCCCGCACAGCCCCAATCGATATCGGCCGCGAGCCCTCCTGGTCCGAGCGACTGCTCTCCTTCGTCGAGCGGAGTCATGGCCGGGCCTGCGCCGTGCTCTTGGCGCTGTCGCTCGCCTGCTTCCTGCCCGGCCTCGCGTCGCTCCAGCCGATGGACAGGGACGAGCCGCGCTTTGCCCAGGCGACGAAGCAGATGCTCGAGACGGGTGATTTCGTCGACATCCGGTTCCAGGACGAGGCGCGGTACAAGAAGCCGATCGGCATCCACTGGATGCAGGCGGCCGCCGTCTCGGCCGGCGAGGCGCTCGGGGTGCCGGCTGCCCGCACGACCATCTGGCTCTACCGCACCCCCTCGCTCCTCGGGGCGATCGGCGGGGTGCTGCTGACCTACTGGGCGGCGCTCGCCTTCGCGGGACGCCGCGAGGCCCTCCTGGCCGCCGCCTTCATGGCCTCCTCCGTCATCCTCATGGTGGAGGCGCGGCTCGCCAAGACCGACGCGATGCTGCTGGCCTGCTGCGTGGCCGCCATGGGGGCGCTGGCCCGGATGTGGCTGGCGCGGGGAATGGCGCGGCAGCCGACCCTCACGGTCATGATCTTCTGGGCCGCGGTCGCGCTCGGGATCCTGATCAAGGGCCCGATGGTGCTCATGTTCACCGGACTGGCTGCCGTCACCCTGTCCATCCGGGAGCGCTCGGTCGCATGGCTGCGGGGGCTGCGGCCCTGGCTGGGCCTGGCCATCATCGTGGTCGCCGTCCTGCCCTGGTTCGTGGCGATCGCCTGGAAGTCGGGCGGCGAGTTCTACCGCCTCGCCGTCGGCGACGACATGCTCGGCAAGGTATCGACCGGGCAGCAGAAGCACGGAGCACCGCCCGGCTTCTACCTCGTCGCCTATTTCGCAACCTTCTGGCCGGCGGCGCTCCTCGCCGCGATCGCGGCCCCCTTCGCCTGGATCCGTCGGCACGAGGATTGGGCGACATTCCTTCTCGCCTGGGTCGTTCCGGCCTGGGTGATCTTCGAGGCGGTCTCGACGAAGCTGCCGCACTACGTGATGCCGCTCTATCCCGCCCTCGCCATCCTGGCTGTCCGCGCGATGACGGAAGGCTATGTCGGGCCGCACCGGCCGGGCGCGAGGATCGCCTATCTCGCCATGCCCTTGATCCCGGTCGGCCTGACGGTAGGGCTTTGCTTCGGGACGTGGACGCTGGATCGCACGCTCCCGGTCGCCGGCCTGCCGTTCCTCCTGGCCGCCAGTGCGGTCGCGATCGCGTCCTGGGTGTATTTCGCCCGCGGCGAGGTGACCCGTGCGGCGATCGTGGGCGTGGCGGCTGCGCCGATCCTCGCGATAGGCGTTTTCGGCTTCACGCAGCCCGCCCTGCAGTCGCTGAAGCTCTCGCCCCGCCTCGCGGCGGCGGCGGAGGCGGCCCGCTGCCCGGGCGCGCCGGTTGCGACGCTCGGCTATCGCGAGCCGAGCCTCGTCTTCCTCGTCGGCACCTCGCTGGACATGGTCGAGACGGGCAAGGAGGCGGCCGATTTCCTCGCCCAACCGGGCTGCCGCGTGCTCTTCGTGGATAGCCGCTTCGAGCCCGCCTTCCGTGAGGCGCTGGGCGACCGGGCCACGCGCGAGCCGGTGAGCCGCGTCACTGGGTTCAACATCAACGGGGGGCGCCGGGCCGATATCGGCGTCTATCGGGCCGGCCAGTGATTGAGACCGTAACGACAACCGAGAAGGCGGCCGGAACCGGGATGCGGCCGCGCCTGTCGGTCGTGATCCCGGCCAAGAACGAGGCGGGCTCGATCGGACAGCAGCTTTCTGAGCTGGACACGGTTCTCGCCCCGCTGGCGCCCTTCGAGGTGGTCTACGTGGTGGACGGCTCGACGGACGAGAGCCTGCGCGAACTCGCCCGCGCCGACCGGGACTGGCTCCGAGTGATCGTGCACGAGGAGAGCTGCGGGAAGAGTGCCGCGATTCTCACCGGCGTGCGAGCCGCGCGGGCCGACGTGATCTCGACGCTCGACGGCGACGGCCAGAACGATCCGAAATACGTGCTCGATCTCGTGGCGGCCCTGGAGCGCGGCGGCCCGGGCGTCGGGCTCGCAGTCGGCCAGCGCACCCGCCGCGGCGACGGACGGTTCAAGAAGCTGCAGTCGCGGATCGCCAACAAGGTCCGCAGCGCCATCCTGAAGGACGATACGCGGGATACGGCCTGCGGGCACAAGGTGTTCCGCCGCGACGTCTTCCTGGCGCTGCCGTTCTTCGATTCCCTCCACCGCTTCCTGCCGGCGCTGGTGAAGCGCGAGGGCTACGGCGTCGTGCATGTCGATGTGGTCGACCGGCCGCGCACGGCCGGCACCTCGCATTACGGTTTCTTCGACCGCCTCTGGAGCGGCATCCTCGACCTCTTCGGCGTCTGGTGGCTCATCCGGCGCCGCAAGCGGGTGCCGCGGATCAGGTACGACGGCTGATGATCTTCCAACTCTCCGAGAACCTCAGCGAATACCTCTACGACGTCTTCGTCGCGAAGTTCGATCTGTGGGTGCTGTTCGGCCTCGTTGCCCAGATCGTCTTCGCGATGCGCTTCGTTGTGCAGTGGATCGCGAGCGAGCGGGCCGGCCGCAGCGTAATACCGGTCGCCTTCTGGTTCATCTCCCTCCTCGGGGGAGGTCTGACGCTGGTCTACGGGCTCGTCCGTCGCGAGCCGATCATCATTATCGGTCAGGTGCTGGCCGTCTTCATCTACGTCCGGAACCTGATGCTGATCTACAAGCCGCGGAAGGACGACGTGACGTAGCTTCAGGCGTCACCCGCGGAAGTCGGCAGGAAGATCTCTGCCGCGATAGGCAACCCTTGCGATCAGCACGTCCGTCGAGGTCACGTAGAACGCGATGCTGACGCGACGCTCGAAGCCGATGATGCGAAGTCCTGGGCGAAGCCGTGCCCGCAGCATTCCTCGTTCCGGAAAGTGAGAGAGGCGCTCGCAGGCTCCTCTGATACGTTCGACATAGCCCAGAGCCACGTCTGGATTCCCGGATTGTCGGGCAACGTATCGGTAGATCCGCTCCAGGTCCTGAAGAGCTCTGGCAGAGTATCGTACTCTATGCCGCACGGTTACGAGCGTCGAGCGTACGCCGATGCAAGTCGTCGATCCTGTCTACAACCTCCTCCGGCGACAGAAGCTGCGACGGGTCCCTCTCACATTCCTCGATCACCGGGAGCACCTCCCGGATCACCCACTCGTCTGACGGAATGAACACGTCGAGGCTCTCGAGTGCGGTCTTCACCGCCTCGCTCTCGCTCCCGTACTCGCCGCGAGCGACGCGGTCGTGCAATTCGCGGGCGAGCTCCGACGGCAACTCGATCGTGATCGTTTCCGTGTCACTCATCTCGCGGCTCCTCGCGCGAAACATGGATCCCGCTCGACCGAAAGCCAAGCTCCGCCTCTCAGGTCCTCGGCAACGCATAAGGGTTGCGGGCCAGGATTCGGGCGTCGACGTCGAGCACGTCCCGCAGGCCCGACATCGCCATCGAGACTTCCAACTCCTTGCGGATGATGTCGAGGGCGAGCGTGACGCCCTGTTCACCGAGAGCGCCCAGGCCGTACAGGAAGGCGCGGCCGATGAAGGTGCCCTTGGCTCCCAGCGCCAGCGCCTTCAGGACGTCCTGCCCTGACCTGATCCCGCCGTCGAACAGCACCTCCATCCGGCCGCCGACCGCCTCCACGATGGCGGGGAGCGCGGAGATGGATGAGAGGGCGCCATCCTGCTGCCGCCCGCCGTGGTTCGAGACGATCAGCGCGTCCGCGCCGCTCTGCACCGCCATCTCCGCGTCCTCCGGGTCGAGGATGCCCTTCAGGATCAGCTTGCCGCCCCAGCGGTCCTTGATGCGCTTCACGTCGTCCCAGTTGAGGCTGGGGTCGAATTGCTCCGCCGTCCAGGAGGACAGGGAGGAGAGGTCGCTGACGCCTTTCGCGTGCCCGACGATGTTCCGGAAGGTGCGCCGCTCGGTCCCCAGCATCGACACGCACCAATAGGGCTTCAGGGCGAGGTTGATCATGTTCCGGAGCGTCGGCTTCGGCGGGGTCGAGAGCCCGTTCTTGATGTCCTTGTGGCGCTGCCCGAGGATCTGGAGGTCGAGCGTGAGGACGAGGGCCGAGCACCCGGCCGCCTGCGCGCGGCCGATCAGCCGGTCGATGAAGTCCCGATCGCGCATGACGTAGAGCTGGAACCAGAAGGGATGGCCCGTCGCCTCCGCCACATCCTCGATGGAGCAGATGCTCATGGTGGAGAGCGTAAACGGCACGCCCGCCTTCGCGGCCGCTCGGGCCGCGAGTATCTCGCCATCGGCGTGCTGCATGCCGGTGAGGCCCGTAGGGGCGAGTGCCACCGGCATGGCGACCGGCTGGCCGATCATGGTGGAGGCCAGCGTGCGGTTGGTCATGTCCACCGCCACCCGCTGCCGGAGCTTGATGGCCGCGAAATCGGCGCTGTTGGCCCGGTACGTCCCCTCCGTGTAGGAGCCGGAATCGGCGTAGTCGTAGAACATCCGCGGCACACGCCGCTTTGCCAGGACCCGCAGATCCTCGATGCAGGTCACCGGAGAGGTTCGGGACAGGATCTTCGCCAGCCGCGACGGCGGCCGCGCGGTGGGCATCGTGGTGGCGTGGACGGACATGAGCGATCTTCCCGGTCTCTGCTTGTCGTCTTTATCGTCCCGCGAGGCGGGCCGTGTCTCTAGGGCGCGAGATCCCGTCCGATGATGAGGATCCCGAGATCCTCGGTGGGCGTGAAGTCGCGCTTCCTCATCTCGAAGCGGGTGGGCGAGATCTTGCGCACACCCTCGCCGCAGAAGCTGACGAGGTTCGACGGGTTTCCCTTGTCCACGACGAGCCGGAACTCCCCGATGGGGCCGGCCCAGTTCGCCCCGGTCTTGAGGACGTAGGAGATGCGCGCCTCCTGCGGGTGGCTGCTCGCGACGCGGCGGGCGGCGGAGAGGAAGTCGGCATCCATGCAGTAGCTCGCCTGGTAGCGCGCGAAGTCCGCCTCCCGCCGGAACTCGGGGAAGGCCAACGGCGTCACGACGGAGTACCCGACCACGGGCCTGTAGCTGTGCTCGACCGTGATCTCCCGCCCGGCCGGAAACGTCTGCCGCCAGTGATAGGTGGTCTTGAGCGTCCAGCGCGGCACGGCGTGGTCTTTCATGCCCTGACCGGTGTCGTCGTAGCTCTCGATCTCCACGAGGCCGAGCTCGACCAGCTCCTTCCAGCGCTCGCGGGGGAGCGCGTCGAGCGCCCGCTGGGTCTCCCGCGAGAGCGGATGGAGCGGGATCCCGTGCTGGCGCAGCCTGTCCGTCCGGTCGATCCCCGCCGCGAGGACGCGGCGCTCGACCTCCGTGGCGACCGGCGCGCCGTTCACCCGGGTCGCGAAGCCGACGAAATTGTCGCTCTCCGCCTCCGGCAGGGAAATGTTGGCGTCGGGCGCGCCCGTGAGATCCGGAAGGGGGAACGCTACGACCGTGGAGATGTCGCGGGGCGCCGTGTTCAGGAACCGATATCCGACCCGGATCTCGCGCGCCGAGACATAGAGGTCTTCCGATACCATGCGGATATCGGCGCTTGTTGAGAGGACGAGCCCGCCCGCCGACAGCTCGGCGGTCGAATCGTTTGCAGCCGCACCCGCGGCCCAGCCGAGAAGGGCGGCGAGGCAGGCGACGGCTGCGAGCCGCATCATGCCGTCGCCCGCAGCCGGTCGAAGCCCGCCTCGAGGTCGGCCTTCAGGTCGTCGAGATCCTCCAGGCCGATATGGAAGCGGAGCGCCGGCCCTTCGGCCTCCCAACGGGTCGCGGTCCGGTAGGCGCGCGGATCGAACGGCAGGACAAGGCTCTCGAAACCACCCCAGGACGCCCCGATGCCGAAGAGCTCGAGCCCGTCCACCATGGCGGCGAGCGCTTCGCGGCTTGCGGGGTTCAGGATGATCGAGAACAGCCCCGAGGACCCCTTGAAGTCACGCTTCCAGATCGCGTGGCCGGGGTCGGTCTCGAGGGCTGGGTGAAGCACGCGCGCCACTTCGGGACGGGCCTCGAACCAGCGTGCCATCTCCAGTGCCTGGCGCTCGTGCTCCTTCAGCCGCAGGGCCATCGTCCGCAGTCCGCGCAGGCCCAGGAACGCGTCCTCCGGCCCCGCGCACATGGCAAAGGCGCTGGCGGTGTCGCGCAGGCGCTTGGCCCAGGTCTCGTTTGCGGAAGTGAGGCCGATCAGCAGGTCCGAGCCGCCGGACAGGTACTTGGTGCCGGCCTCGATGCAGATGTCCACACCGTTCTCGTGCGGCGGGAAGAAGAGGGGGGTGGCCCAGGTGTTGTCCATGAGCACGACCGCGTCCCGGGCATGCGCGACCGCCGCGATGGCAGGAATGTCCTGCATCTCGAAGGTCTGCGAGCCGGGCGCCTCCGTGAAGACGACCGTCGTGTTGGGCCGGAACAACTCCCGGATATCCTCGCCCAGGAGCGGGTCGTAATAGGTGGTCTCGATCCCGAGCCGCCGCAGCACGGTGTCGCAGAAGTTCCGGGTCGGCCGATACACCGAGTCCGGCACCAGGATGTGCGTCCCCGCCTCGCACACCGTCATGAGGGCAAGCGTGATGGCGGCGAGGCCCGAAGGGGTCAGGACGGTTTCGGCTGCGCCGGCGAGGCCCGACCAGGCGGTCTCGAGCGACCGGATGGTCGGCGTGCCCTGCGTGCCGTAGGTGAATTTCGTGTTTCGGCGGTGGAGGAACTCGTCCACGTTCGGGTAGAGCACCGTCGAGCCGCGATAGATCGGCGTGTTGACGAAGCCGTGCTGCTCGAACGGGTCACGTCCCGCGTGGACGAGTCGCGTGCGCTCGCGGAAACGGTCGAGATGAGCGGAGGGGTGCTGGGCCATCACCCCGGTCATGGCCGGGTCGGCTTTGCCGCGTCAAGCGAAGGTTGCATTGTGCCTCACTTGACCGGATGAGTGTTGTCCAATTCGATGGCATCAAAGCTGCAGTGGGTGGGCGGCCGCTTTCCGAATGCGCTCGGAATGAAACCTGCGCACAACCGGCACTTCAGAGTGGAGAACTTTCGAACATGACATCGAGACTTGCGACCCTCGCGCTCGGGCTCGCCGTTGGGCTCGCCGGGGTTGGTCTGGGCGCCGCCGACGCGTCGGCCCAGGCCACGCTGAACAACATCAAGCAGAAGGGCTTCCTGCAGTGCGGCTCGAACACGGGCCTTGCCGGCTTCGGCGTGCCCGACGCGCAGGGCAACTGGTCGGGCCTCGACGTCGATTACTGCCGCGCCCTGGCGGCCGCGATCTTCAACGACCCGACCAAGGTCCGCTTTACGCCGCTGGCGGCCAAGGACCGTTTCACTGCGCTCCAGTCGGGTGAGGTGGATGTCCTGATCCGGAACACGACCTGGACGATGTCGCGCGACACGGCGCTCGGCCTGACCTTCGCGGGCGTCAACTACTATGACGGCCAGGGCTTCATGGTCCGCAAGAAGCTCGGCGTGGCCTCGGCCAAGGAGCTGAACGGCGCCTCGATCTGCACGCAGCAGGGCACGACGACCGAGCTGAACCTCGCCGACTACTTCCGCGCCAACAACATGAAGTACGAGGTCGTGGCCTTCGCCACCTCGGACGAGACGTTCAAGGCCTACGATACCGGGCGCTGCGACGCCTTCACGACGGACGCCTCGGGTCTCTATGCGGAGCGCCTGCGCGCCTCGGCGCCGGACGACCACATCGTCCTGCCGGAGATCATCTCCAAGGAGCCGCTCGGCCCGGCCGTCCGAAAGGGCGACGCGCAATGGGCGGACGTCGTGAAGTGGACGCACAACGCGCTTCTGGCCGCCGAGGAGCTCGGCGTGACGAAGGCGAATGTCGACCAGATGACGAAGTCGGACAACCCGGAGATCAAGCGACTCCTCGGCACCGAAGGGTCCTTCGGCGAGTCGGTCGGGCTGACGAAGGATTGGGCTGTCCGGATCATCAAGGGCGTCGGCAACTACGGCGAGATCTTCGACCGGAATGTCGGCGAGGGTTCGCGCCTCAAGATCAAGCGCGGCCTGAACGCCCTCTGGAACAAGGGCGGGCTGCAGTTCGCTCCGCCGATCCGCTGATCGAAACCGGGGCGCTCCGATCCGGGGCGCCCCTTGCTCAGGCCCGGTCCTTGCGTCTCCTCGCGAGCTGGTACTGAGCCAAGAAGCCGGCCGGAGAACAGGCTTTGTCGAGCATAGCCAGGGCCCCCGAGCCCGCCAGAGCGTCCTTCCTGAACGATCCCAGGGTCCGCGGGATCGCCTACCAGGTCATCCTGGTCATCGTGGTCGTCGGCCTGATCTGGATGGCGGCGTCCAACGCCATCGAGAATCTCCGGGCAGCCAAGATCGCGTCCGGCTTCGGGTTCCTGGAATCGACCTCCGGCTTCGACATCAGCCAGACCCTGATTCCCTACTCGGCGAGTTCGACCTACGGCCGGGCCTTCGTGGTCGGGCTCCTGAACACGCTCCTCGTCGCCGCGATCGGGATTGTGCTTGCGACCATTCTCGGCTTCGTCATCGGCGTCGCGCGGCTGTCCTCCAACTGGATCGTGGCCCGGGCCGCGACGGTGTATGTCGAGGTGGTCCGGAACCTGCCGCTGCTGCTGCAGCTCCTGTTCTGGTACATCGCCGTGCTGCGGTCGTTGCCCGATCCCCGCAATTCGGTTGCGGTCGGCGGCAGTGTCTTCCTCAACAACCGCGGTCTCTACATCCCGAAGCCGCTCTTCGCGAACGATGTCTGGGTCGTGCTCGCCGCGCTCGGGATCGGCGTTGCGGCCGCGGTCGTGTACGCGATCCAGGCCCACCGGAAGCAGGCCGCGACCGGCCAGCAATCGCCGGTGATCCGTGCCACGCTCGGCTTCGTCCTGGGGCTGCCGCTCCTCGCCTGGGCCGTGCTGGCGCTCGTCGCCGTCAACCCGATCTCCTTCGATTTCCCGATCAAGGGCACCTTCAACCTGCGGGGCGGACTCCAGGTCTTCCCTGAACTCGTCGCGCTCACGCTCGGGCTCACCGTCTACACGGCGGCCTTCATTGCCGAGATCGTGCGGGCGGGCATCCTGGCCGTGTCCAGGGGGCAGACCGAGGCGGCCTATGCGCTGGGGCTCGCACCGGGGCAGACGCTTCGGCTCGTGGTCATCCCGCAAGCCATGCGGGTGATCATTCCACCGCTCACGAGCCAGTACCTGAACCTGACGAAGAACTCCTCGCTCGCCGTCGTGATCGGCTACCCGGACCTCGTCCAGGTGTTCATGGGCACCGTGCTCAACCAGACCGGCCAGGCGATCGAGTGCGTGGCGATCACGATGGCGGTCTACCTGACCATATCGATCGCGACTGCGAGCTTCATGAACTGGTACAATGCCCGCAAGGCGCTGGTGGAGCGCTAGCCATGGCCGTTCAATCGCTCTCCGGGCCCTCCCTCTCCTACGTCCAGACGCGGCAGAGCGAAGCCCTGCCGCCGCCTAATCTCGTCCGCGGACCGCTCGCCTGGGCGAGGCAGAACATGTTCTCGTCGGTCACGAATACGGTCCTGACGCTCGTCGTCCTGTTCCTGCTCTACCAGGTCGTCCCGCCGCTGGTTCGCTTCCTGTTCATCGATGCGGTCTGGACCGGCGCTGACCGGGCTGCCTGCCGGGAGGACATGGCGGGCAGGCCGATCGGGGCCTGCTGGGCCTTCGTGGTCGACCGCATCGGCTACTTCACCTACGGGGCCTATCCGGTCGATCAGCGCTGGCGCGTGGATATCTGGTTCGCGATGCTGGCTTTCGGCCTGGGGTGGCTGCTCTGGCTGAAGGCGCCACGGCGCGATCTCGGCGCCGTCTATTTCTTCCTCGTCTTCCCCATCGCGTCGTTCGTCCTCCTCGCGGGATGGCGCGCCATCGGCCTCGAGCCCGTCGCGACCGCATTCTGGGGCGGGATCCTGGTGACCCTGCTGGTCTCGGTCGTAGGCATCGTGTTCTCGCTGCCCTTCGGCATCCTGTTGGCGCTCGGCCGGCGCTCGAAGCTCCCCCTGGTGCGGCTCGCCTCGGTGATCTTCATCGAGGTGATCCGCGGGGTGCCGCTCATCACCGTGCTCATCATGGCGAACACGATGCTGCCGCTCTTCCTGCCGGCCGGCATGACGGTGGACAGGCTGCTGCGGCCGCTGGTCGGCGTGGCGATCTTCGCCTCCGCCTACATGGCGGAAGTGGTGCGCGGTGGCCTGCAGGCGGTGCCGAAGGGCCAGTACGAGGGCGCGATGTCGCTCGGCCTCGGCTACTGGAAGATGATGTTCTTCATCGTCCTGCCGCAGGCGCTGAGGATCGTGATCCCGGGGATCGTGAACACCTTCATCGGCCTCTTCAAGGACACGAGCCTCGTCTACGTGATCGGCGTCTTCGACCTGATGAAGACGATCGAATCCGCCCGCATCGACCCGCAATGGGCAGCGCCGACCGTGTCCAACACGGGCTACGCTTTCGCGGCGCTCTTCTACTTTCTGTGCTGTTTCGGGATGTCGCGCTACTCGCTCATGGTCGAGCGACGGCTCGCGGCTGGACAAAGACGGTGACCCTCATGGCGGCCATGGCCCAACAATCATCCACAATGGCGAAACCCGCGGCGGGCGAGCCGATCGTCCAACTGCTCGGCGTCAACAAGTGGTACGGCGAGTTTCACGTCCTGCGCGATATCAACCTCTCCGTGGGAAGGGGTGAGCGCATCGTCATCTGCGGGCCCTCGGGGTCCGGCAAGTCGACGATGATCCGCTGCATCAACCGCCTGGAAGAGCACCAGAAGGGCCGCATCATCGTCGACGGGACGGAACTCACGAACGATCTGAAGAAGATCGACGAGATCCGCCGCGAAGTCGGCATGGTGTTCCAGCACTTCAATCTGTTTCCGCACCTGACGATCCTGGAGAACTGCACGCTCGCCCCGATCTGGGTGAAGAAGATGGCGAAGAAGGACGCGGAAGAGGTCGCCATGAAATATCTCACCCGCGTCAAGATCCCCGAACAGGCCAACAAGTATCCGGGCCAGCTCTCGGGCGGCCAGCAGCAGCGCGTCGCCATTGCGCGTTCTCTCTGCATGAGCCCGAAGATCATGCTGTTCGACGAGCCGACCTCCGCTCTGGATCCCGAGATGGTCAAGGAGGTGCTCGACACCATGGTCGGCCTCGCCGAGGAGGGGATGACCATGCTCTGCGTCACGCACGAGATGGGCTTCGCCCGGCAGGTCGCGAACCGCGTCATCTTCATGGATGCGGGCCAGATCGTCGAAGCGAACGAGCCGAACGAGTTCTTCCGCAACCCGCAGCACGAGCGCACGAAGCTCTTCCTGAGCCAGATCCTGCACTAGGGCGGGGCTTACGCCTGAAATGCGGATCCCGTCGGCCGCCATGAGCGCGAAACAGAGCCATCCGATCCTGCCATCCGCCGCGATCGAAACGCGAGCGGCACGGTTCGGAGGCTCTGATCCATGGCCGATTCCGCCGAGGGACAGCCCGCCGCGGGGATTGTGGAGCCCCGGGCCGGGGTCCGGATACTAGGCAGCGGCTTCCAGCCGAGCCTCGGCGGCGCTCGCCCGACCATGTTGGCGGAGGCTCGCCTGCCACGTCGCCTGATCGCATGGGCCTTCCTGGCGATGGCGCTCGATATCGGCGTCGCGCGCATCAGCTTCGGGACGGTCCTGCCGGCGCTTCGGCGCGACCTCGACCTGACCTTCTTTGCGGGCGGCGCGCTGAGTGCGGCGAACCTCGCCGCCTATCTCGCCGGGACGCTCCTGGCGCCCTATTTCGGGCGCTATGCCTCCATGTCGGCGCTGGCCCGCTGGGGGCATGTCGTCTTCGCGTTCGGCGCGCTGGCGAACGGGCTGGCGAGCGACATCCCGACGCTCGCGGTCGGCAGGGTGCTCACCGGGCTCGGCGCTGGCGTCGGGCTTCTCGCCCTGTTCGTGGTCGTATTCGAGCGGACGCGTCCGGATTTGCGCCCCGTTGTGAGCACTGCCGTCTGGGCGGGGATCGGGACCGCCATCATCGCAAGCGGGCTCTCGGCTCCCTTCCTGCTCCACGAGCCGGGAGATTGGCGCTGGGCGTTCTGCCTGCCCGCGCTCCTGGCCCTCCTCGTTGCCTGGGAGGTCGGGCGCGGTCATCGAATCGGTACCACCGCCGGAAGGCCGAGGCAGGGCCACACGGATTCCACCTCGCCCGCCAGCAGACCGTGGCCATCCTGGCTCGGCCTGTTCGGCGCCTACTTCATGTTCGGCGTCGGCTACATCGCGTATTCCACCTTCGTGGGCGGCCGGCTTGCCCAGGCGAACGCCCCGATGGCCACGGTCGTGGCGTCGTGGGTCACCCTGGGGCTCGGCTCGATCGCCGGCTCGATCCTCGGGGCGGCGATCCTCTGGTCGCGCGCTTGGAAGCCGTTTGCGCTGATCCTGGCCAGTCTTGCCGGGGCGGCAGGCTCGGCGGCTGCGATCGCGCCGGGGGGCGTCGCGCCGCTCGCGGGTGCGCTCCTGGTCGGCCTCGGCCTCGCTTCCACGCCCGCGATCGTCACCGCCTATGTCAGGGAGCGCACGAGCGATGCAGCCTACGCCCGCCTGTTCAGCCTGGCGACCGCCTCCCTCGGGGTCGGGCAACTCGTCGGGCCGGTCATCGCAGGCGCGCTCGCGGATGGCGTCGGTCCCGATGCCGTGATGGTCTTCGCGAGCGCCGCCTACGCGATCGGGGCCGTGTGTGCCGTCGCCGACATGCTGACGGTGCGCACCAACCCTGCCTGATACAGGGTCACGGGCGGCATCCAGGTGAGCGGGCGGCGCTCAGGCCGGGCCGGTGGCGACGGGAGTATCGTCCCGGGAGCCCCATTCGGCCCAAGACCCATCGTAGAGGGCGGGAGCCGGCCGGCCGGTCTGCTCGATCGCAAGCACCAGGATGGCGGCCGTGACGCCCGAACCGCAGGTCGTCACGATCGGCTGGGATCCGTCGACGCCGGCCGCAGCGAGCACCGCTTCGATGTCCGCCGCATCGGCGATGCGTCCCTCGCGAAGGAGGTTTCCGTAATAAAGGTTGCGGGCGCTCGGCATGTGGCCCGAGCGCAGGCCCGGCCGGTACTCGGGTTCCTCCCCGGAGAAACGGGCGGGCGACCTCGCATCGAGGACGAGGGCGGTGCCCTCCGCGAGCGCACGCGCGACATCCTCGCGGCTCGCGACCGCGCTTTCGTCGTAGCGTGGCGTGAACTCGACGGGATCGCGCGGCTCCGGCTCGCCGCGCTCTACCGGAAAGCCGGCTTCCCGCCAGGCCGGAAGGCCGCCATCCAGCACGGCGACCCGAGGCGCGCCGAAGGTCCGGAACGTCCAGGCGACGCGCGGGGCCGCAAACAGGCCCAGCCCGTCATAGACCACGATCGTGTGCTGGTCGGAGATGCCCATCGCGCCGACCGCGGCCGCGAACTCGTCGGGCTCCGGCAGCATGTGCGGGAGGGGCGACGACCTGTCCTTCACGGTATCGATGTCGAACCGGATCGCACCCGGAACATGCGCCTCCAGGTACTCGGCATCTGCGTCGCGCCCCTGCGTCGGCAGGTAATAGGATCCGTCCAGCACGACCACGCTCGGGTCGCCGAAGCGCTCCGCAAGCCATTGCGGGGAAACGATGTCGATCCTGGCCATGTTGTGCTCCTGCCCCGCTTGTCCGCGAGGCGCTGCTTCCGGATTGGGGCCGGCGGGCCTAAGGCCCGACCGTGACGCGCAGAACTCAGCCCAGCCGAATCCGGACGCGGCGGTTCTGCTTGCCCTTCTTCTCGATGTCGCTGACGACGACTTGCCCGATCTCGCCCGTGCGCCGGACATGGGTGCCGCCGCAGGGCTGGAGGTCGATGCCGTCGATCTCGACGAGGCGCACGCGGCCGGATCCGCGGGGCGGCTTCACGGACATGGTCTTCACCAGCCCGGGATTGGCATCGAGTTCCTCGTCCGTGATCCAGCGGAACGAGACCGGCGCATCGCGGTCGACGAGCGCATGCAACTTCTCGGTCAATTCGGCCTTGTCGAGCCCAGCTTCCTGGATGTCGAAGTCGAGCCGGCCATCGCCGTCGCCGATCGACCCGCCGGTGACCGGGTAGGGCAGGACCACGCTGAGGAGGTGCAGGGCGGTATGCACCCGCATGCGGGGAAATCGCCTCTCCCAATCGAGCTCGGCCGTGACCTGCTCCCCGACCTGCAGCGGCGCCTGGTCCGGCGCCGGGACGTGCACGATGCTCGCCCGGTCCGGCCCGTAGACGGTGTTCGCAACCTGGATCGCGGAGCCATCCTGGCGAAGGAGCCGGCCGACATCGCCGGGCTGGCCCCCGCCCTGCGCGTAGAAGACGGTCCGGTCGAGCACGACGCCGCCCTCGGGCGTCACGGCGATGACGGTGGCGGGGGCGGCGCGAAGGTAAGCGTCGTCCCGAAACAGCGGTTCGGTCATCAGGCCTGGAATGCCTTTATGTTCTGGCGTTGCTCGCCGAGTTTCTCGATCCCGAGCGTCACGACGTCGCCCGGCTTCAGGTAGCGCGGCGGCTTCATGCCGAGGCCCACGCCCGGAGGCGTGCCGGTCGTGATCACGTCGCCCGGCTCGAGTGTCATGAACTGCGAGCAATAGGAGACGATCTGCGCGCAGTCGAAGATCATCGTGTTGGTGTTCCCCGTCTGCATCCGCTCGCCATTCACGTCGAGCCACATGGCGAGGTTCTGCACGTCCGGGATCTCGTCCGGAGTGACCAGCCAGGGGCCGAGCGGGCCGAAGGTCGGGCAGCCCTTCCCCTTCATCCACTGGCCCGACCGTTCCAACTGGAATTCGCGCTCGGAGACGTCGTTGCAGACCGTGTAGCCAGCGACATGGCTCAGCGCCTCGTCCGCTCCGACATAGGAGGCGCGCCGTCCGATCACGATCGCGATCTCGATCTCCCAGTCCGTCTTGCCGGACCCTTTCGGGATGATCACGTCGTCGTTCGGCCCAACGATGCAGGACGGCGCCTTCGAGAACAGGATCGGCTCGGCAGGAATGGGCTGTCCGGCCTCCGCGGCGTGATCGGCATAGTTGAGGCCGACGGCGATGAAATGGCCGACCCGTGCCACCGGGCAGCCGAGGCGCGTGCCCGCCGGGACGGCAGGGAGGCTCGACGGGTCGAGGCCACGCAGGGCCGAGAAGCCTGAGGAGAGCGCCTCCGCGTCGATGTCCCGGATCTTGCCCGAGAGATCCCGGATCGAACCGTCCGAAGCCACAAGCCCCGGCTTTTCCCGACCGGCCTCTCCGTAGCGCACAAGCTTCATCGACAATCCTCCCTGGCGGCCCCGATCTGTAGCGTCGGAATCCTCGGCTGCAATATCCCTAGCCGATCGGGCTCCCGGAAGGCGCGGCAAAAATGTGGCCGCGGCGCAACGGAGTGGCCGGATTCCCGCCCGCCCCGGTGTGTCCGGCGGAGATCGGCACTGCCGAAGATTGCGGCAAGGGCGTGGCTCCTACACAGTCACTACACCTTCCGGGGTACGGCGATTCGCAGTATCCGACAGACGACTTGAGGAAACGAATGAGGTTGGGCCGTTCACTACTGGTCGGGGTTGCGTCGGCGGGGATCCTGGCCGGAGCCACGGGAGGAGCCCAGGCGGGCGCCTTCGGCCTTCGGAGCCAGAGCACGATCGCGATCGGTCAGGCCTATGCGGGTGCCGCGGCGGGCGCCGCCGGCGTCTCCTCGGCCTTCTGGAACCCGGCCACGCTCACGATGCACCCGGGCTTCCAGAGCGAGTACAACATCACGTACGTGGACGCCTATGCGCGCATCACGCCCACCCTGCCGACGCCCACGATCGGCTTCGGCGGCTCCGGCGACGTCGCGCAGGACGCGGCGGTCCCGGCGACCTACAGCTCCCGCCAGCTCACCGACCGGATCTGGGTCGGCATCGCGAGCGCGGCTCCCTTCGGCAGCGTGACCAAGCCGAACGTCAATTGGGCCGGCCAGACCTATTCCCGCTCCTCCCGGATCGTATCGCTGAGCTTCGCTCCGCTCGTCGCCTACAAAGTGAATGACTGGCTCTCCATTGGCGCCGGCCCGGTGGTCCAGTACTTCAAGGTACGCCTCAACACGGCCCTCGGCCCGCTGCCGGGTGCCGGGAACGCCATCCTCGAAGGCGACGATTGGGCCGCGGGCGGAACGGTGGGCGTCACCGTCACGCCGACCCCCGGCACCGTCATCGGCGTCGGCTATCGCTCCACGATCGACCACAGCCTCACGGGCACGTTCCGCAACCCGGCCGTCGGGGTGGTCCCGATCCGCGTGAAGGTCAGCCTCCCCGACCAGCTGACGTTCGGCGTCACCCAGGCGATCACGCCCGACTTCCGGCTGAGCGCCGCCTTCGAGTGGATGAACTGGAGCCGCCTGCGCGCCCCGGCGATCCGTGCCGATGCGACCGGAACGGCGATCGGATCGTTCCCGCTCAACTACAAGGACGGCTACCTCGTATCGCTCGGCGGCGAGTACCAGTGGAACCCGCAACTCGCCCTGCGGGCCGGCGTCGGCTACGAGTGGTCTCCGATGGACGCGAGCAACCGCTCCACGCGGCTGCCGGACACGGACCGCGTCCACGCCTCGGTCGGCGCGAGCTACGCCTGGAATGACAAGCTGACGCTCAACGCGTCCTACGCCCACTACTTCGCGGTCGGGAATAAGCGCATCGCGATCGCGCCCGGGAATCCGCTCTACAACGGCGCCATCCCGTTCTTCGGCGACGTGCAGGCCGACGTGAACCTCGTCTCCTTCTCGGCCCGGTATCGCTGGGACGATCCGAAGGTCGCCGAGCCCGCACCGATCATCCGCAAGTACTGAATTCCGGCCGGCGCAGGCCGGCCTCCCAAAATCGAGGGGTCGTGATCCAACTGGATCGCGGCCCTTCTTTGTTTGGGCACCACGCGTCGAAGGCCGCTTGACGAACGTCTCTCCTTTAGGTTGTGTATTTGCAACTTAAGGGCGGATCGAGCCAATGGGGGATCGTCAAAGCGAAGACCCGCAGCGCCCATTCAAGCGCATCGTCATCTGCCTGGACGGCACCTGAAACAAGGTGAAGGCGCCCGACGAGGTCACGAACGTCGTGAAGTTCGCCCAATCGGTCATTCCCGTGGCGAGCGATGGAACGCGGCAGGTCGTCTACTACAATTCGGGCGTGGGCACCGGCGGGCCGATTGACAGGCTGCTCGGCGGCGTGCTCGGCGCCGGCGTCCGCAGCAACGTGCACCGGGCTTACACCTTCCTCACCCTGAACTACGAGCCGGGCGACGAAATCTATATCCTGGGCTTCTCACGCGGAGCCTTCACGGGCCGCGCCCTCGCGGCTCTCATCGGGGTCATCGGCGTGCTGAGGCGCCAAGAGTTCGAGCGCTTTGACGAGGCCTGGAAGTACTACCGGCTCCCGCCGAAGCGGCGGCCGGGCAAGCGCGCAGGTCCGAGGCCTGCCGAGGGAGGCCAGGCGGGCAAACCCTCTCACACCGCTCCGGAGGCTGCGTGGTTCCACCATCCGGTCGCGGTGAAAGCTCTGGGCGTCTGGGACACCGTCGGCAGCTACGGAATTTCGTCTGGCCTGTTCATCTCCGGCTGGGGGGCGGCGATCACGGCGAAGCTTCTTGGCTTCCATGATCGGCAACTCGGAGCCCATGTCGAGCACGCCTACCATGCGATTGCGATTGACGAAGCAAGGGGGCCTTTCCAGCCGACCTTGTGGTTGCAGCCGAAGGGCACGAAGCGGGCGAACGTCGAACAGGTTTGGTTCGCGGGCGTCCATTCCGATGTCGGCGGGGGATTTAGCGCTTCAGGACTGTCGGACACGGCGCTGGTCTGGATGATGGACCGTATGTCCGTGTCTGGGCTGGAACTCGATCCGGACTTCATCGGCCAGGAATATTGCCCCTGTCCCGGATGCGAACTGCACAATTCCGGCAACCTGCTCTTTCGCCTTCTGTCGCCCTATCCGCGTCCCGTCCTGTCCGGGCGACCGCCGATCGAGGAGGGCGGCACGCCGCAGGAAGTGATCAGCGAGAAGCTGCATTGGAGTGTGGTCGAGCGCTGGACCGCCGCACGTGCGGCTGGAGCGGATAAGGCGAACTGGCTGCCCAAAAACCTGCCGAAGGATCTTACCGGCGTTCCGGTGTCCGAGCCGGGCCAATTCGAACTGGAGATCCTCCGCAGCGCGCGGCCGCATCCAAGGCACGCGCCGCCGCCTCGTCACGAGGGGTGCTGGAGTCAGGCCGTGCCGCAGCGCTTTGGGACCGGGCACAGCTCAGCCAATTTGGCCACCGCAGGTGCGGCCGAGCGAGGAGCGAACTGAGCATGCTGTTCCTCTCGGGTCTGCTCCTCGGCCTGACGCTCGCATTCCGCGTAACGCAAGGTGAGCCGTTCTGGCCGCCGAATACTTTTATCAAACGTGTTGCTGTATTTACCATTGTTTTCGCGTCGTCGATGCCAGTCGTGTATCTCGTTGATCATCTAGATAAGTCTTTGGCGGATGACGCATTCAGGACCATGGTCGGTTATATCAGGTTGCCACTGTTCGAGTTCGTGATGGGAGTTGGGATTGGCTCGCTTTTATTTTACGTGCTCTCTGTCATAGGAGCTGGCGCTGGGTATGCCATCCCAATGCTCGCTGCGCTCGGCATTTCGGCGCTCCTCTCCATTCTTGTGCTGACCGACGCGCGTTACGGCTGGTTTAGGAGAATGCAGAGTCTTACAGTTGCAGGATCGGGCGTCCAGTTTGCCTCGATAACCGCGGCGCCGTCCCCGAGGCAGGCAGACCCATTGGCTGCCATTACCCGTAGTGCCCCCGATGCAGGCTCCAACCGGGTCGCTTGGGGGCTCGAACCGTTCAAGCTTCTGGGTCTTATGGTTGAGTATGACGCCCAGAACTGGGCGACGACGGTCGGCAATAATAGTGATCACCGCTTACCGGCTCTACAGTCCGAACTCTGGTTCGCGCGCGACGTGATCGTACCGATGTCGCTGATCCTGATCGGCACTCACGAGCGGCGAGCACAGGTTGGCTCACCGCCAGAGGGCATCCGTTTCGCGCGAGCGTTGAGTGGCTTTGCCCACAATCGCGGTCGTCTGGCCGCCGCGAGAGAGCGCGACATTCACGCAGACCAAATCAAGATCTCAGCAGAGTATCGTGCAGATTGGGTTGCTCTGCGCGCTGATCTGGAATCGATATTGTCGCAGGAACTTTCCGTTGCCTACGAAGCGCGCGACAGGAGTGTGGATGAATTATTTTCTGTCGCCACGGATCGTGCTCAGAAGTTGAGCGTTCCGCAGAGCAGGGAGGAGTGTCTTACCAGATCAAAAGAAGTAGAGGTCTCTTTCGAGAGGATAGAAAGGTTCGGCGAGTCGCACGAAATATTTTCTAACCGGCTGCCGTATGGCGCGAGCGTAATGGCGTGGTCTCTCGCCCTCGAAGGGGAGCTGGCCGGAGCGCTGGGCGTGCTCGAACGCTGGCTCGAACGGGCTGAGGCTCGCGCAGAGAGCCACCCTCAGGGCCAGTTCGCAATCTGGCGCGGCACGACGAACCTGGCCCAGTTACTGTTCAGGAGTAGGCTCGATGATGCAGATCTGGGCTATGCGGTTGAAGTAGCGCGTCGGCAGGTCGCGCAGGGGCAGAAGGTCTTGGAATCGCCCGGCTGGGAGGACGTGCTCTCAGAGTACGAAATCGCGAAAGTCGTGGCGCGGCGTGGCTCCGTGCCGGCCTGTCGCACGTTGAGGAGCTCAAATCAGCTTCAATCGTTTCTGCGGACGCATGTCGAGGCAGTGAACAATTTCGTGAACTACTCTGCGGTCTTGTCCCGAAAGCACGGCCACGATGAGCGGCTCGATTGGCATCACTGGGCAGAGTGGGTGAAGCAGCTCGACGAAGCCGCTCCGGAATGCCTCGATCGGTCGAAGGACCAGGCGAAGGATCGTGAAGAGGTGCTGCTAAGCACGGCTTACCTGGCCTATGCCGCGCTCGCGGAGCGAAGCGACTCACAGGAGAGCAAGATCATTCACCTGTGCAAGGCGAAGAATGTCGCCCGGAAACGCCGCGAACTCCTATTCAGACTTGTAATGAACGAGGGGAATCGGGAGCGTCCTGCGCCAAGATCCGCGATGCAGAGGATGCAGAACAGGCGCTTCGATAGGCCGAAGCGGTCAGGAACTTCAACTCGACCGCTGATGCTCTCGAGGCCCTGAATGGCGCGTCCCGCTGCTAGCGGGTTCAATCGAGTGCTAAATCTCCTGCGGGCACTCCGGCCGATATGGGCCGTCAGTCACGTGTCCGCCGAATCTACACGCCGCCGCTCACCGAGGGCTTCGCAACCGCGTCCGCAATGATCGCGAAGGTCATCAGCGCGACCGCGAGGGTGGCAAACCAGAAGCGGATCATGTCGGCTTCCCCCAAACGTCCCATGCACCGATATATGCCGGACCGTCGCTGAAAGCTAGGTGAATGCCACCAAAAGTTGTTATGGCGTAGCCGCAGAAGGCGGATGGACGGCTAGCGCGGCCGCCTAGCTCCGCTTCGCCGATGGCTGCTTGAACACCCGCTCGCCCTGCTCGTCCACGATCTGGCGGCCCTTCTGGAGCGACATGGCGGTCGCGTCCTCGAGAGAGGCGAGGCGGTCGGCGCGGACGAAGCTGTGTTCGCGCTGCTCGCCGTCGATCTCCTTCAGCACCGTGCCGGCGACCTGGTACTGGCCGCCCTCGGACTTGTAGGGCTCGGCCCGGACCGTGAAGCCGCGATGCTCGATCTCGGCCGTCGGGGCAGGGGCGGCGGGCTCCTGCTCCTTGCCGCCGCCGAAGAGGCGCGAGAGCCAGGACATCAGTTGTCCAGGAAGCTGCGGAGCTTCCGCGAGCGGCTCGGGTGCTTGAGCTTCCGCAGCGCCTTAGCCTCGATCTGGCGGATGCGCTCGCGGGTCACCGAGAACTGCTGGCCGACCTCCTCGAGCGTGTGGTCGGTGTTCATGCCGATGCCGAAGCGCATGCGCAGCACCCGCTCCTCGCGCGGGGTGAGCGAGGCGAGAACGCGCGTCGTCGTCTCGCGCAGGTTCGACTGGATCGCCGCGTCGATCGGGAGGACCGCGTTCTTGTCCTCGATGAAGTCGCCGAGATGGCTGTCCTCCTCGTCGCCGATCGGCGTCTCGAGGGAGATCGGCTCCTTGGCGATCTTGAGGACCTTGCGGACCTTCTCCAGCGGCATCGCCAGCTTCTCGGCCAGCTCCTCCGGGGTCGGCTCGCGGCCGATCTCGTGCAGCATCTGGCGCGAGGTGCGGACGATCTTGTTGATCGTCTCGATCATGTGCACCGGGATGCGGATCGTGCGGGCCTGGTCGGCGATCGAGCGGGTGATCGCCTGCCGGATCCACCAGGTCGCATAGGTCGAGAACTTGTAGCCGCGCCGGTACTCGAACTTATCGACGGCCTTCATCAGGCCGATATTGCCCTCCTGGATCAGGTCCAGGAACTGCAGGCCGCGGTTCGTGTACTTCTTGGCGATAGAGATCACGAGGCGCAGGTTCGCCTCGATCATCTCCTTCTTGGCCTGGCGGGCTTCGCGCTCGCCCTTCTGGACCATGGAGACGATCTTCCGGAACTCCTGGATCTCGAGGCCGGTCTCGGACGCGAGCGTGTGGATGTTCTCGCGCAGGTCGTGGATCTGGTTCTTGCCGTTGGCGACGAATTCCCGCCAGCCCCGGCCGCCGAGCTTCGACACGCGCAGGACCCATTTCGGGTCGAGCTCGTAGCCCTGGTAGTGCTGCAGGAACTGGTCGCGCGCCACGCCATGCGACTCGGCAAGCCGCATCAGCTTGCCCTCGTGGCTGATCAGCCGCTTGTTGATGTCGTAGAGCTGCTCGACGAGCGCCTCGATCCGGGCGCCGTTCAGCGAGAGCGACTTCACGTCCTTGATGACGTCGTTCTTCAGCTGCTTGTACTTGCGCTCCTGCGCCGGCGTCAGCTGCTTGTTCTGCAGCCGCTGCTCGACATGCTCCACCTGGAGGCGGCGCAGCTTCTTGTAGTTCTCGGCGATGTTGTCGAAGATCTCGAGCACGCGGGGCTTGATCTCGGCTTCCATGGCCGAGAGCGACACGTTGTTCTCCATGTCGTCGTCGTCCATGTCGCCTTCCGGCGGACGCGGACCTTCAGCCTCGACGTCTTCGTCGCCCTCGGCCTCTTCGCCTTCCTTCGGGCCGCCCTTGCCGTCAGGGCCGGCATAGGTCGCCTCGAGGTCGATGATGTCGCGAAGCAGCACCTTTCCTTCGACGAGCTCGTCGCGCCAGATGATAATGGCCTGGAAGGTGAGGGGGCTTTCGCAGAGCCCCGCGATCATGGCCTCGCGGCCGGCCTCGATGCGCTTGGCGATCGCGATCTCGCCCTCGCGGGACAGGAGCTCCACCGAGCCCATCTCGCGCAGGTACATGCGGACGGGATCGTCCGTCCTGTCGGTCGGCTCCTTGGCGGGCGCGTCCGGCCGCAGCGCGACGGCGCGCGCCGGGGTGATCTCGGCGACCTCGGTCCCCTCGGCCTCCTCCTCCTCGCCGCCTTCGCCCTCCTTCTGGCCGTCGTCGGCCTCCTCGGGCTCCACGACGTTGATGCCCATGTCGTTGAGCATCGCGTAGATGTCCTCGATCTTGTCGGAGGTGTTCTGGTCCGGAGGCAGAACCTCGTTCAGCTCGTCGTAGGTGACATAGCCGCGCCGCTTGGCGTTCTTGATCATCCGGCGGACACCGGCATCGCTCAGGTCGAGCAGCGGCCCGTCGGTCTGCTGCTCGGGAGCCGCCTCGGCCTCTTGCCTTTCGGTGGTCTTCGTCGCCATGATCAGCCTTGCCTTAAGCCGAGCTCTCGGGCCAGTCGCACGCATGGCCAAGCTCGAACTTCGGATACGCACGAAAGGCAGCAAGGCGTTGCCGCCTGCCACCCCGCAGCTCGTTCGATGATTATACGGCCGATCTGCCTGACCGACCGTTAACCAAGATCTCTTTTCCCAGCCAAACGCATCTCCTGCGCGATAGGCCGATTCGGCACTGCCGCGCCAGGGTAGGGCATGTCCGGCGGCGGAAGCTGCTCAACCGGCAGCCGTCCGCTTCCAGGCCTGCCTAGCGCAGCTCCTGCCAAGTGCTATTTAGCGCCGGAACCCGCCAATGCAAGGTGAAGCCCTGCCGCATCAAGGCGGTAGGAGGCTCGCGACGGGATCAGGCGGCCTGTTCCGGTGGCGCGATCAGGTCCACGGCGAGCTGGCGCAGCATCATTCCGCGCGGGTCGGCCGCCACGAGATTTCCACCGCCGGCCGAGCGATAGAAGGTCGCCTCCTCGGCCAGCTCGAGCTCCTTGCGCAGGATGCGTTCGCGATTCTCCAGGATGTCCTGCTGCAGGTGGACGAGCCACAGCGAGTAGCCGTCATCCGCATCGGGCGGCATCGACTCGACCCCGTCCTTCAACTCGTCCTCGAGGTCGCGAAGCCAGAGCAGCTCCATGAAGTTGGAGAAGCTTTCCTCGATGAAGCGCTCCGGGACGCTGCGCTGGAGGACCGGGAAGCGGGCAAAGAGATTATGGCCCCAGGGCCGGGAGGCCTGCCGGTCTTCCCGGCCGTGCAGGAAATTCAGCGCGGGGAAGAAGCCATCCGAGAGCAGGTTGTAGAAGTCGCGGAAAGAGCGCGTGTCGTCCTCGTCGATGACCCGCAGCAGGTCGGCCACGAAGTCCCGGAAGAGCGTTCCCTCATGCTCGCCCCGGAAATTCATGGAGGCGACGCGATCCCGGTTCTGCTCGACAAGGTCCGGGTAGTGGACGCACATGCCCAGGAACACGCGCTCCAGGCCGATGAGCCGGGTCGGCTCGGCCGAGAAGAGCTTGGGCAGTGACGGCATGGCGACTGTGTCGCGAAGCCGCGCGCGGGCGTTCCGCTTGCCGAGCTGCCAGAGGAAGTCCGTGACCTGGAGCTTTGCCGTCAGTTCGTAGCGGCGCCGGAGGGTGGGATCGGCGATCTGGCCCACCACCTCCCGGATCCGGGTCTCGAACACGGCCTGGCCGTTCTCGCTGTCGAGCCGGGCTGTTTCCGTTTCGCGCAGCCAGATCACGTCCCAGAACGACTTCGCTTCCTCGACGATCGCCCGGAATGCATCGGGGCCCGATTGCCGGACAGCATCGTCCGGATCCTGGCCGGGGGGCAGGAAGGCGAACCGGAATGTGAAGCCTGTCTTCAGGGAAGGGACGATGCGATCCACCGCGCGGAAGGCGGCGTTGCGGCCGGCCTTGTCCCCGTCGAAGCAGATCACGGGCTCGGGCGCGAGGCGCCAGAGGAGCGCGATCTGCTCCTCCGTGAAGGCGGTGCCGAGCGTCGCGACGACGTTCCGGATGCCGGCCTGGAAGACGGAGATGGCGTCGAGATAGCCTTCCACGACGATGGCGGAATTCGCCTTGTGCGCCGGCTCGCGGGCGCGATGGGCGTTGAACACGAGCTCGCCCTTGCGGAAGAGCTCGGTCTCCGGGCTGTTCAGGTATTTGGGTTGCTGGTCGGGGGCGAGCGCGCGACCGCCGAAGGCTACGACCCGTCCGCGCATGTCCTGGATCGGGATGATGACCCGCCCCCGGAACCGGTCATATAGCGAGCGGCCGTCCTCGGGTTCGATCGCGAGGCCTGCTCGCAGGATCAGGTCGCGGTCGATGCCCTCGCTCCGGAGGTGGTCGAACAGCGCCGTCCGGGCGTCCGGGGCAAAGCCCATGCGGAACTCCCGGCGCGTCTCGGCCCCGATGCCGCGCCCTTCCAGATAGGCAAGCGCCTTCTGGCCCGCCGGCTGGGCGAGCTGCCTCTCGAAGAAGCGGCAGGCTGCTTCGAGCACGTCGTAGAGGTCGCGCCGGCGCTCGACGACGCGCTCCAGCTCCGGGCTGGCCTTCGGCAGGTCGACGCCGGCTTCCGAGGCCAGCCGCTCCACGGCTTCCGGGAAGGAGAGGCCTTCCGTCTCCATCAGGAAGGTGAAGATGTCCCCGTGCTTCCCCGACGAGAAGTCGTGGTAAAAACCCTTCTGGTCGTTGGCGTAGAAGGAGGGGGTCTTCTCCGCATTGAAGGGCGACAGGCCCTTCCATTCGCGGCCGGCCTTCTTCAGCCGGACCTTTCGGGCGACGACGCTCGAGACCGGCAACCGGGCGCGGATCTCGTCGAGGATGTGAGGGGGGTAGCGCACGGATGTTCTGCCTGCCGCCAATCTACCACGCCCAGCGCCCGTCTTTGCCACGGAGCGATGCCGGGCCGGGAATGCCAACAGCTTATCAACAGAACAAAAAAGGAACAATCGCCAGCGTTCCCCAGGTCGTCCAAGGACCGGGACCTCCCGCCGGCGGCGCGGGAGCGCTAGGGTTGCCGGGGTCCGGAGTTTGTCGTGCGCCTTCTTTCCTTCCTCAGCCTTGCCGCCGCGCTCGCTAGCTGCGCGCCCGAGTTCCCGCCCATCGCCGCCGGGGTCCCCGGCGATCAGGGCTTCAAGGCGCGCATCGCCCGCAACCATCCGCCGGGCTCGTCAGCGAAGTGGCTGCGGGACGAACTCATCCGGGAAGGCTTCACGCTCTATTCGGATCCCGTGACGCGGTTGAACAGCGCGCTGTTCAACCCTGAGAACCTGCCTTGCTTCAGCGAGACCCGCATCGACTGGCAGGAAGACCGGCGCGGGCGGATCACGCGCATCCAGGCGCAGCGCAACGACTGCACCTGAGAGCCGCCCGTCAGGCTGCGGCGGCCTCGATCGCCGGCATCGCGTCTTGCCGATGGAGCGAGAGCGTGTCGCGGACGAGCTCGGCCCGGCGCCGGGGCAGGGCTTCGGGGTGGTTCTCCCGCAGCCATCCGATCATCTTCTCGCGGACCTCGCAGCGCAGATCGAAGGCCTGGGGCGCGTTGCGGGCGCTCACCAGGATGCGCACCTCGATCACGGCCTCCTTCGCATCGGTCACCTGCAGGTTGACGACCTGCTTGTCCCAGAGCGGCGAGGCGGCGGCGACTTCCTTGAGCTTGCGCCGCATCGCGTCGATCGGCGCGGTGTGGTCGAGATAGAGGAATACGCTTCCGATCAGGGAGGCGCCCTCGCGCGTCCAGTTCTGGAAGGGCTTCTGGATGAAGTAGGTGAGCGGCAGAACGAGGCGGCGCCAGTCCCAGAGCCGCACGACCACGTAGGTCGAGGTAATCTCCTCGACCCAGCCCCACTCGCCCTCCACGATGATCGCATCCTCGAGCCTGATCGGCTGCGTGATCGCGATCTGGATGCCGGCGACGAGGTTGCCGAGCACCGGCTGCATAGCGAGGCCCAGGATCAGGCCGGCCGCGCCCGCGGAGGCCAGGAGGCTGACGCCGTATTGCCGGACGGGCTCGAAGGTCATGAGCGCGATTGCCGTGGTGATCAGCGCCACAAGGGTCACGGCCGCGCGCTGGAGAATCCGCATCTGCGTGACGTGCTTGCGCGCCAGGAGGTTGTCCTCCGAATCGAGCTTGAAGCGCCGCAGGTAGATCGTCGTCGCGATATGGATGGCCGTCACGGCGATCCAGCCGACGAGAGCGACCGTCGCGACGAGCAGGATGTGGCGCAGGCCGGACTGCCATTCCCACGGGATCGGCGCGATGGGCGTCGCAGCGCTGACGGCCGCGATCACGAGCGCCAGCCGGCCGGGGCCGAAGGTGCGCTGTACGAGCGAGCGCCAGAACAGCCCGCGAGCGCTGACGATGCGCTGGAGCTGGCGGGTCAGCACACCGTGAAGGCCGAGGACGAGGGCCGTCGCTCCGCCGAGCACAAGCAAGGTGACGACCCAGTCGGGCAGCCAGTTGAGCCGGTCCACGATGTCCCGGAACGCCGCATTCAAATCCGGCATGCGATCTCCCGCTATCGGCCCCGCAGCCGAAAGGGGAATGACCCGGGCTCCGTCCGGTTCCGAACGGCCCCGCTTCGATGTTGCGCTGCAGCTAGAGCGACGAGGGTACCCGAAAACCGCATCGCGCGGGCGTCGTGAACGCGTCGAACCGTCCCCGAAGTCGGCTGTCAGCATCATTTCTCGGCCGCGGACGCAATCCCGCCTCAGTTCGAGTCGCCATATCGGGCGATTGCTCGGGCGGCCTGGTCCAACCGTTCGACAGCGAGGCGCCCGGTCAGCGATGGCCGGGCGTTTTCGCATTCCGCGTTGACTCTCCGCGTGCCCAGAACAAAATAGGAACAACACGATTCAGGGCGCACGGGCATGGCCGATATTCGACGGGGGGAGCGACTATCCGCGGCAGAACTGGCCGCCGATGCGGAGGGGGAGATCGCTGCGGCCGTGGACGCTTACCTCAGGCTCGCCAATGGCGACGTGAGGCTGGCCCTCGCCGTATCCGTCGCGGACGGTATCGCCGTGTCGAAGCTCGTCTCCACCGGGTATGCGCGCTGGCGGCAGCCGAAGGGGCGCTCAAGCGGGCGGCTCAGGGGGTGAGATCATCCTGACGGGGGCCGCGCAGGCGGGGCTCAGATACCGCGGGTCAGAAGCCACAGGATGGCCGACAGCGGGGCCAGAATGCCGAGCACGGTGGGGATGATATGGGCGGCCATGTCGAGCCTCCTCGTTCGGAGGCGGCTTGTGGGCCTTCGACATTGCCTGAGGATGTCGCGCCGGCACGCGATCGTTGCATGCCCGTTTCGCGTCCAGGTACGTTCGACGTGACACTGCCTGGATGTTAGGCAGGCGGCGACTCGCCCGCGGGTCGTCCGGCCGACATCGTGTTCCTCGCCCTTCTCTCCTCCTACGTTCTCAGCCAGTTCTACCGCGCCTTCCTGGCCGTCGTGGCCGGCGATCTCTCGCGCGATCTGGCGCTCGACGCGGCCGGGCTTGCGAGCCTCCAGGCCGCGTTCCTCCTCGCCTTCGCTTTCTGCCAGATCCCGGTCGGCATCGCGCTCGACCGCTTCGGCCCGCGCCGGACGCTCTCTGTCGGGATGAGCTCGGCCGTAGTCGGGGCGGCCCTCCTGGCGTTCGCGCGCGACTTCCCGCAGGGCCTGATCGCCATGGCCTTGATCGGAGGCGGCTGCGCGCCGGTCTTGATGGCCGGGTTCTATCTGATCGCCCGCACCTACGCGGCCGCACGCTTCGCGACGATGTCGTCGCTGCTCCTCGGGCTGGGCTCGCTCGGAGACCCCCTCTCCGGGATGCCGCTTGCCCTCGCGGTCGGTGCGTTCGGCTGGCGTCCTGCCATGATGGGCATGGCCGGACTGACGGTCGCGACGCTGATCTATGTGGCCTGCGTCATTCGCGATCCGCCCCGCGCGGTCGCGCCGGGCGGCCATGTGTCGCCGCTCGAGGGCGCAAAAAAGATCCTCGCGCTCCGGCAGCTTTGGCCGATCTTCCCGATCGCGCTCGTCGGCTACGCCTGCGTCATCGCTACGCGTGGGTTGTGGATCGCGCCCTACCTGGAGAACGTGCACCACTTCGATGCGGCCGAGCGGAGCCTCAGCGCGACCGCGTTGGGCCTCGTCATGGCGGCAGGTGCGCTGCTCTATGCGCCCCTCAACAGGCTGGCCGGGAATGCGAAGCGCACGGCGGTGGCGGGCTTCACGGCCACGGTCGTCGGCTGGCTGGCGCTCGGGCTGTTCGGCGGCCATTCGGGCGCTGTCGCCCTCGGGTTGCTGTTCTTCGTCGGCGCTTTCGGGGCACCCTTCGCCATTCTCATGGCGCATGCCCGCTCCTTCATGCCGACACATCTCCTCGGGCAGGGGGTGACGATCATGAACCTCGCCTTCATGGGCGGGGCAGGCCTCGGGCAGTGGCTCTCCGGGCGCTATGTCCGGGCTGCCGAAATCGCGGGCACCCCGGCGCAGGAGATCTACGGAACGCTGTTCACCGGGTTCGGCATCGTGGTGGCGGGTGCGCTGTCGATCTATCTCCTGACGCCCCGCGAGCGGCGCTGAGCCCGTGCGGCAGGGGCTTCACTCCCCTGGCGCTCTCGCCCTGATCGCGAGGGCGTGGAGCCCGTCCCGGCCGAACGCATCCGTCATGAGCTCGTTCACCATGCGGTGCCGCTCCACGCGGCTCTTGCCGATAAAGGCCTCAGACACGACATCGATCCTGAAATGGGTCTCCCCGCCTTCCCGCGAGCCGGCATGCCCGGCATGAAGATGCGACTCATCGTCGATCCTGAGCTCGGTCGGCCGAAGCTCCCGGGTCACGATTTCGGCCATCCGCTCACGTAAGCTCACGATCATGCTCCCTGCTCTCCGTCGCTCGCCGACGGCTTGCCGCTTCGTCCTGCCCCATCAATAATCGGTCCGTCATGGGTCTCAACTCGCCGCTTTTCGACAAGGTCCGCATCAAGCCGCGCTGCGAGCAGCCGCGTCAGGAGGCGGCCGTGTGCGAGCGCGCGGGCTGTTCGGAACCCGGCCTCCACCGGGCCCCGAAGGGGAGGGGCCGGGAGGGCGAGTACTGGCGCTTCTGCCTGAGCCATGTCCGCGAGTACAACGCCGCCTACAACTATTTCTCGGGCATGTCGGACGAGGACGTCCAGCAGTACCAGAAGGAGGCGGCGGTCGGGCACCGCCCGACCTGGAACATGTCCGTCAACGGCGGACGCCGCAGGCGGGATGGCGCAGCGAACCCGGAAGAATTCGACTACCTCGACCCGCTCGGCGTCATGCGCTCGGCAGGCTTCGAGGGGACGCGGGCGACTCCCGAGCCGGCGAAGCCCCGCAGGCCGGGTCCCGTCATGGCTGCCCTCGAGACGCTCGGTCTCGACGAGAGCGCCGGTGCGGTCGAGATCAAGGCGCAGTACAAGGTCCTGGTGAAACGCTTCCATCCGGACGCGCATGGCGGGGATCGATCCTACGAGCCGCGGCTGCGCGACATCATCAACGCCCACGACACGCTCAAGGCGGCCGGCCTGTGCTGACGGGAGCGCAAGGGAATTCGGCGCCGGTGCAAATTGCGCCAGCGGCGGGGCGCCGTTAAGGACAGGGCGTAATCCCAGGTCGCCTACCCGCCGATCGCCGTGACAAGGGCGGCAGGGCTCTCGCTGAGCCGCCGCCGAAGAGGCTTCTCGATGCTCGTCACTGACAACACCGTTCCTGGCATGCCGGACATGAAGGTGTCCGTTCGGCAGGTTTTCGGGATCGATTCCGACCTGGAAGTGCCTGCCTATTCGCAGCCCGACCCGCATGTGCCCGACACGGATCCGGACTACCTCTTCGATCCGCCGACGACCCTCGCCATCCTGGCCGGCTTCGCGCGCAACCGGCGCGTGATCGTCACGGGCTACCATGGCACCGGCAAGTCGACCCATATCGAGCAGGTCGCGGCGCGGCTGAACTGGCCTTGCGTGCGCATCAATCTCGACAGCCACGTCTCGCGCATCGACCTCGTCGGCAAGGACGCGATCGTGCTGAAGGACGGCAAGCAGGTCACCGAGTTCAAGGACGGGATCCTGCCCTGGGCCTACCAGAACAACATCGCGCTCGTGTTCGACGAGTATGATGCCGGCCGTCCGGACGTCATGTTCGTGATCCAGCGGGTGCTGGAATCCTCCGGTCGCCTCACCCTGCTCGACCAGAGCCGGGTCATCCGACCGCACCCCGCATTCCGGCTCTTCGCGACCGCCAACACGATCGGCCTCGGCGACACGACCGGGCTCTATCACGGCACCCAGCAGATCAACCAGGCGCAGATGGACCGCTGGTCCATCGTGACGACGCTGAACTACCTGCCGCACGACGAGGAGGTCGAGATCGTCCTCTCGAAGGCGCACCATTACCGGACCCCGGAAGGGCGCGACATCGTCGGCAAGATGGTGCGGGTGGCGGACCTGACCCGCAACGCCTTCATCAACGGCGACCTGTCGACCGTGATGTCGCCCCGCACGGTGATCACCTGGGCCGAGAACGCCGACATCTTCGGCGATATCGGGTTCGCGTTCCGGGTGACCTTCCTGAACAAGTGCGACGAGCTCGAGCGGACGCTGGTGGCGGAGTTCTACCAGCGCTGCTTCGGCAAGGAGCTGCCGGAGAGCGCGGTCAACGTGGCGCTGAGCTGAGCGCCGCGACCGCTGCTGGATCTGCTATGGTCGGGCCTCGGCAACGGAGGGCATCATGAGCCAGTCCGCGGTCAGGAACAGGCCCGAGGCACGCGCGGGTGCATCCACGCGCTACGACGAGGATCTTTATACCTGGGTGCAGGAGCAGGTGGCCCTGCTCCGCGCCGGCCGGCTCGACGAGATCGATGCGGAGAACATCGCCGAGGAGCTGAGCGACGTGGGCAGGAGCGAATTCGCTAAGCTCGAGAGCGCCCTGCGCGTGCTTGTGATGCACATGCTGAAGTGGGACCAGCAGCCCGAGCTCTGGACGCCGAGCTGGGTGTTCTCGATCCGCGAGCAGCGAAGGCGGCTCGACAGGCTCTTTCGCCAGAACCCGGGCCTCAAGCCGCGTCGGGAGGAGGCTCTGTCGGAGATCTATCCAAGCGCACGCGACTGGGCATCGCTCGAGACACATTTCGATGTGAGCGAGTTCCCGCCCGAGTGCCCCTACACTTGGGACGACCTGCTCCTGCGGCCGTTCGAGGCGGATCCGAAGGTCTGATGTCCATCTCCAATCGCAAGCCGGGCGACCGCAAGGAAGCCCCGAACGAGCCAATCAAGCGGTCCATCGCGGGCGCCATGCGGGCTCTCGCGCGCCAGCCCGACCTCGAAGTCACCTACGCGTCCGACCGGCCGATCCTGATGAGCGGCAAGGCTCGGTTGCCCGAGCCGCCGCGCAAATTGTCCGCGGATGATGTCGCCATCGTGCGCGGCCATGCGGATTCGATGGCGCTCCGGCTCGCGTGCCATGACGCGGCCGTGCATCGCCGGCATGCCCCGCAGGGCCAGGCGGCGCGCGCCCTGTTCGATGCCGTGGAGCAGGCGCGGGTCGAAGCGATCGGGTCGCGCCGGATGACGGGCGTCGCCGACAACATCACGGCCATGATCGAGGACCGCTATCATCGCGGCGGCAAGTACGAGGACATCACGGATCGCGCGGACGCGCCGCTCGAGGACGCCGTCGCCCTGATGGTCCGCGAGCGGCTCACGGGCCTGAAGCCGCCGGAGGCCGCGGCCAAGATCGTCGATCTCTGGCGAGACCACATCGAGGCGAAGGCGGGTCGCAATCTCGACGGCCTCTTGAAGAACATCGAGAACCAGCGCGACTTCGCGCGCTCGATCCGTGACCTGCTCTCGTCCCTCGACATGTCGGACGAGAGCGCCCTCGACCGCGATGAGCAGGACGAGGAGGACGAAGGCGAGGCGGAAAGCGAGGAACAGGGCGGCGAGGGCGAGGCCGAGGAGCAGCGCCAGGGCGAGCGGGCTGAAGTCGAGCTTCAGGACGAGGCTGCCGACGAGCTCGAGGACGGCGCCATGGAGGCGGCGGATGCCCCGTCTGGAGAGCTGCCCGAGGAATCCGAGGACAGCGATTCCGAGGCTGCCTCAGAATCCTGGCGGCCGCCACCGACGCGGGCCAACGAGTCCCGCGGGCCCGAATACAAGGCCTTCACTACCAAGTTCGACGAGGTCGTGGAGGCGGACGAGCTCTGCGATCCGGACGAACTCTCCCGTCTTCGGGCCTATCTCGACAAGCAGCTCTCCCATCTCCAGGGCGTCGTCGGCCGGCTGGCGAACCGCCTTCAGCGGCGGCTTCTCGCGCAGCAGAACCGCTCGTGGGAGTTCGACCTCGAGGAGGGCATTCTCGATCCGGCGCGGCTCGTGCGCGTCGTGCTCGATCCGCACCAGCCCCTATCGTTCAAGCACGAGAAGGACATGCAGTTTCGCGACACGGTCGTGACCCTGCTGATCGACAATTCCGGGTCGATGCGCGGGCGGCCGATCACCGTCGCGGCAACCTGCGCCGACATCCTGGCCCGCACGCTCGAGCGCTGCGGCGTCAAGGTCGAGATCCTGGGCTTCACCACCCGGGCCTGGAAGGGCGGCCAGTCGCGTGAGTCCTGGCTGCAGGCCGGCAAGCCGGCCAATCCAGGCCGCCTGAATGACCTTCGTCACATCATCTATAAATCTGCCGATGCACCATGGCGCCGGGCTAGGAAGAACCTGGGGCTGATGATGCGCGAAGGCCTTCTCAAGGAGAACATCGACGGCGAGGCGCTTGACTGGGCGCATAAGCGCCTGCTCGGGCGGCCGGAGCAGCGCCGGATCCTGATGGTGATCTCGGACGGCGCGCCGGTCGACGATTCGACGCTGTCGGTGAATCCTGGGAACTACCTGGAGCGGCATCTCCGCTTCATCATCGAGGAGATCGAGACACGCTCGCCCGTCGAGCTGATCGCGATCGGAATCGGCCACGACGTCACGCGCTATTACCGGCGCGCTGTCACCATCGTCGATGCCGAGGAACTCGGCGGCGTGATGACGGAGAAGCTCGCCGAACTCTTCGACGAATCCGCCCCGCCTCCCGTGAACGGACGCTTCGGCCGGACGCGGCACGCCGCTTGAGCTTCAACAGACGGGCGGCGCTCGCTCTCGGGTTCGGGGGCGTCGCCGCAGCCGGGCTCGCGGCTGCGTCCCGGCTGTTCGCCGCCGAGCCGGGCCTGCCGCCCGGAGATGGGCCGATCACAGTGGAGGCCACGCCGATTCCGGCGCTGCTTCCGAGCGAGCCTGATCGGACGCAGTTCGGCGGGCTCACGTTCCGCTCCGGTCTCGTCCTGTCCTCCCGAAGTCCCGAATTCGGCGGCTGGTCGGGGTTGTGGCGCTCGGCCGATGGCAGCGAGATCGTTGCCGTCTCCGATCGCGCGGAGTGGTTGACGGCCCGCGTTCTCGCGCAGGACGGCCGGACCTCGGGCCTGACGGACGCGGCCGTGGCCCCGATTCTCGGCGAGAACGGCACCGCCCTGCGGCGGGGCAACGGATGGGATTCCGAGTGCCTGGCGATTGCGGGTGGGGAGGCCTTCGTGGGCTTCGAACGGGTTCAGGAGATCAGGCGCTACGCCTGGGCCCAGAACGGCGTACCGGCGAGGGGATTTCCCCTGCCGGTCCCGCCCGCCGTCAAGCGACTGTCGTCCAACGAAGGCCTGGAGGCGCTGGCGATCGTGCCGGAAGGCCGACCGCTCGCCGGACGGCTCGTCACGATCGCGGAACGGGCCAGGGCCGGGGACGATCAACCCACGGCTGGCTGGGTGCTCGGCGGGGAGCCGTTCGAATTCGATGTCGTCCGATCCGAGGGCTTCGACATCACCGACCTCGCCTTCTTGCCCTCCGGTGAGGCACTACTGCTGGAAAGACGATGTCGCCTCCTGACCGGTGTCGCCTGCCGGATCCGTCGGCTTGGGGCCGATGCCTTTCGGCCGGGGGCCTTGGTGGACGGCGAGGTGATCTTCGAGGCCGACAGGAAATACGAGATCGACAACATGGAGGGGATGGCCCTCCATCTCGACCCGGCTTCCGGCCGGCAGATCCTCACCCTGATCTCTGACGATAACTTCTCGGCTGCACAGCGAACGATCCTGCTTGAGTTCAGCCTGGGATAGGGCTCGCGCCGGAAGGGCAGTCACCCGGCGAGGATGTCCGTTGCACGGTGGCCCTCGTCCACGGTGTCGATCAGGATCACGTCGCAGGCGGCGTTCTCCGTGCGCAGGGGCAGGATGGCCTGGTAGGCGGCCGAGCCGTACCAGTTCCGGGCGGCCGCGCGGTCAGGGAACTCGATGATCACCACATCACCCGCCCAGCTTCCCTCGATCACGTCATAGGGGTCGCCGTGGACCCGGAAGCGTCCGCCGAACGGTGCGAGGGTCGCGTCGATGCGTTCGAGATAGTGGACGATGTCGGGCCCGACCTCTACGTCCTGCAGCCGGGCAATCGCGAAGGTGCTCATCATCGTCTCCGTTCTAACGCCGGGATGATGAGGATCGGGTCGCCCGAGGTCGATTACCTGCCCGGTAATGGCGCCACGCTAGCCACCGAACCGGAAGCTTCTTTCCAGCTTCCAGGGCCCGCCTAGATAGCGCCAGAGGTTCAGGCCCTCGGCGCGAGCCGAGAAGGGGCGGAAACTCGCCTCCAACTCGCGGAGCGTCGCGCGCGCGACATCGGCGCCGACCTTGTTCTGGATCGTGACGTGGGGGGCGATCTTCGCGGAATCCTGCGGGCTCAGCCAGTCGCGCCACTCGCGCGCGAGGCGCTGTCGCAGGCCGACGAGTTCCTGTGAAGAGAAGGCGATAGCCACGCCATTGCCCAGCGCCCGAAGGCCGGTGGCCTCGATCTCGAAGGGCTTCTGCCGCAGGCAGATCTCGGCCAGTTCCCGCCGGATCAGGGTGGCGTTCTCGCCGGGTAGCGCGTGGAAGAGGGTCAGGTGGGCCGGGACCTGATTGCGCTCGGGCGGGAAGTAGCGGCGCCGGAGTTCGTCGAGACGGGCGAAGCTCGCGCCGTCGAAGGCCAGTGTGAGGATGAGCGGCCGGTCGGGCTCGCTCATCCTGGAAGCCCAAAGCGGCAGATGCCGCTCATCGTCAGAGCTTGAGCGTCTCGCGCGCTTCGTTGAGCTGCCCGATCATCTCGTCGTAGGCGCGGCGGGCGGCGTCGTCGTCGCTGCCGTCGCGGCGCGTCTCGAGTTCGGTGATCTCGTGCGCGATCTTCTCGGGCGTCAGCTCTTCGACCGGGGTCGCCCGCTCCGCCAGCACGATCACGCCGGAGGCGTTGATCTCAGCGAAGCCGCCGCGGACCAGCACGCGCTCCCCATGGTTCTTCTGGTCGGTCGCGACCACGAAACCGGCTTTCAGGGTGGTGATCGCGGGAGCATGGCCCGGCATCACCGTCATGTCGCCTTCGGTCGCCGGCAGCAGGACCGCCTCGACGTCGCCGGAGAAGAGGATGCGCTCGGGCGAGACGAGCTCGAAATGCATGGTGGCCATCAGGAAATCCTATTCAGGGCGTCATGGCCGGGCTGTCCCGGCCATCCCGTTTCGGAGGGGCACTCGCTCCGGAGCGGGGTCGCCGGGACAAGCCCGGCGATGACTGCGTGGCGCGTTACGCGCTGGCGGCGAGGCGCTGGGCCTTCTCGACCGCCTCTTCGATGGTGCCGACCATGTAGAAGGCCGCCTCCGGAAGGTGGTCGTACTTGCCCTCGACCAGGCCCTTGAAGCCCTTGATCGTGTCTTCGAGCGCCACGAGCTTGCCCGGCGAGCCGGTGAAGACCTCGGCGACGAAGAACGGCTGGGACAGGAAGCGCTCGATCTTGCGGGCGCGGGCGACGGTGAGCTTGTCCTCTTCCGAGAGCTCGTCCATGCCCAGGATCGCGATGATGTCCTGCAGCGCCTTGTAGCGCTGGAGCACCTGCTGCACCTGGCGGGCGACCGTGTAGTGCTCCTCACCGAGGATGCTCGCCGAGAGCATGCGCGAGGTGGAGTCGAGCGGATCCACGGCCGGGTAGATGCCCTTCTCGGCGATGGAGCGCGACAGCACGGTCGTGGCGTCGAGGTGGGCGAAGGAGGTCGCCGGCGCCGGGTCGGTCAGGTCGTCCGCCGGCACGTAGATCGCCTGCACGGAGGTGATCGAGCCCTTCGTCGTCGTGGTGATGCGCTCCTGCAGGTTGCCCATGTCCGTCGCGAGGGTCGGCTGATAGCCCACCGCGGACGGAATGCGGCCGAGAAGCGCCGACACCTCGGAGCCCGCCTGCGTGAAGCGGAAGATGTTGTCGACGAAGAAGAGCACGTCCTGGCCCTGGTCGCGGAAATGCTCGGCGACCGTGAGGCCGGTCAGCGCGACGCGGGCGCGGGCGCCCGGAGGCTCGTTCATCTGGCCGTAGACCAGGGCACACTTGGAGCCCTCGCCGCCGCCATGCTTGTTCACGCCCGACTCGATCATCTCGTGATAGAGATCGTTGCCCTCGCGGGTGCGCTCGCCGACGCCGGCGAAGACCGAGTAGCCGCCGTGCGCCTTCGCGACGTTGTTGATCAGCTCCATGATGAGCACGGTCTTGCCGACACCCGCGCCGCCGAAGAGGCCGATCTTGCCGCCCTTCGCGTAGGGGGCGAGGAGGTCGACGACCTTGATGCCCGTCACGAGGATCTCGGCTTCCGTCGCCTGGTCGGCATAGGAGGGAGCCGGCTGGTGGATGGCGCGCAGGTCTTCGGCCGGAACCGGGCCGGCCTCGTCCACCGGCTCGCCGATGACGTTCATGATGCGGCCGAGCGTCCCGGCACCGACGGGCACCCGGATCGGGGCGCCGGTGTCACGCACCTCCTGGCCGCGGACGAGGCCTTCGGACGTGTCCATGGCGATGCAGCGGACCGTGTTCTCGCCGAGCTGCTGGGCAACTTCGAGGACGAGGCGGTTGCCCTGGTTGGTCGTCTCCAGCGCGTTCAGGATCTCCGGCAGGTGGCCGTCGAACTGCACGTCCACGACGGCGCCGATCACCTGGGTGATATGGCCGGTCGTGCTGACCGGCGGCATGGCCAAAGCGGCTGACATGATGCTTCCCTCTAGTCCTGCGTTCGTGCTCAGAGCGCCTCGGCGCCCGAGATGATTTCGATGAGTTCCTTGGTGATCATGGCCTGACGCGACCGGTTGTAGGTCTGCGTCTGCTTCTTGATCATGTCACCCGCGTTCCGGGTGGCGTTGTCCATCGCGCTCATGCGCGCGCCCTGCTCGGAGGCGGCGTTCTCCAGGAGCGCCCGGAAGATCTGGATGGTCACGTTCCGCGGCAGAAGCGAGGCGAGGATCTCACCCTCATCCGGCTCGTACTCGTAGACGGCGTCCGTCCCGCTCGGCGAGGCGGCCTCGAACTGCGCCGGGATGATCTGCTGCGCGGTCGGGATCTGCTGGATGACGGAGCGGAAGCGCGAATAGAACAGGGTCGCGACGTCGAACTGGCCCTCTTCGAAGAGGCGCAGCACCTTGCCGGCGATCATGTCGGCATGCTCGTACCCGACCTGCTTGGCCGAGCGGAGATCGACGAGCTCGATGATCTGGCGCTCGAACTGCCGGCGGAGGATGTCGAAGCCCTTCTTGCCGACGCAGAGGATCTTGACCGTCTTGCCCTCGTTCATGAGGCGGAGGGCGTGGTCACGCGCGAGGCGCGCGATGGAGGAGTTGAAGGCGCCGCATAGGCCGCGCTCGGCCGTGCAGACGACCAGAAGATGCGTCTGGTCCGAGCCGGTGCCGGCGAGGAGGCGCGGCGTGTCGGGGCCGATCGTGATGCCGCCCGCGAGATTGGCCATGACGGACGTCATGCGCTCGGCGAAGGGCCGGGCAGCCTCTGCAGCCATCTGCGCGCGGCGCAGCTTCGCGGCCGCGACCATCTGCATGGCCTTGGTGATCTTCTGCGTCGCCTTGACCGAGGCGATGCGGTTCCGGAGGTCTTTTAGCGAAGGCATCGCGTCTGTGCTCTAGGCCTCGTCGCCCGTCATGCCCGGGCTCGGCCCGGGCATCCACGCCAGAGGCGCCGAGCCGGGAAAGTGGATGGCCGGGCCAGAGCCCGGCCATGACGGCGCAAATGTCAGGTGAAGGACTTCGCGAAGGCCTCGACCACGCCCTTCAGCTTGGCCTCGGTCTCGGAGGAGAGGTCCTTGGAGCTGCGGATCGACTCGAGGATCTCGCCGTGCTTGCCGCGGAGGGTGGCGAGCAGGCCGTCCTCGAAGGCGCGCACGCGGTTGACCGGGAGCGCGTCGAGGTAGCCGTTCACGCCGGCATAGATCACCGCGACCTGCTCTTCCATCTTCAGCGGCGAGAACTGCGGCTGCTTCAGGAGCTCGGTCAGGCGCGAGCCGCGGTTCAGCAGCTTCTGCGTCGTGGCGTCGAGGTCGGAGCCGAACTGCGCGAAGGCAGCCATCTCGCGGTACTGAGCGAGCTCGCCCTTGATCTTGCCGGCGACCTTTTTCATCGCCTTCGTCTGCGCGGCGGAGCCGACGCGCGACACCGAGAGGCCGACGTTCACGGCCGGGCGGATGCCCTGGTAGAACAGGTCGGTCTCGAGGAAGATCTGGCCGTCCGTGATCGAGATGACGTTGGTCGGGATGTAGGCCGACACGTCGTTCGCCTGCGTCTCGATGATGGGCAGCGCCGTCAGCGAGCCCGCGCCCATCGCGTCCGACATCTTGGCGGCGCGCTCGAGCAGGCGGGAATGCAGGTAGAAGACGTCGCCCGGATAGGCCTCGCGGCCCGGCGGACGGCGGAGCAGCAGCGACATCTGGCGGTAGGCGACGGCCTGCTTGGACAGATCGTCATAGGTGATCACGGCATGCATGCCGTTGTCGCGGAAGAACTCGCCCATGGCGCAGCCGGCGAAGGGCGCCAGGAACTGCATGGGGGCCGGGTCGGAGGCAGTGGCCGCGACGATGATCGAGTACTCGAGCGCGCCGTTCTCCTCCAGGGTCTTCACGAACTGGGCGACCGTGGAGCGCTTCTGGCCGATGGCGACGTAGACGCAGTAGAGCTTCTGGCTCTCCGGGGCGCCTTCGACGTTCAGGGGCTTCTGGTTCAGGATCGTGTCGAGCGCGATCGCCGACTTGCCGGTCTGGCGGTCGCCGATGATGAGCTCGCGCTGGCCGCGGCCGATCGGGATCAGGGCGTCCACCGACTTCAGGCCCGTGGCCATCGGCTCGTGCACGGACTTGCGCGGGATGATGCCCGGCGCCTTCACGTCCACGCGGCGACGCTCGGTCGCCTGGATCGGGCCCTTGCCGTCGATCGGATTGCCGAGCGCGTCGACGACGCGGCCGAGCAGGCCCTTGCCGACCGGCACCTCGACGATGGCGCCCGTGCGCTTCACCGTCTGGCCTTCGGCGATCTCACGGTCGGAGCCGAACACGACGACGCCGACATTGTCCTGCTCGAGGTTCAGCGCCATGCCGCGGACGCCGGATTCGAACTCGACCATCTCGCCCGCCTGGACGTTGTCGAGCCCGTAGCAGCGCGCGATGCCGTCGCCGACGGAGAGGACCTGGCCGACCTCGGAAACCTCGGCTTCCGTGCCGAAATTCTTGATCTGGTCCTTGAGGATCGCCGAGATCTCGGCGGCGCGGATATCCATTACCGGGCCTCTTTCATCGCAATTCGCATGGAGTTGAGCTTGGTCTTGAGCGACGCATCGACCATGCGGGAGCCGATCTTCACGACCAGCCCGCCGATCAGCGCCGGATCGACCTTGACGGCGACATCGACCTCGGCGCCCGCCATCTCGCGGAGCGCGGTCTTGATGTCGTTCAGCATCCGGGGCGAGGGCTCCTCGGCCACGGTGACGCTGGCCGACACGATGCCGCGCGACTTGGCGACGAGCGCCCGGTAGGCGCGGATCATGTCGGGGAGGACGAAGAGGCGGCGGTTGGCCGCCGCGAGCCGGATCAGATTGCCGGCGAGACCGCGGATGCCGGCCCGATCGAGGATCGTGCCGATCGCCCTGGACTGCTCTTCCGAGGAGAAAATGGGGCTCTTCACGAGCCGGACGAGGTCCGGGCTCTCGGACAGCATACGGTCGAAGCTGTCGAGGTCACGGGAGACCTGGTCGATCGCATTCTCTTCGCGCGCGAGCTCGAACAGGGCGGAGGCGTAGCGGCCGGCGACGCCCGATACGCCATGAGCTTCAGCTTTGCCTTTGTCCGCCACCTGTCACTCGTCGCTGTTCGCCCGAACCCGCCGCTCCGCTCGAAGCAGCGCGCCCAGCCCGGCACGTCTGGAAGTTGGTCGCCCGGATCCGCCCGCCCGAGAGGGGCGCTCGCAAGGCATATCGGTGCCCTAGCACGCACATCCGGGTGCCGCAAGGCGAGTACCCATCCGGGCTCGCGCGGAAGAGCCCGAATGATTAGCTAGCGCGAACCCGGAAAGGAACCGCCTTGATCCGCACCCCGATCGTCCTTGCCATGCTTCTCCTGCCCGCCGCCGCTTTCGCCCAGCGCGCCGACGGCACCTATCCGGTGAGGCTCGCCTGTGACGCCGCCGGCGGCGCCGGGCCGGTGCGGGCGAGCGGCACGGCTACGGTCGGGGGAGGGCGGGGGACATACGAGATCAGGCTCGGGTCCGGCCGCGAGACGGGGACCGGAACCCTGTCCGGCGGCCGCCTGAGCCTCGCCGGGAAGGGGCCCGGCTACGAGGCCCGCTATTCGGGGGACGTCAGCGGTCGCGGCGGCTTTCTCACCGGCTACCAGACTGCCGCCGGCGGAAAGGGCTTCCGTCGCGCCTGCCAGTTCATACTCGGAGATGGGTGAGCGCGGCGGCGGGCGCCGCGCTCAGGGGCTCAAACCAGGAGCTTGCCTTCCTCGGTGATGACCGAACCCAGGTCCTCTGCGCCGGTCTCTCCGAGATAATCGTTGAGGATCATCTCGTTATGCGCCTTGCCTGACGGGATCATCGGGAAGCAGTTTTCCGTCTTGTCCACGAGGCAGTCGAAGATGACCGGCCGGTCGTTGACGGCGAGCATCTCGCGGATGGCGTCGTCCAGCTTCGCCGGATCCTGGCAGCGCAAGCCGACGCCGCCATAGGCATCCGCCAGCTTCACGAAATCGGGCAGCGATTCCGAGTAGCTCTGCGAGTAGCGGCCGCCATGCAGAAGCTCCTGCCATTGGCGAACCATGCCCATGTACTCGTTGTTCAGGATGAAGATCTTGACCGGCAGGCGATACTGCACGGCCGTCGACATCTCCTGCATGTTCATGAGGATGGACGCCTCGCCGGCGATATCGATGACGAGGGCATCGGGATGCGCGAGCTGCGTCCCGATCGCGGCCGGCAGGCCGTAGCCCATCGTCCCGAGCCCGCCCGATGTCATCCAGCGGTTCGGCTGGTCGAACTTGAAGAACTGCGCAGCCCACATCTGGTGCTGGCCGACCTCCGTCGTAACGTAGGTCTCGCGGTCCTTCGTCAGCTCGTAGAGCCGCTGGATGGCGTATTGCGGCTTGATGATCTCGGATGACGGCCGATAGGCGAGGCAGTCGCGCGCGCGCCAGCTCTCGATTGCCTCCCACCACTCCTGCAGGGCCGCCTTGTCCACCTCCGGCGAGGTCTCGCGCCAGACCCGGAGCATTTCCTCGAGCACGTTGGCGCAATCGCCCACGATACCGACATCGGCCTTGACGTTCTTGGAGATCGAGGACGGGTCGATGTCGATGTGGATCTTCTTCGATCCCGGCGAAAAGGCGTCCAGCCGGCCTGTGATGCGGTCGTCGAACCGGGCGCCGACCGCGATCATGACGTCGCAATCGTGCATGGCGTGATTGGCCTCGTAGGTCCCGTGCATGCCGAGCATGCCGAGAAAGGCCGGGTCAGAGGCCGGAAATGCCCCGAGGCCCATCAGGGTCGAGGTCACCGGGAACCCGGAGAGCAGGGCGAGTTCCCGCAGCGCCGCCGAGGCGCGCGGCCCGGCATTGATGACGCCGCCGCCCGTGTAGAAGACCGGACGCTTTGCCCGCGCCATCATCTCGACCGCGGCGCGAATCTTGAGGGAGTCTCCCTCGACAGCCGGCCGGTAGGTCTTGTGCCCGTTGTCGCCCGGCCGCTCGTAGAGGCCGGACTTGAACTGCACGTCCTTCGGCAGGTCGATGACCACGGGGCCCGGACGGCCATGGGTCGCCACGAAGAAGGCCTCGTGCAGGATGCGCGGCAGGTCCTCGACCGACTTCACGAGGTAATTGTGCTTCGTGCAGTGGCGCGTGATGCCGACCGTGTCGCATTCCTGGAAGGCGTCGGTGCCGATGAGATGCGTCGGGACCTGCCCGGTGATGCAGACGACCGGGATCGAATCCATCATCGCGTCGGCAAGGCCCGTCACGGCATTCGTCGCACCAGGCCCGGAGGTGACGAGCACGCACCCGACCTTGCCCGAGGAGCGGGCATAGCCCTCTGCGGCGTGCACGGCGCCCTGCTCGTGGCGGACGAGGACGTGCGTGAGCGCCGGCTCGTGGAAGAGCGCGTCGTAAATCGGGAGTACGGCCCCGCCCGGGTACCCAAAGACGTGGTCTACGCCCTGATCGCGGAGGGCGCGGACGACCATCTCGGCCCCGGTCATATACTCGCTCATCTGCCGCTCCTCTTCCTTCCTCGCGCATCGTTCGGAGCAATAAAAAAGGGCCCCGAGGGACCCTGCATGCGCCACCAGCCGGATAAAACGGGTCAGACCCGCTCCGTCGATGGCGCCTCCGATACGATAAGGATTGCGGGCACTTGCCCCTCCGGTCGAACCCGAGAGCCCGTAGACCCTCGGGTCCGACCGGTCAAGAGACTTTCGGCGGGCGAGCGGCCGTCAGCGGGTGCCGAGCGATGTTCCGATCTGCGTGAAGCTCGCGTTCAGGCTCGTGCCGATCATCGAGAGAGCACCGATGATCACCACTGCGATCAGAGCGGCTATCAGCCCGTACTCGATCGCCGTCGCGCCACTCTCGTCCTTACCAAAGCGTTTCATGATGTTCATGCGATCGCGCCTCCTACAGGAGGGGCTACGATCGGGAGCCGGTTCGGTTCGGAGCCTGCTCTGCGGCTGAACAATTATGGTTAACGAGTGGTTAACGCAGTCGGAAAAATGGTTAACGACCGGGGCGGTCCTGTCAGTCACGGTGGATCGCGAGAGCCACCCCGCTCATCGTCAGGAGGATCGCGACCACCTCGCGCGGCCCGAGCGGCTCCCCGAGGAGCAGGATGGCCGACACGATTCCGACGATCGGCACGAGGAGCATCCCGATGGCGGCCGTGCCCGCCGGCAGGCGCTTGAGCGCGGCGAACCAGGTCACGTAGCAGGCCCCCATGGGAAGAAGAACCATGTAGAGGAACGCCATCGTCCCGCCCGGCGTGAGCGGGCCGATCCTGTCGAATTCAGTGACGAGGCCGATCAAGGCCATCGGCGTGCAGGCCAGGCCGACCTGCCACGTTGTCGAGACGAGCGGGCTGATGTCCGGAACGGGCCTCAGGAGCAGCGTGCCGGCCGCGAACAGAATAGCTGACGAGAGCGCGAGGGCGGCTCCGAGCATCCAGGTCGGGCCGTGGGTTCCTCCCGTCTCGGTTCCAAGCAGGACCACGACGCCGCCGAAGCCGAGCGCAAGCGCCGCGATCCGCCGGCCGGTCGGCCTGACCCCGCGAATCGGCCACTCCAGGAGGCAGACCCAGAGCGGCATCGTGTAAGCGAGGAGCGCCACGTCCGCGACCGGCATCCACTGCATGGCGACAGTGACGAATCCCATCCAGGCGAAGACGTTCGTGAAGGACGCCGCGGCGAGCCGCCCGATGCTCCGGCCCGGAAGCGCCAGCCTCTCCCCGCGCGAGGCGGCGACGAGGCCGAGCAGCAACGCCGCGACCATTCCGCCGCTGCCGCGGCCGAAGAGGGCAGGCCAGTCTCGGAGTAGAACCTTGATGGTCGGCCAGTTCAGCCCCCATCCGACAATGGTCACGGCGAGAAAGAGCAGACCGGACTGGTAGGAGGATCGTGATGGGGAAGGCACGAGGGTCTCTTATGGCCGGCTCATCGCGGCGCGAAGCCTCGCCGCTGCATCCCTGCCCATCCTAGTCGTGCTGCTGGCGTTCACGCCCGCAGCTCCGCCCTGATTGCCGTGTGGGCGGTCTCGGGAGAGGCCCAGGTCCAGCCATCCATCTGATGGCGCGCCCAGGTGAATTGTCGCTTGGCGTAGGCCCGGGTATCGGCCTGGCCGCGCCGGATGGCCTCTTCGAGGGGAATTTCTCCCCGCAGATGGGCGAGGAGCCCGGGCACGCCATGCGCACGCATCACCGGAAGGGCAGGATCGAGGTTTCGGGCACCCAGGGCGGCGACCTCCTCCAGCGCGCCCGCCGCGATCATCTGCTCGAAGCGCCGGTCGATGCGGGCGCGCAGCTCGGCCCTGTCCGGTGCGAGAAAGACGCGGACCAGACGGCTGCTCGCCAGGGGGCCTGGAATGCGGTCCTGCTGGAAGGAGGACAACGGTGCTCCCGCGGCCGTCACGACCTCCAGGGCCCGAAGGATGCGCTGCCGGTCGCCCGGCTTCAGCCGCGCCGCCCCCTCGGCATCGAGCCGGGCGAGGTCCTCGTGGAGCTCCGGCGTCGCGCGCCCTTCGGCCTCCGCCCGGATTCGATTGCGGATGAGCTGCGGCACGGGCGGGATTTCGGACAGGCCCTCGGTCAGCGCCTTGAAGTAGAGACCCGTTCCTCCGACGAAAACCGGGATAGAGCCCTGCGCACGCAAGTCGGCGAGCAGGCTGGAGGCGGCCTCGACATAGCGCCCGGCGGAGAAATTCGTCGCCCCATCGACCTCCCCGAACAGCCGGTGGGGCGCCTGGGCGGTCTCCTCCGGCGTTGGTCGGTTCGTGATGATGCTGAGGTCACGATAGACCTGCATCGAGTCGGCATTGATGACGGTGCCGCCGACCTCGCGCACGACCTCGATGGCCAGTGCGGACTTGCCTGACGCGGTCGGCCCTGCAATGAGGACCGCCTCAATCCTCGATACCATCTGCTTCCAGGGGCTGGCGCTCGGGCCAGGCCTTCAACGGGGCCTCGCGTGGCCACTACCACTCTCTTTGTCGCAACCCTGATATCAGACCCGCAGAGGCCGTCCATCACGCCGGCCTTGGCCGCTACGTGCCGGACGGGCGTCGGCGCAGTCGGGACGCGCGTGCTCGCGGAGGGGCAGGCCGTCGACCTGCTTCTCGGGCAAGATCTGCGGCCGGCCGAGGCCGAAGGTGCCCTGCGTCATCTTCTCCGGGATGAGCCGGTCGACGTCGTCGTCCAGCCGGCGGATGGCCGCCGCAAGCGCCTGTTCCTGGCCGACATGGATTCCACCATGATCCAGCAGGAATGCATCGACGAGCTGGCGGATCTGGTGGGCCTCAAGACCGAGGTGGCGGCCATCACGGAGCGGGCGATGCGCGGCGAGATCGCGTTCGAACCTGCCTTGCGCGAGCGCGTGGCGCTGCTGAAGGGGCTGCCTGCCGATGTCGTCGACCAGCTCCTGAAGGAGCGCATCACGATGACCCCCGGCGGCGGCACTCTCGTGGCCACCATGCGGGCGAACGGGGCTTATGCGTGCCTCGTCTCGGGCGGGTTCACGCTCTTCACCGGGCCCGTGGGCCGGAAGCTCGGCTTCGACGAGGATCGGGCGAACGTCCTCATGGTCGAGGAGGCACGCCTCCTCGGCACCGTGCAGGAGCCGGTGCTGGGCCGCGAGGCCAAGCTCGCGACCCTGGTCGAGCTGCGGGACCGGCTCGGCCTGCAGCCGGCGGAGACCATCGCGGTCGGCGACGGCGCGAACGACCTCGCCATGCTGGGGGAGGCAGGGCTCGGGGTCGCGTTCCACGCAAAGCCGGCCGTCGCGGCTGCCGCCCATGCCCGGATCGAGCATGGCGACCTGTCGGCGCTTCTCTACATCCAGGGCTATGCGGCGGAAGAATTCGTCCGTCCGGCCTGACGGTCAGGCGCCGCGGTTCCGTTTCGGCGGGCCGTCATCGTCTCCGCCCCGGACCCGGATCACGCTGATGTTCCCGTCGGGCTCGAGACAGGCCCGCTTCACCTCTTCCAGCCGCTCGATGCCGTGCTGGCGCAGGTGGCTCATCAGCTCGTCCTTCGTCAGCAACTCCCGGTCCATGTTCCGGCGGTTCATTCGCCCATCCTGCACGAGGGGGATCGGGTCCCCGCCGCTGAGGTTGCGCAGGAACGGCACGCGGTCGCTCAGCCAGTTGATGGCGTAGCTCCAGAACAGGATGGTTCCGACGAGGATCGCGGCCTCGGTGACCGACTTGGCCTCGCCGACCATCGCATTCTGCGCGGCCTCGGAGATGAGGACGATGACCAGGATGTCGGCGATGCCGACCTGCCCGGCGTGGCGCTTCATCAGGTAGCGAAGCGCGAGGAACAGCAGCACGTACATCATGCTGCCGCGAAGGATGACCTCGAGGATCGAGGTCTGCGGGACGAGCATCTCGCCCCAGCTCATGGAATTGGTCTCGAAAGGCTTGAGGCGACCGGCAGGCCTACTCGATCGTGACGGCCACGAAGCGGACTTCGCCCTGGGCGTTCGACACCAGGAGGAGGGCGGACTTGCGACCGTCCTTCTTCAGCGCCTCGACGCGGCGGGTGACGTCGGCCGGATTGGCCACGGGCTCCTGCCCCACCTCGACGACCACCTCGCCGGGCTGGATGCGCTTGTCTGCAGCGGCCGAGTTCGGATCGACGCGGGTCACCACCACGCCCTTGACGCTTTCCTTGATGTTGTAGCGTCGGCGCAGCTCTTCGGAGATGCCGGACAGCTCTAGGCCGAGAGCGCGGCGTGTCGCCGTGGGGGTGTCCGTGGGCGGCTGGTTCAGGCCGGCCTTCTGAGCCCGCTCGCCGTCCTCGAGGCGGCCGAGCGTGACCTGGCGGGTCAGTTCCTGCCCCTTGCGAATGACGGTGACATCGACGGTCTTGCCGACCGGCGTAGAGGCGACGATGCGCGGCAGGTCCCGCGATTCCTTCACGTCGCGGCCGTCGAACCGGGTGATCACGTCGCCCACATCGAGGCCGGCCGGCTTGGCCGGACCCTTGTCGTCCACGCCGGCGATCAGCGCGCCGCGCGCTCCCCCGAGGCCCAGGGCCTCGGCGGTGGCGTCGTCCACGTTCTGAATGCGGACGCCCAGCCACCCGCGGCGGGTCTCACCGAATTCGCGCAGCTGGTTGATGATCGGCAGCGCGTTGGCCGAGGGCACCGCGAACCCGATTCCGACCGAGCCGCCCGTCGGGGACAGGATGGCGGTGTTGATGCCGATGACCTCGCCGCTCATGTTGAAGAGCGGGCCGCCGGAATTGCCCTTGTTGATGGCGGCGTCGGTCTGAATGTAGTTGTCGTAGGGGCCGGACTCGATGTTGCGGCCGCGGGCGGACACGATGCCGGCGGAGACGGACCCGCCCAGGCCGAACGGGTTGCCGATCGCCATCACCCAGTCACCCGGGCGCATCACCTCCGAATCGCCGAAGGGCACCGCCTTGAGCGGCTTCTCGGGCTTCACGCGCAGCACGGCGAGGTCGATCTTCGTATCCTTGCCGATGATCTCGGCCTTAAGCTTCGTCCCGTCGTTGAAGCCGACGAAGATCTCGTTCGCGTCGCCGATGACGTGACTGTTCGTCACCACGATGCCGGAGGCATCGATCACGAAGCCCGAGCCGAGCGAACTCGAGCGGCGCTGACGCGGCGCATTGTTCTCGTCGCTCCGGTTGCCCTGGCCGCGACGGTTGAAGAACTCCTCGAACAGATCCTCGAACGGCGTTCCCGGCGGCAGCTGCGGCATCGTCCGCCCGCGGGTCTCGACCGTGGTCGAGGCAGAGATGTTGACGACCGCATCCGTGACCTGGGCGGCCAGGTCGGCCAGGGAATCCGGGCCTTTGGCGAGGGCCGGCAGCGTGGCGCTCAGTGAATAGACGACGGCGAGCGCGGCGGCGCATCCCCGGATGGCGCCGAGCCGGGCGCGCTCCGTGAAGCCTGTGCGGCCAGCCGTTTCGCAGGTCGGAACCATCTTCACCCTCTCGAATGGCGCCTGGCTGCTGCCGGCGCCGGCCTGGGCATCTATACGCGGGCCGAAGCCCGTTGTTCACTCATGAGGCGAGCCGTCGCGCCGCCCACACGACCAGCACGCCCAACACGGCCGACACGACACCCACGAGCCGCATTCGGTCGCGGGGCGATGCCGCGGCCTCCATCATGGCTCGTTTCATGGCGTCCGGAAAGGACGCCAGCAAGATGCCTTCGATGGCGAGGGCGAGGCCAAGCGCCGCGACGAGGTCCCGCATCCCGCCGCTCAGGGCTGGGCGGCGGGTTGGCTTGTCGCGGTCTTGGGAGCATCCGCCCCGCTGCGCCCGTCAGGACGCTTGAAGAAGCGGAAGAACTCGGAGTCGGGCGAGAGCAGCATCCGGGTGTCGCCCGACTTCAGGCCCGTCTCGTAGGCCTGCATGGACCTGTAGAAGGCGAAGAAGTCGGGATCCTTGCCATAGGCCTCGGCGAGGATGCGGTTCCGCTCCGCGTCACCGGTACCGCGCAGTTCCTCGGCCCGGCGCTGGGCGTTGGCGACGATGACGGCGACGTCACGGTCGGCCCGAGCCCGAATGCCCTGCGCAGCCTGCGTGCCCTGCGCGCGGATGTCGGTGGCCTCACGCTGACGCTCGGTCTGCATCCGCTGGAACACCGCCTGGCTGTTCTGCTCCGGCAGGTCCACACGCCGCAGGCGCACGTCCACGATCTCGACACCGATGCCGCGCGCGGCCGCGTTCACCTCGTCCGAGATCTTCTTCATCAGCGCCTGGCGGTCGCTCTTCACGATCGCCTCGAAGGTCGAGTCGCCGAGGACGCTTCTGACCGTCGAGTTGATGATCGACCCGAGCCGGTTGTTCGCCGCCGGGATCGTGGCCACCGCCTGGTAGAACCGAAGCGGGTCGAGGATGCGGTACCGGGCGAAGGCGTCCACGATGAGACGCTTCTGGTCGGACGCGATGACTTCCTGGACCGGGAGGTCGAGGTCGAGCACGCGCCGATCGAAGTACACGACGTTGTCGATGAACGGCACCTTGAAGTGCAGGCCCGGGGCAAGGCCGGACGGAAGGCCCGCGCCCTGGGATTTCACCTGCTGGACCGCCCCGAAGCGCAGCACGAGCGCGGTCTGCGTCTGCTGGACGATGAACATGGAGGCAACGAGCGCGATGGCGACGACAGCCGCGAGCGCGAGCAGCCCGGTTCTGATGGTCGCGTTCATCGGCTGGCTCCCGGCTGAACGACGGAGCCGGTCGATTGGCCCGTCTGCCCGCCCTGAACAGGGGCCGGTCGTCGGTTGAGCTCGCCGAGCGGCAGATAGGGCACGACGCCCTGGCCGCTATTCTGGTCCACGATGATCTTGTCGGCCCCGCCCAGGACGCGCTCCATTGTTTCAAGGAAGATGCGCTCGCGGATCACGTCCGGAGCCTTCCGGTACTCGTCATAGACCTGCGCGAACCGCGAAGCCTGACCGGTCGCCTCAGCAACCGAGCGCTCGCGATAGGCCTCTGCGCCCTGGATGATGCGGGTGGCCTCGCCTCGCGCCTCGGGAACGACGCGGCTGGCATAGGTCTCCGCTTCGTTGCGCAGGCGATCCTGGTCCTGGCGCGCCGCCTGAACGTCGCGGAAGGCGTCGATGACCTGCGACGGCGGGTCGACCTTCTGCAGGTTCACGCGGATGACGTTCACGCCGGCCCCGTACTGGTTGAGGATGTTCTGGGCGAGACGCATGACCTCGGCCTCGATCGCCGCGCGATCGGTCGTCAGGATGTTCTGGATGTTCCGGCGGCCGATGACCTCGCGCATCGCGCTTTCGGCGACCACGCGCACCGTTCCGTCCGGGTTCTGAAGGTTGAAGACGAAGTCCGTGACCTTCGACGGGTCGACCTGCCACTGCAGCGTGAAGTCGATATCGACGATGTTCTCGTCACCCGTCAGCATCAGGCTCTCGTCATTGGGGCCGGGCCGGGCCGGGCCGCGACGTGCGGTCTCGACCGAGCGCGCGCCGACCTCGATCGTGCGCAGGGCCGTGACATTCGGCTTCAGATACGAGCCGATCGGGTAGGGCAGATTGTAGCTCAGGCCCTCGCGGCTCAGGCCGGCGAAGCGGCCGAAGACGAGATTCACGCCGACCTCGTCCGGGCGCACCGTGTAGATGCCGGTCGCGGCCCAGACGCAAAGCGCCATCAGGGCGATGAGGCCGATTCCGCGACCACCGATCTGGCCGCCTCCGCCGCCCGGGATGATGCCCTTCAGCCTATCCTGACCACGGCGTATGATGTCCTCGAGATCGGGGGGGCGGTTCCCGCCGCCACCGGACGGGCCGGAACCCCAAGGTCCGCCGGACCCGCCGCGCTGGCCCCACGGACCACCGCCGCCGCTCTGATTGCTCCAGGGCATTACGTCGAACCGTTCCCTTCTGCACGCTGTCCTGCCCAGGAAAGGGCCCGCGCGCTTGTGTTAGTGGCCTGTCTAGCAGTCAAGTTTGGCAGGTGGGAGCGAAAAGCTGTCGCGTCAACGCCATGCGGCGAATCGCGGTTAAGCTTCCCGGCTCTCTTCCCGCCGCTCGAGATCGATGAAGCTGAATGGGTACTCGTCCTTCTCGCCTGCGGGATGATCTTCCCGGAACGTCTGGACGAATGCGCTTTCATCGATGGCCGGAAACACCACGTCGCCTTGTGGGGCGGCATGTACCCGCGTCATCCTGATACGGAGAACATCCGGAAGAGCCAGCCGGTAGATCTCCGCCCCACCGGCCACGATGATCTCGTCGGCCCCCATCTCCTCGGCGGCAAGGGACGCGGTGGCGACCGCGTCGTTCCAAGAATGCGCGAGGGCGGCGCCCTCCGCCCTGAAGCCCCTGTCCCTGGTGAGGACGATCGTCCGGCGTCCGGGAAGCGGGCGGCCGATCGAGTCCCAGTTGCGCCGGCCCATGATGAGCGGCTTGCCCAGGGTGATCTGCTTGAAGCGCGCGAGATCCGTCCGAAGCCGCCAGGGAAGGTCGTTGTCGCGGCCGATGACCCCGTTCTCCGCCACAGCGACGACAATGGTGAGCGGCATCGAAGCCATGGTCACGATCCCGCGAGCCGGTCGAGAGCCTGGCCGGCGAGCCGGTACCGTGTCCAGCCGCCCACCGGCTCGGCGCCGAGCGAGCGGTAGAAGCCGATCGATGGCTCGTTCCAGTCGAGGACCGACCACTCCAGCCGGCCGAGCGCCTCGCTGCGGCAACGGGCGGCAAGGTTTTCGAGCAGCGCCTTGCCGAGGCCCCGTCCGCGATGGGACGGGCGGACGAAGAGGTCTTCGAGATAGATGCCGTGCCGGCCCTGGAAGGTGGAGAACGTGTAGTACCACAGCGCGAGACCGGCCGGCTCGCCGTTCCACTCCGCGATGTCGCAGAAGACCTTCGGGTCAGGGCCGAACAGGGCGGCCTCGATCGCCGCGCTCGTAGCGCGGACCTCGTCCAGCAGGCGCTCGTATTCCGCGAGTTCGCGGATGAGATCGAGAACCAGCGGCACCTCGCTCGGCCGGGCGGGCCGGATCGAAACCGTCATGCGCGCATCAGACCGCCACGGGCGCCCGGATCGCCGGAGCGGGATCGTAGCCTTCGACGGAAACGTCGCCGTAGGCGAAGTCGAAGATCGACCGGATGGCCGGATTGAGCTTCAGGCGGGGCAGGGGCCGCGGCTCGCGGTCGAGCTGCAGGCGCGCCTGGTCGAGGTGGTTCGAATAGAGGTGGGCGTCGCCGAACGAATGGACGAAGTCGCCGACGCCAAGTCCGGTGGCCTGCGCCATCATGTGCGTGAGCAGCGCGTAGGAGGCGATGTTGAACGGTACGCCAAGGAACACGTCGGCCGAGCGCTGGTAGAGCTGGCACGAGAGCCGGCCTTCCGCGACGTAGAACTGAAACAGGCAATGGCAGGGCGCCAGCGCCATGCGGTCGAGATCGGCCGGGTTCCAGGCTGAGACGACGAGGCGGCGTGAATCGGGGTTTCGGCGAATCTCCTGCTCGACCCAGGCGATCTGGTCGACGACCCGGCCGTCCGGTCCTTCCCAGGACCGCCATTGCTTGCCGTAGACGGGGCCGAGATCGCCCCGCTCGTCCGCCCACTCGTCCCAGATCGTGACGCCGTTGCCCTTCAGGTAGCCGACGTTGGTGTCGCCCTGCAGGAACCAGATCAGCTCGTGCACGATGGATTTCAGGTGCACGCGTTTCGTCGTCACGAGCGGGAAGCCCTCCCGCAGGTCGAACCGCATCTGGTGGCCGAAGACGGACAACGTTCCGGTCCCGGTCCGGTCGGTCTTGGGCACACCCTCGGAGAGGATACGGCGCAGGAGGTCGTGATAGGCCAGCATGGTTTTATCCCCGGGGCGTTATCGGGGCCTCGCCGGGCGGCTTCAAGCCGGATCCCGGTCCGGTTCGCCGCCATCCCAAGAAATCCGTTTCGGCGCGGCCGCAGGCCGCACCCGGGTCCGCCGAGAACCGGATATTTGTGTTCGGCATTCGTCACGACTGTGCCGTCCTGCCACTTGACGGAGCGGGCGGGCGCTGGGCAACTCATGGGGTGGTCCCCGTCTGTCTGGGGACGAGGGTTCAGGGCATTCTATGTCGACGGATCTCATCCGGTACGACCTACTCGTGCAGGAGGCGCTCAAGGGCGTGGTGCGGCGGGTCCTTTCGGACGCGGCGCGGGACGGCCTTCCGGGCGAACATCACTTCTACGTGTCGTTCCGGACGGATCACCCGGGCGTGCGGCTCTCGCAGCGCCTGCGCGACAAGTATCCGCAAGACATGACCATCGTCCTTCAGCACCAGTTCGACAGTCTGACGGTCAACGAGCAGGCTTTCGAGGTCGGGCTTTCCTTCGCGAGCGTGCCGGAGCGTCTGCGCGTGCCCTTCGACGCGCTGACCGGGTTCTTCGATCCCTCCGTCCAGTTCGGGCTGAAGTTCGAGACCAGCGAGGGCGACGGGATCGCCGACGAAGCTGGCGAGGAGCCCGGGGAAGGAGCGCAGCCGATCCCGCTGGCGCCCCCGAAGCCGGCCGGCAAGAGCACGGGTCCCAAGCTGGCCGCGCGCAAGACCGGTTCGGCCGACAAGGAGGCCGAGAGTGAAAAGCCGGCCGGGAAGGAGGCCGAAACCTCTCCCGAAGCGCCGGCTACGGCCGAGGTGGTCAGCCTCGATTCCTTCCGAAAGAAGAACTGATCGTCAGTTCGCCCGCGCGCGCAGCCGCATCGGCAGCCCGCCACCCGGCCGCAGGGTCACCCGCTGAACGGGGGTGACCCGGTGCCCCTCCGCAAGCTCGAATCCCAGCGCATGGACGAAGCGCGCGAGCACGATCACGGCCTCCTGGACGGAGAAGGAGGAGCCGATGCAGACCCGCGGACCCGCACCGAACGGCAGGTAGGCGTAGCGGTCGATCGTTTCCCGGCGCCCGGGCATGAAGCGGTCGGGATCGAAGCTGTCGGGATTCTCCCACAATCTCCGGTGGCGGTGCAGGACGTAGGGCGCGATCATCACGAGGGATCCCGCCGGGATCTTCATGGCGCCGATCCGGTCTTCGCGGATCGCCGCGCGGCTCATGAAGGGCACGGGCGGATAGAGCCGCATGGCTTCGTCGACCACGGCGCGGGTCAGCGGAAGGCGCTCCAGGGCCGGCGGGCCGCCCGGTTCCTCGTCGAACACCGTATCGGCTTCGTCCTCGACACGGGCGCGGATCTCCGGCGCCTGCGAGAGGAGGTAGAGCGACCACGACAGCGCGTTGGCCGTGGTCTCGTGGCCCGCGCCGATGAAGGTGACGATGTTCGCCCGCACCTCCATGTCCTTGAGGCCATGGCCGGTTTCCGGGTCGGTCGCGCCTAGGAGGAGGGTCAGGAGGTCTTCGGGCGCGGACTCGCCCGAGGTCAGCAGCGCCTTCCTGGCCTCGATCAGTTCGGTCACGATCTCGTCGAAGAAGCGCAGGGCGGGCCGCGCCCTGATCCGGCCGATGCGTGGCAGCCAGTCCGGCAGACCCAAGACGTCCAGCGGATCGACGGGGCCGATCGCGTCGAAGTAGCGGGTGATCGCCCGCCCGAGCGCGTCCGGGTCGCGCGTGAGGCCATGCGTGAAGATCGTGCGCTCGAGGACGTCGAGCGTCACGCGCGTCATCTCGACCGCGACGTCGAGCGTGCGTCCGTCGCCGCGGCGGAGGAGACGCCGTATCAACCGCTGCGCCGCCTCGTCCATCGCGGCCGCGAAGCCCGCCACGTGGCGAGGGGAGAAGAGCGGCGCCAGCGCCCGTCGCTGAGCCCGCCATTCCTCGCCCTCGGCCGTGAGGAGTCCGTTCGCCAGGCCGGGCGCCAGCACCCTGCGCTGGAGGTCGTCCTTGCGATAGTTTCGGGCGTTGTCGAGCAGCACGTGCCGGATGGCAGCCGGGTCGCTCAGCACCGTCACGCGTCCGAGCACGCCCTGAGCGGCGAGGATTGGCTTCTCGAAATGCTCCTCGGTCCAGCTTTCGAGCGGGTTCTTGCGCGCCGCCCGGAAGAACGTGAACAGGTCCGGAGGGCGGCGGAGAGGCCGGGGGGCAGGAGCCCTGAACAGCGCCGGGCGAGACTCCATTGCGTCCGGGCGCGGTGTGGAGGATGAAGCGGCCAGCATTCCGTCAATCTAGGCTTACGCCCGGCGATCAGAAGAGGCCATGATGTCACCTGTTCAGAAGACCCGCACCGAGTCCGACACGTTCGGGCCCATCGAGGTGCCGGCGGACCGCTACTGGGGCGCCCAGTCGCAGCGGTCGATCGGCAACTTCAAGATCGGCTGGGAGAAGCAGCCCAAGGCCGTCGTGCGGGCCCTCGGCATCGTCAAGCGCGCCGCCGCCGAGGCGAACATGGAACTCGGGCGCCTCGACCCCAAGATCGGCGAGACGGTCGTCAAGGCCGCGCAGGAGGTGATCGAGGGCAAGCTCGACGACCACTTCCCGCTGGTCGTCTGGCAGACCGGATCGGGCACGCAGTCCAACATGAACGCCAACGAGGTGATCTCGAACCGCGCGATCGAGATGCTGGGCGGCGAGATGGGCTCCAAGAAGCCGGTCCATCCCAACGACCACGTCAACATGAGCCAGTCGTCGAACGACACCTATCCGACGGCGATGCACATCGCCTGCGCGGAGGAGGTCGTGCATCGCCTGCTGCCGGCCCTACAGAAGCTGCGCAACGCGCTGAACGACAAGGCGCAGGCCTGGCACCACATCATCAAGATCGGCCGCACGCACACCCAGGATGCGACGCCGCTCACCCTCGGCCAGGAGTTCTCGGGCTATGCCCAGCAGGTCGAGAACGGCATCAAGCGGATCGAGCTGACGCTCCCGGGCCTCATGGAACTCGCCCAAGGCGGAACCGCCGTGGGAACCGGCCTGAACGCGCCCGTCGGGTTCGCTGAGGCGGTCGCGGACAAGATCGCGCACATCACCCATCTTCCCTTCACGTCCGCCCCGAACAAGTTCGAGGCGCTGGCCGCCCACGACGCGATGGTGTTCAGCCACGGGGCCATCAACACCGTCGCGACGAGCCTCTTCAAGATCGCGAACGACATCCGCTTCCTGGGCTCCGGCCCGCGCTCGGGCCTCGGCGAGCTCGCCCTGCCCGAGAACGAGCCGGGCTCCTCCATCATGCCGGGCAAGGTGAATCCGACGCAGTGCGAGGCGCTCACGATGGTCTGCGCCCAGGTCTTCGGCAACCACGCGAGCCTCACCTTCGCGGGCAGCCAGGGCCATTTCGAGCTGAACGTCTTCAACCCGGTGATGGCCTACAACTTCCTCCAGTCGGTCACGCTGCTCGCGGACGCCTCCGTGTCCTTCACGGACAACCTCGTCGTCGGGATCGAGCCGCGCGAGGACAACATCAAGGCGGCGCTCGACCGCTCGCTCATGCTCGTTACCGCGCTCGCGCCGACGATCGGCTACGACAACGCCGCCAAGATCGCGAAGACCGCTCACAAAAACGGGACGACCCTGAAGGAAGAGGCGGTCGCGCTCGGCCTCGTGACGGCGGATGAGTTCGACCGCGTGGTCCGTCCGGAGGACATGATCGCGCCGCGCTGAGCCTGCGGGGCTTCGCGAACCCAGCAGCCCGGCTCCTTGCAGCCGGGCTGTGCCAGCCCGTGATCGAGGGTCGAGCGGGAGAGGATCCCCGGTCAGGGGGCGAAGTCGAAGCCTTTGGCAGCTAGCATGGACAGGCTGTCGGGAACGGCCAGCGCCCCCGCTTTCGCGGCGGCGTCGCCGAGCGCGCGCCGGGCATGCGCGACGCTGTTCGGTGTCGGATAGCGGCGGGCGATGCTCAGGGCCGCGGCGGCTTCCCGCCACTCGCGGCAGGGCCTGCCGCCGCCGCGCAGCCGCTCCAAACCGTAGCGGTGCAGCGCCGCAAGGCCGTCATGGACGTCCCAGATCCGGCGAACCCCGAGATCGTGGCACTCGGGAACGAGCCAGACGACGATCGGCTCGGCGAAGCTAATCCGCTTGAGCATGAGATACTCCCGCGGGGCACAACGGCGAGGATGCCGATCGGTCCCGGCGAGGGTGAGATCAGGGTTTGTCCCGAGTTAAGCGGATCGCGGAATCCGGTCCTCAGCGGCCGGCGCCGCCTCGCTTGGCGCGCGCCGCCACGCGCTCGCGGTGGGCGGTGTAGATCCCGCTGGCCATGATGATGCCGGCCCCAATGAGCGTCCACCCGTCCGGGATGTTGCCGAACACCAGGAAGCCGAGGAGGCCCGCCCAGACGAGCTGGACATAGGAGACCGGAGCGAGCACCGAGGCGCGCCCGAGCCGGTAGGCCATCACGACGAAGAACTGGGCGGCAGTCGAGGCGATGGCCATCGCGGCCGCGAGCCCGAGGTGGGAAAGGCTCGGGGTCACCCAATCGAACGGAACCGCGAGGGTCAGGGCCACCAGTCCGACCAGCGCCGAATAGGTCATCGTGGTCGAGGTCCGGTCGATGCCGCCGAGCTTGCGGGTGACGATCAGCGCGAAGGCCCAGCTCACGGCTGAGAGAAAGGGCAGGAGGGCGGCGAGGCCGAAGGTGCCGCTGCCGGGCCTGATCACCACGAGCATGCCGATGAGGCCGACGACCACGGCGGCCCAGCGCCGCGGCCCGACCTGCTCGCCCAGGAACGGGATCGACAGGGCCGTCACGAGCAGCGGCGCCACGAAGGCGATGGCGGAGGCGCTTGCGATGGGAAGGTAGTGCAGGCCGGCGATGAAGAAGACCGCCGAGCCGAGTACGCCGAGCGTGCGCAGGAACTGCAGCCCCGGCGCGCGCGTCCGGAGCGTTCTTCCGCCGGAAAGGACGATGGAGGGGCTCATGATCAGCACGAAGCCGATCCACCGCAGCCAGGTGATTTCGATGGCGGGGAGCGATCCCGAGAGCTGCTTGGCCAGCGTGTCCGACACGGAGAACATCGCCGTCGCGGCGAGGACGAGCAGGATTGCGCGGCCAGGCTCGTCGCCGAGGGCAGGACTCGCCGGGGCGGGGGAGGCGCTCTGCGCGGATGGGTGGGGGGCGGACACGGCGGCGAATCGGACCTGATACTTATAGCAGCCGCCCGTCCTCCCCGACGGCGATCCGTGACAGGCCAGCCCTGCGCGCGGCGCCAAGGCCGCTTGGCGGGCCCGTCCGGCCGCTCTACGTACCGCCGGCTCGGCCGGCCGAGCGAGTCGGAGCACGCCATTGGACAGCCAGGAATTTCGCCGCTGGTCGCACCAGGCCGCCGATTGGTCTGCCGACTATCTCGAGAGCCTCCCCGGCAGGCCCGTGAGGGCGCAGGTGGAGCCAGGCCAGATCTTCCGCCAGATCCCGGATGCTCCGCCCGAGGCAGGCGAGCCGATGGAGAGGATCTTCGCCGATCTCGACCGCGTGATCATGCCCGGCATGACCCATTGGCAGCATCCGCGCTTCTTCGCCTACTTCCCCGCCAATGCTTCGCCGCCCTCGGTCATCGCCGAGCAGGTGACGGCCGCGATCGCGGCCCAATGCATGCTCTGGCAAACCTCGCCCGCCGCGACCGAGCTCGAGACCCGGATGCTCGATTGGCTGCGCGGCATGATCGGCCTGCCGGAAGCCTTCTCCGGCGTGATCCAGGATTCCGCCTCGACATCGACCCTGGCCGCCCTTCTGACGGCCCGCGAGCGGGCGCTCGGCCATAGGGGCAACAGCGAGGGCCTGTTCGGGCAGACGCCGCTGCGCGTCTACGCCTCGGCCCAGGTGCATTCGTCGGTCGACAAGGCCGTCCGAATCGCCGGGTTCGGCGACCGTAACCTCGTCCGCATCCCGACCGCAGGACCCTTGTTCGGGATGGATGTCGGGGCCCTCAGGCAGGCCGTGGAGGCGGATATCGCGGCCGGGCTCAAGCCGGCCGCGATCGTGGCGGCGCTCGGCGGCACCTCGATCGGCGCCTGCGACGACATCGCGGCACTCGCAGAGATCGCCCGGGCGCACGACATCTTCCTGCATGTCGACGCCGCCTGGGCTGGCTCCGCCATGATCTGCCCCGAGCACCGCGTCCTGATGCGGGGCGCGGAACTCGCCGACAGCTTCGTGTTCAACCCGCACAAGTGGCTGTTCACGAATTTCGATTGCTCGGCCCATTTCGTGCGCGACCCGAAGGCCCTGACGGATACCCTGGGCATCCGCCCGCCCTTCCTGCGCACTCTCGGGGCGGAGGGCTTCGTCGATTACAACGAATGGTCCGTGCCGCTCGGCCGCCGTTTCCGGGCGTTGAAGCTGTGGTTTGTGATCCGCTCCTACGGCGTCGAGGCGCTACGGAGTATGATCCGCGACCACATTGCCTGGTCGGGCGAACTCGCAGAAGCGATCGGGCGGGAGCCGGATTTCGCCATCGTCACACGGCCGATCTTGTCGCTCTTCACCTTCCGGTACGCGCCTGCGGGGACGAGCGAGGAGGAGCGCGACCGGCTCAACGCCGGGCTGGTCGAGGCGGTCAATGCAGATGGCCGGATCTACCTCACGCAGACGACGCATGAGGGGCGGTTCGTCATCCGCTTCCAGGCCGGCGCGACGGGCACAAGCCGGGAAGACGTTCTCGCGACGCTCGCGGTGGTCCGCGAACTGGCCCCGCGGGCGCGCGAGGCCGCAAGCCGGGCAGCCTGAGGCCGCCCGGCGAAGGATGCGCTATTCGACGATCTCGACGATGCGGCGCGTGCGCGGCTCGACCAGCACCGTGCGGTCGTTCACGACCGTGTAGCGGTAGTCGCGCACGCCGTATTCGGCCGGCACTTCGTAATAGGTGACGCCGTCGGCCGGCAGCACAGTGCCGACCCGGACCTCCTCGCGGTAGCGATAGGACGGGACGTTGCGGCTCTCGACATAGGTCCGGAAGCGTGGGCGCGTATCGATGCCCAGGATGCCGCCGACCGTACCGGTCGCCGCGCCCACAGCGCCGCCTACGACGCCGCCAACCACGCCGCCCACCGGGCCGCCGACCGCTGCGCCCGTATCAGCACCGCTGCGTGCGCCGGAGGCCGCGCCCGGGATTGTACCCTGCGCCAGCGCGCCCGAGACCGGGGCCGCAGCAATACCGGCCGCGAGCGCTGCGGCCATCAACACCGTGTTCCTCATCGAAGTCCTCCGTCTGCCGCCTGTGCGGCAATCGGGGCCTCAACGGAGCCGTAACGGCCGAGGTTCCCGGACAACCTTCGCGGGTTTGGCCGATGATTGCTGCTCGCAGTGGTGGCGCGCTGCGCCAAATCCCGCTTCGTCGCGTGAGGGCTTAGGGGGCAACCCAGTCCGGCGCGGGTGCCTTGTGGATCACCCGCGCCCGCAATGACGGACCCGGCCGCTCTCTGCCGGAGGCGCCCTACGAGCCGCCCCCTCCGACATTGTCGTCGGAGGTATCCACCTGGATCGGAGGTCGCCTGGCGGGGGCAGCCGGTCGGGCCTGGGCTCGGGCCGGAGTCAGTGCCGGATGCTGCTGGCGCGACACCGCCGTGGACTCGACAAGATGTCGCCCCGGCCTCACGCCCTCACGGGCGGAGGCCTGCCCCGCGGCAAGGATCGTCACGATCAACAGGCAGGTTCTGGCGCCACTGCTCATCTCCGCAATCCTTCTCTTTGAGTCGAATTGAGATGGAGCAACAGCCGGTGCGCGAACACTGGCACGAATCGCGGGGACCGGGCTGAGGCGTTGCCCCTGCGTGCGGTACCGGATCGGGAGAACGAGGCCGGGCGTTTTGCCTTCGCAAGCTCGGCCAAACTCAGCCTGATGGCTGAGCCCCGGAGCGGGCGGAGGCGGGGATGGGGCGCATCACGATCGCATTCTGGGGTGCCCTTCTGCTCGTCGGAGCCCTGTGGCTGGCGGCAGATCCGGAGAGCCTAGAGCCGTCGGGGTTCTTTGCGCTGCGCGGGTCGATGGTCCAGCTGAGCGGCGTTCTGGCGATCACCTGCATGAGCCTTGCCACCATCGTCGCAACCCGCCCGAAATGGCCGGAGCGGTGGGCCGGCGGGCTCGACAAGATGTACCGGCTGCACAAGTGGCTCGGCATCGGCGCCCTGGTCCTGGCCGGCCTGCACTGGCTCTGGTCGGAAGCCCCGAAATGGGCCGTGCGCCTCGGCTGGCTCGAGCGCCCGCAGCGCGCACCCCTCGCGGCTCCGGATCATGCGATCGAGCAATTTCTCCGGACCTGGCGCGGGACGGCGGAGACCGTCGGCGAATGGGCCTTCTACGCTGCCGTGCTGCTGATCGCGGTCGCGCTCATCGACCGCATCCCGTACCGGCTGTTCTACAAGACGCACCGCCTACTGGCCGTGGTCTATGTCGCCCTGGTGCTGCACGCGCTGGTCCTGGTCCGGCCGGCATATTGGCTATCGCCGCTCGGCATCGCGCTCGTGGTTCTCCTGGCGTGGGGGACGTGGGCCGCCCTGGTGGTGCTCTTTCGGCGCGTCGGCGCCGGTCGGAAGACGGCCGGGACGATCGAGCGGCTGCACTACGATCCGACCCTGCGGGTGATCGAGGGCATCGTGGATGTTCCGCAGGGCTGGCCCGGCCACAAGCCGGGGCAATTCGCCTTCGTCACCTCGGATGAGGACGAGGGCGCGCATCCTTACACGATAGCCTCCGCCTGGCGCCCGTCCGAGCACCGACTGACCTTCATCACGAAGGAGCTCGGCGATCACACGAAACGCCTTCCGGATGCGCTCCGGATCGGGCAGCCGGTGACGATCGAGGGCCCCTACGGCTACTTCACCTTCGACGACGATTGCCCGCGCCAGATCTGGGTCGGTGGCGGGATCGGGATCACGCCGTTCATTGCCCGCATGAAGCAGATCGCGATGGACCGACGCGACTATCCGGACCGGCCGCACGACCAGCCGGTCGATCTCTTCCACAGCACGGCCGAGTACAGCGAGGATGCGATCCGGAAGCTGATTGCGGACGCGGCTGCCGCCGGAGTGCGCCTCCACGTCCTGCACGACCCCCGCGACGGCAGGCTCAGCGGCGATGCGATCCGGGCGGCCGTTCCGGAGTGGCGGGCGGCCAGCGTGTGGTTCTGCGGCCCGCCGGGCTTCGGAGCGGCGCTGCGGGACGACTTGGCGCGACATGGCCTGCGCGTCTCCGAGCGGTTCCACCAGGAACTGTTCGCGATGCGGTGAGTGCACAGGGCGCCCGGCCGACGAGGGCGGAAGGACGCTCGCGTCCCGAGGGGGCGCGCTTCAGGTTGCGCGGGCTTCGTGCCCGTCAGATGGCGCGCCCGACAAGCGCGCCGATGAGGGCTGTCGCGCCCATCGCGACGGCGCCCCAGAAGGTGACGCGGAGCATCGGGCGCAGCACGCCGGCGCCGCCCGCCCGCGCCCCCACGGCCCCGAGCAGCGCCAGTCCGGCGAGGGAGCCGACCGACACCGCGACGCCCGTCAGATGCGTCGGCGCCAGCACGGCGATGACGAGCGGGAGGAGGGCCCCGCTCGCGAAGGTCGCCGCGGAGGTGAGCGCGGCCTGCACGGGCTGCGCGACGACGTGCTCGGCAAGCCCGAGCTCGTCGCGGGCATGGGCGGCGAAGGCGTCCTTCGCGGTCATCTGCTCGGCCACCTTGCGGGCGAGGTCGGGTTCGACGCCGCGGGCCACGTAGATCTGCGTCAGCTCGTTCAGCTCGGCATCGGGCATGGTCGCGAGCTCGTGCCGCTCGCGTTCCAGGTCGGCCTGTTCCGTATCGGCCTGGGAGCTGACGGACACATACTCGCCCGCCGCCATCGACATCGCGCCGGCCACGAGGCTTGCGACGCCGGCCACGATGACCTCGCCGGGCCCCTTCGCGGCGGCCGCGACTCCGACCACGAGGCTCGCCGTCGAGATGATCCCGTCATTCGCGCCGAGCACGGCGGCGCGGAGCCAGCCGATCCGATGGATGAGGTGCGTTTCCCGATGCAAAGGGTGCATGCCGTCCCCCTCGTAAACCCGACAAGGCTATTCTCGCGGCCCAGCGGCGCAATGCGCATCGCTCTCCGCCAGCCTCACGTAAACCGGATCTCCGCTTGAAGTCCGGGAGCATCGTCCCGATTCCTCAGGTGCAGCGTCGCCCCGCAGCGTCGGACCGCCATGTCGACGATGGCGAGGCCTAGACCGCTCCCGCTGGGGGCCTTGTTGCGCCCTCTGTAGAACCGGGTCGTGACCTGCGGCAGCTCCTCGGCCGGGACGCCGGGGCCCGTGTCGCGGACGAGGATCGCTTGTCCGTCGCCGGCCACGCTCCATTCGACCGTGCCAGTCGTCGTGTGCTGAACGGCATTCTCGTGCAGGTTCCGGATCGCGAGCTGGAGGCACTCGCGATTCGCCCGGACCTTCAGGCCTTCGAGCGCGGGATCGACGACGACGTCGACCCCGGGCGGGGTCTTCACGGCCGAGACGGTCTCGGCGACGAGCGGCCCGACCGCCAACTCGCCGACCGGCAACTCGCCCGAGGTCGCATCGAGGCGCGCGATGTCGAGGAGCTGCCGCACCAGGCGGGAGGTCCGGTCGACCGCCCCGATGATCTGCCTCAGGGCACCCTTGATGATTTCGGGATCGGCGGCGACAAGAGCGACCTGGGCCTGCGTCTTCAGTCCTGCGAGCGGCGTGCGCAGCTCGTGGGCGGCAAAGGCCGTCAGGTCGCGCTCGTGGCGACGGGCAGCGTCGACCTTGAGGAAGAGGCCGTTGAGCGCCTGGACGAGCGGGAGGATTTCACGCGGCGCGCTCTCCACCGCGATAGGACGCATATCGTCGGCCTCGCGAGAGGACAGGTCCCGCGCCATCAGCCGGAGCGGCCGGAGGCCGCGTCCGACGCTCAGCCAGATCAGCGCCCCGAGAGCCGGGATGATCAGCAGGGCGGGCCAGAGCAGTCCTTTCACGAGGTCCGCGATCAGCCGGTCGCGGAGGCCGATGCGGTCGCCGACCAGCACGCGGACCCCTTTAGCCGCATCCTCGACGGCGAAGACCCGCCACAGCTCGCCATCGACCTCCCGCTCCGAGAAGCCGGATGCCTGGTCCGTCAGGCGCTGCTCGGGAGCGCCGCTCGACCTCGCGACCATGCGGCCGTCGACGGACCAGATCTGGCAGGAGAGCTGGCGCTCGTAGCTTCCCAGCGCCCCGGGCGGGCCGCCAGGCACGCCGGCGGAACCGAGCGGGGCCGTTGCCGGCATGGCGGCGATCAGGGAGCTGACCATCCTGGCCGCCTCCTGCAGGCGTGTGTCGAGAACATGCTCCACCTGCCGGCGGCTGCTCAGGTAGATCCAGCCGACCGCACAGAGCCAGACGGTGCCGGTCGCGAGCAGGAGAACGAGGAAGAGCCGGAGCCGGAGCGATGTCTGCTTCATCTCAGGCCCGCATCCTGTAGCCCAGGCCTCGGACGGTCTCGATCGCCTCCTTGCCGAGCTTCGACCTCAGGTGGTGGACATGGACCTCGACGGCATTGCTCTCGATCTCCTCGTCCCAGCCGTAGAGCCGGTCCTCGATCTCCGCCTTCGATCGGATCACCCTGGGGCGCTCCATCAGGCTCGTCAGCACCGCGAGTTCGCGTCGCGACAGCCGCATCTCCTCGCCATCGACCGTGACGGTCATCGTCGCCGGATCGAGGCGGATCGCGCCGTGCGTCAGGGCCGCCTCGGCGCGTCCGGAGGAGCGCCGAGCGATGGCACGGAGGCGCGCCCCGAGCTCGTCGAGATCGAACGGCTTGCCGAGATAGTCGTCCGCCCCGCCATCGAGGCCGGAAATCCGGTGCGGAACGCTGTCGAGCGCGGTCAGCACGATCACGGGCGTGCGCTCGCCTTCCGACCGCAGCTTCCGCAGCAGATCGATCCCCGAACCGTCTGGGAGCATGACGTCGAGGACGACGGCGGAATAGGAGCCGGCGGCCAGGGCGGAGCGCGCGTCCTCGCAGGTTTCGACGCGGTCCACCGTCCAGCCGCCGAGGCCAAGCCCCGCCTGCAGTCCATCCGCCAGGATGGGATCGTCCTCGACCACAAGCACGCGCATCGTCATCCGCTCAGGTTCGATCGCCCGGTTCCCGTCCCAGGCTTAAGGCTGGCTTAAGCTGCGGTTCGGAGGAGCGCCCCGAAGAGAAGAGGGCTTCGGGTTGGATGCTCGCTGATTATCGAAAGCTCGTCTGTGCCGCGATGGCGGCCGTTGCCGCGGTTCTGTTCGCAGGTCCGGGCGCCGCCGAGGCCGCGAATGGTCCGCGCCCGGCGTTCGACCTCCGCGTCGCACGGGAGGCGGATGGGGGGCTGCGCCTCCGATGGTCGATCGCGCCCGGCAACTACCTGTACCGGGAGAAGATCGCCGCCACGACGGAGGCCGGCGCCCCCCTTCCGCTGTCCACAGCGCCGGGTGAGATCAAGGACGATCCGAATTTCGGACCCGTGGAGGTCCATTACGGCCGGGCCGAAGCTGCCCTGGCCGCGGCAGATGCGCGGCCTTTCCCGGTCGTCAGGGTCGTGTACCAGGGCTGCTCGGAGCAGGGCATCTGCTTCCCGCCGGTGACGCGGGAGATCGATCTCGCCACGCTGGCGATCTCGCCGCCCCTGCGGGCCGCGCCCGCGCCGGATCTGTCGGCAGCCGGGGAGAACCCGGGCAGGTCCTCGGGCGCGCCCGAAACGCCGCTCCTGTCCGGCGCGCTCCTCCCGATGCTGGCGGCCTTTCTCGGCATCGGATTGCTGCTGTCCTTCACGCCTTGCGTGTTCCCGATGATCCCGATCCTGTCCGGCCTGCTGGCGCGGTCCGCCGGGGGCGCGAGCCGCTGGGGCGGATTCAGGCTGTCGGCCGTCTACGGGCTGGCCATGGCGGCTGCCTACGCGACGCTCGGGATATTCGCCGGCTGGATTGGCGGGAACCTGCAGATCCTGCTCCAGACGCCCGTCGCGATCGTCACGATGAGCGCCGTGCTGGTCGCCCTGGCGCTGTCCTCCTTCGGGGTGTTCGAGCTGCGGGTGCCCCCGGTGCTCGCGGGGAGTGCTGGAGGGAAGTCCAGGCTGGGCCCGATGGCCGGCGCCGCTGCGCTCGGCTTCGGCTCCGCCCTGATCGTCGGCCCCTGCGTGACGCCACCGCTCGCCGCCGCGCTCCTCTATGTCGCGAATTCCGGAGATGTCGCGCGAGGCGCCGCGGCGCTGTTCGCCCTCGGGCTCGGGATGGGCCTGCCGCTGGTCGCGTTCGGGACGTTCGGCGCGCGTGTGCTGCCGAAATCCGGGCCCTGGCTCGCGGCGGTCAACAAGGTGTTCGGCGTCGCCTTCCTCGGGATGGCAGCCTGGATGCTGTCGCGCATCCTGTCTCCGGCCTCTTCGCTCGCCCTCTGGGCTGGCCTCGCGATCGCCGTGGGGATCTGGATGGGCGCGCTCCGCTGGCCGCGGGCCAACAACTCTGCGCCCAACCTGTCCCGTATCGCCGGACGGGTCGTGACGGCGTACGGGCTGCTCCTGCTGGTCGGCGCGATCTCGGGACGAGGAGATCCGCTCCACCCCATCACGGCTCTCATCGGGAGCCCCGCGTCGGAGGCTTCGGCGGAGCACACCATCGTCACGTCGGTCGCGTCGTTCGAGCGCGCCCTCGGCGAGTCCCGCGGGGCCGGCAAGCCGATCCTCGTCGAGTTCTCCGCCGATTGGTGCACGGCCTGCAAGGACATCGAGCGGGAGGTGCTTGGGGCTCCGGCCGTTCAGGCGCGGCTCGCCGACGTCACGGTCATCAAGGCCGACGTGACGCGGACCAACGCCGACACGCAGCAGCTGATGGAACGCTTCGGCGTCGTCGGCCCGCCGACGCTCCTTTTCCTCCGTCCGCAGGATGGGACGGAGATCCCGGCTGCTCGCACTACGGGCGCCGTTCCTGCCGAGGACTTCCTTCGGAAGCTTTCGCTCGCCGGCGCCTGAGGCTGGCATCCCCGGGCCGCCCGGCCCAACCCTGGAGACCTCTCATGATGAACCGCAGATGGCTGCTCGGCGCTGCCTCGGCCGCACTCGCCGCACCCACGCTCCTTTCCCTCGTCCGGCCCGGCTCCTCCTGGGCCCAGGGCGTGGACGTCAAGGCCGTGCTTCACGATCCGGAGGCGCCGGAGGCAGGAAACCCGAAGGGTGACGTCACGATCGTCAGCTACTTCGACTATAACTGCCCCTTCTGCAAGCAATCGGAGCCTCACCTCAAGAAGCTCGTCACGACGGACGGGAAGATCAGGCTGATCTACAAGGATTGGCCGATCCTGACCGATGCCTCGATGTACGGCGCCCGCATGGCGCTCGCGGCGAAGCAGCAGGGCAAGTACCAGGAGGCGCACGATGCCCTCCTTGCCATCCCGGGACGACGGATCCCCAAGGACAAGATGCTGGAGGCGCTCGCCTCGACCAGCATCGACATCAAGCGCCTCGAGGAGGACTTCAAGGTCCATTCGGCCGCGATCACGGCGCTGATCCGGCGCAACATGGCGCAAGCCGACGCGATGGGGCTTCAGGGAACGCCTGCTTTCCTCGTCGGACCGTTCAAGATCGCGCAGGCCCTGGATTACGCCGGGTTCAAGGATGCGGTGGCACAGGCCCGGGCGCAGCAGAAATCATGACGCTGCGCGTCGGGGAGGAGGCGCGGGGTCCGCTCGCGCTGCAGGCTCAGACCCGGAGGGCGTCCCTCCTGACGGGACTCGCGCTGCTGCTGGGCGGGTGCGTGGCGGCCCAACCTCGTCCGTCGGTGGGAGCCGCCGCACTCCCGGGGGAACCGGCGATCCCGCTACCTATCCGTCAACGCTACGCGGCTGTCACCTCGGAGAGGTTTCCGATCCCGGCGGTCGATCCTGCGGATCTCAAGGCCCGGAACGTCCGCCAACTCGTCGACTACCCGACGGACCAGCCGCCCGGGACCGTCGTCGTCGATCCCCACCGCCGCTTCCTGTATCTCGTGATGGAGGGCGGCAAGGCCCTGCGCTACGGCGTCGGGGTCGGCAAGGAAGGCCTGGAATTCAAGGGCGAGGCCACCGTCGCCCGCAAGGCGGCGTGGCCGCGCTGGACGCCCACCCCGAACATGATCAGGCGCGAGCCAGAACGCTACGCCAAGTGGGCAGGCGGCATGGAGGGCGGCGACAGCAACCCGCTCGGGGCGCGGGCGCTCTACCTGTTCAAGGGCGGGAAGGACACGCTGTACCGGATCCACGGCACGAACGAGCCCTGGACCATCGGCGAGGCGGTCTCGTCCGGGTGCATCCGCATGATGAACCAGGACGTGATCGACCTTCACCGTCGGGTGCCGGTCGGCGCGAAGGTGGTGGTGCTCGGCAGCTAGGGCGGACGCGGCCCGCCCGATTACCGGGCCTCGCCGTCTCCGACGGAGACGGACGGCTCCGCCAGCGCCGCCAAGGTCGAGCCGATCTCGACCGGCCCGGAGGTGAGCTTCTGAAGCCGCTCCGGGCCCGAGGTCCGGAGGATCGCCTTGAAGCTCGGGTGCATCGATCCATCGGCGAACGTGTAGGTGACGGGCTTTCGTCCGCCCTCCACGAGCCGGGCGGCGGCGAGGTCGTCGCGCTCTGCCTTCGCTCGCACGAGGCTCGCCACCGCGGGATCGGTCTCATGGGCCGGGCAGGGTTCGCTCGCCACGAAGGGCTCGGCCGAGTTCGCGGCAAAGACGTAGCGCCCTCCGCAGCTCGCGACGCGCGGCGGGCGCCGCGTCACCTCGAAATGGTCCGAGCCCTCCTTCAGGTTCCGCCAGAAGGCGACGTGCCGGTTCGAGCGTTGCTCGGCGAGGTTCTCGGGCGTGAACCGGAAGGGCAGCGCCTGGACCTGGATGCCGTCCTGTCCTCCCCGGAGCGCCTCCCGCGCCAGGGCGTAGAGCTCGGCCGCGCCGTCGTCCGTCATGGCGTAGCAGCCGGAGGAGGAGCAGGCGCCGTGGATCATGAGCGCGGAGCCGGTTCGCCCGAGCGCCCTGTCGAGCTCGTTCGGGAAGCCGAGGTCGAACGACAGGTGGAAGGCCGAGTTCGGGTTCAGCTGGTCGAGCCCGACGGTGTAGAAGCCCTCGGGCGTCTGCCGGTCACCCTCGCGGATCTTGGGGCCGAGCTGGCCGGACCAGCGGCAGATCGGGTAGGTCTTCAGCCGGGCATACTCGCCACCTGTGGTCCGCTTCCAGACCTCCAGCTCGTTCTCTTTCTTGAACACGCGAATGAGAATGGGGTCCGCGGCCGTCATGCCGTTCCCATTCATCTTGGCGAGCAGGCCAGGCGGGATCGGTGTCTCCCCCTTGTGCTGGCCCATCGTCACGCAACCGGCGAGGAGGAGCGCGGCAGCGCCGCTCAGGACGACCTTCATCTTCATGGTGCTGGAGCCTTAGCCGCAGACAATCTTTCCGCACCGTCCAAGAGCCTTGACGAAAGCGCAGATGTTCCGGCCAGAATGGCTCGGCGAGAGATCGTCATCGAAGCTCCAGGACCAGGGTTAAAGTCGTGTTACCGCGCGGCGCCTTGTGCGCTCGCGCCTACATTCCCGCGGAGTTCAGCAGGTCCAGCAGCGCGTTCTTGCTCGGCATGCCGACGATGCGGGCGTCCGCCGCAATCCTGCTCGGGCCGTTGAGGGCGATAAGGGTCGGTGGCCCCTCCGCTTTCAGCCGCGCGAGCATCGCGCGCTCCCCGTCGCCATCGCGCGTGACATCGACGACGACCAGGGTGAGCTGTCCGAGCCGCTTCTTCACCACCGGGTCAGCGAAGACCGTGCGATCCATCGCCCTGCAACTCGGACACCATTCGGCCGTGACATAGGCGAGGACCGGCTCGCGCCGCGCGCGGGCCTTTCGGAGGACGTCCTCCAGTCGCGCTACCGACGCGACCCTCACGGCCGCCAGATCCGCCATCTGAGCCTCGACGCCACCGACGTTCAGGGCGAGGCAGGAGGCGAACAGGATCGCCGCACGAATCCTGGAGGAGGCTGACATCCGATCACCCGAGGGAGCCTTGCGAAGTCGCAGGCGGGGGCCACTCAACTCCCACAGCTTAAGCCAGCCTTAAGGTCCCTCGCTTGGATCTGGGCCTGAGACCAAGATGGATAGAAGAGTTCCGCTGGCGCTGGTCCTCGGTAGATGATGGCTCCCGGCGATAGGCCGGCGGGTGGCGGCTGCTTTCTCAGCGTCGCGGGAGCGACTCGCTATGCATCACGCGTCCGGCAAGCGGCCGCCCGATGATGCGCTCGGCCATGCGCGCCGCCTCGATCAGACGCTCGAGATCGATCCCTGTCTCGATGCCCATTTCGTGCGCCATGAAGACCATGTCTTCCGTGCAGATGTTGCCCGCCGCCGCCCCCTGGCCGTGGCCGGCGAAGGGGCAGCCGCCGAGCCCGGCAAGCGAGCCGTCGAAGAGCGTCACGCCCATCCGAAGCGCGGCATAGAAGCTGGCCGGTGCGGTGCCACGCGTATCATGGAGATGCAGCCCGATACGGGCATCCGGCAGCAGCTCTCGAACCGCCCCGATCCTGCGCTCGATGGAGAGCGGCGTAGCCCAGCCCACCGTGTCTGCGAGGTAGATCGCCGGCAGGGGGGCTCCGGCTTCCCGGCACAGCTCGGCGACCCACCGGACCTCTTCGCGCACGGCGGAGACCGGCACCTCACCCTGCAGGTTGCAGCCGAAGGCGGTCATCACATAGGCGGCCTCGACCGCAATACCGGCCGCTTCATAGCGGGGCAGCCATCCGGCCTGACGATGGCGCATCTCCTCGCGCGAGCAGCCGTTGTTCTGCCGGCTGAAGGGGTCGGATGCGTAGAAGAGGAGCTTGCCGGCAAGGTCGACCCCCGGTGCCGCTATGGCCTGCTCGAAGCCGCGCTCGTTCAGCCACAACGCCGTGTGGCGCACGCCCGGCTTCTTGCGGATGCGCCCGAAGAGTTCGGCCGCGTCCGCCATCTGCGGGACGAGCTTCGGATTGACGAAGGATGCGACCTGGATGTCCTTCAGACCGGTCTCGGTGAGGGCATCCACCAGCGCAACCCGCTGCTCGATCGGGTAGATCGTCTTCTCGAACTGGAAGCCCTCGCGCGGGCCCTCCTCGTGGATGTCGATGCGGCCGGGAAGATCACTCACGCGGCCGCATCCTCGACACGGGAGAGGACGAACACGACCTGATCGCGTTCGACATTCGCGTCCTGCCGGCAATGCACGGCACTGACGACTCCCGCCCAGGGCGCCTGGATCGGGAGCTCCATCTTCATCGATTCCATCGTCGCCAGCCGCTGCCCGCCTGTCACGGGCGTGCCGGCCTCGACCTCGACTGCCACGATGCGGCCCATCATGGGGGCTCGGATGCGGCCGTCACCTGAGGCCTCGGACGCGAGCAGGTTCCCCGAGAGGTGCGGCTCGACGCGGAATCGGACGCTTCGACCGTCCGGAGCCACGAAGCCGACGCTCTCGTCCGCGACCGAGGACCGAAGGGCGCAGCTTCGTCCGTCCAGCACGCTCACCTGCCGGCCTGCCGCCTCGCCGGGTGTCACGGTGAAGCGCTCCTCGCCGATCCGCACGCCGAGCGAGCCGTTCGCCTCGCGTTGACCGAAGGTTGCCTCGAAGGACTCCTCGCCGGCGAGGAGGCGAAGCGAGGGCGAGAAGGCCATGGTCGCGCTGCCGTCACCGAGGCGCCAACCAGTCAGGTCCGACCAGCCGGACCACGGGTCTGCGCTCTCGGCGCGATGCTTGCGCAGCCAGAGTGCGGCCGCGAGCGCGGCATCCTCCGTGGTTGCGCTACCGCCGGCCCTGGCTGTCTCGGTTTGCAGCAGCGCGTCGATCGAGCCCGTATGCACCTCGTTCCGGAGCACGTCCGGGTCCGTCGCGAGGCGGAGCAGGAAGTCGCGGTTCGTCTCCAGCCCGAGCACGCCGGTCTCGGCCAGGTTCGACCGCAGCGCAGCGTAGGCGCCGGCCCGGTCCGGCCCCGTCGCGATCAGCTTGGCGATCATGGGATCGTAGAAAGGCGTGACCTCCGCGCCCTCGTCGACGCCGGCATCCACCCGGATGCCGCCCGGCAGCCGCAACCTTTCGACCGTCCCTGTCGATGGAAGGAAGCCGCGCGCAGTGTCCTCCGCATAGAGGCGCGCCTCGATCGCGCAGCCCGTGACCCTGATCTCGTCCTGTCGGGGGAGGGCGGCTTCGCCGACGGCCCGGAGTTGCAGTTCCACGAGGTCGAGGCCCGTCACCTCCTCGGTGACCGGGTGCTCGACCTGGATGCGTGGATTCACCTCGAGGAAGAATGCGCGCCGGCCCTGGACAATGAACTCGACCGTTCCGAGCCCGCCATATCGGACTGCTTCGCCGAGCCGGACGGCATGGCCCAGGATCTCCTCGCGCAAGCCGACAGGAAGGCTCAGGACCGGGGCCTCCTCGATGACCTTCTGGTGCCGGCGCTGCAGCGAGCATTCGCGGTCGAAGAGGTGGATCACGCGCCCCCGGCCGTCACCGAGGATCTGGACCTCGATGTGTCGCGCCCGCGGCAGGAATTCCTCGACGATCAGCTCCGGGTTGCCGAAGGAGCTCTGCCCCTCCCGCATCGCGGCCTGGATCTCCTGCGCGGCATCCTCCAGGCTGGAGACGACCCGCATGCCTTTGCCGCCGCCGCCCGCGGCGGCCTTCAGCAGGACCGGAAGCTGCATCCCGCGAAGGGCTGACAGGATCTCGCTCGGGTCACGGCTTGGCTGGATCGTCCCGGGCACGACCGGCACGCCGGCCCCGCGCGCGACGGCCTTGGCGGCGGCCTTGTCACCGAACTGGCGCAGCACCTCGGGCCGGGGGCCGATAAAGGCGATGCCCGCTTCCGCCAGCGCAGATGCGAGCGCAGCGTTCTCCGCCAGGAAGCCGTATCCGGGATGAACCGCATCGGCGCCGACGCGCCGCGCAGCCTCGACGATCCGCTCGATCTGCAGGTAGCTCGCCGAGGCCGGCGCGGGTCCGATCTCGATCGACTCGCCGATCTCGCGGACATGCAGCGCGTTCCGGTCCGCCTCCGAATGGACGCCGGCAACACCGATGCCGAGTCTGCGGCAGGTGCGGGCGATCCGGCAGGCGATCTCGCCACGGTTGGCGATGAGGATCTTCTTGAAGGGCATGCGTCGGCTCGGGCTCACATCCGGAACACGCCGAAGCGCGTAGGCCGCTTTTCCGTGCGGGCGGCGAGGTCGAGGAGAAGCGTCATCACCTGGCGCGTCTCGCCGGGTTCGATGACGCCATCGACCCAGAGGTTGCGCGCGAAGTTGTAGGCATCGGCGAAGCGCTCGTATTCGCCGCGGATCGGCGCCTTGAACGCCTCTTCCTCCTCGGCAGACCAGGAGCCGCCCCGCGCCTCGACGTTCTGGCGCTTCACCATCGCAAGGGTCGTGGCGGCCTGCTCCGGTCCCATGATGGCCGCGCGGCCGTTCGGCCACATGAACATCGCGGTCGGCTTGAATGCCCTCCCGCACATCGCCAGGTAGCCCGCCCCGTAGGAGCCGCCGGTGATGATCGTGTATTTCGGCACGGAGGCCGAGCTCATCGCCGTGATGAACTTCGCGCCGGCCTTGGCGATGCCAGAGACCTCCGCCTCCCGGCCGACCATGAAGCCCGACACGTCAGCCAGGAAGAGGAGCGGCACGTCGCGCTTGCAGCACAGGTCGATGAAGTGGGTCGCCTTGAGGGCGGAGTCGGTGAACAGCACACCGGCATTCGCCAGGAGTCCGACCTGGAAGCCGCCGATCCTGGCGAAGGCCGTGATCAGCGTGGTGCCGTATTCGGCCTTGAACTCTTGCAGGCTGCCTTCGTCCACGAGCGCCTGGAGAACGGCCCGGGTATCGGTCGGCTTGCGCGGATCGCGGCTGATCAGCTCGTAGATGCTGGCGGGATCGCGCTCTGGCCCCTGCGGCCGCGAGCGCGTCCAGCGCGAGGCGGGGCGGCCCGGCAGCTCGCCGACCAGGCGCCGGGTGATGGCGAGCGCGTGTGCGTCGTTCTCGGCAAGGTGGTCCGTGACGCCGCTCGTGCGGCTGTGCATCGCGGCGCCGCCGAGCTCCTCGGCTCCGGTCTGCTCGCCGGTCGCGGCCTGGACGAGCTGCGGGCCGCCGAGATACATGAAGCCCTGGCCGCGCACGATGACGATCTCGTCGCAAAGCGCCGGGATATAGGCGCCACCCGCCGTGCAGGCCCCGAGCACAACGGCGATCTGCGGGATGCCGTCTGCCGACATGCCGACCTGGTTGTGGAAGATCGAGCCGAACAGGCCCTCGTCCGGGAAGATGTTGGCCTGGTCAGGCAGGAAGGCCCCGCCGCTGTCGACGAGCGTGATGCAGGGGAGCTCGTTCTCCCAGGCGAAGCGCTGGGCCCTGACATGCTTCCGGCAGGTCATGCCGAAATAGGTGCCGCCCTTCACGGTCGCGTCGTTTGCGATGATCATGCAGGGGCGGCCCTGGATCGTGCCGACCCCCGTGACCAGCCCGGCGCCCGGCGCCACGCCCTCGTACAGGCCGTCGCCTGCGAGGTCGGCGAGCTCGAGAAAGGGCGAGCCCGGATCGATCAGCGCATCGATCCGCTCGCGGACGAGCAGCTTGCTGCGCCCGACATGCTTCTTGCGCGCTCTCTCCGGGCCGCCGATGCGCGCGGAGCGGCGCTTCGCGTAGAGCTCCTCGACGAGTTCGAGATAGTCCCGCCGGTTGCGCTCGGCATCGCTCAAGGGAGCGGCCGGTTCCTGTGTCTGCATGGTCGGCTCAGCGGCTCGCGGAAGGGTTCGGGATGGCCGGCATCTCGCGCAAGGTGAGTGAGACCTTCCGGGCGCCCGGCTTCTCGAAGAAGTCGGCGGGAACGATCCTGACATCCGCCTTCACGGCGAGCGCGTTGCGGATGCGGGTCTCGACCTCGCGCTTCAGCTCGCCGTCCTGCTCCGCCGGCCGGCCTCCGCTGCGCTCGACCAGCACCTTGAGGTTCTCCTGCGTGGTGTGGCCCGCGAAATCGGCGACGATCCGCATCACGCCGTTCGTCTCCGGCATGGAGGCGACGATGTGCTGGATGGCCGAGGGGAAGAGGTTCACGCCTCGGACGATCAGCATGTCGTCCGTGCGGCCGAAGCAGCGGATGGCCGGCGCGGTCCGGCCGTCGGGCGAGGTCGTCGCCGTCACCCTCACGTGGTCGCCGCTGCGGAAGCGGAGGACCGGCGACGCCTCACGGCCAAGCGCCGTGTAGACGAGCTCGCCCGTCTGGCCTTCCTCCCAGCGGAGCACGGCCCCGTTCTCCGGATCGATCAGCTCTACCAGGATGTGCTCGGGCCCCACCATGTACATGCCGAGATGCGAATCCGTCTCGGCCCAGTACGTGCAGCCGAGGTCGGTGCCGCCCATGAGCTCGCAGCAGGTCGCGTTCCAACGCGCCTCGATCGCCTCCCGGATGGCCGGGATGCCGCCGCCCGGCTCACCGCCGACGATCAGGCGCTCGACGCCGAGCTCCGCGGCCTCCATGCCGATGATGTCTGGAGCGGCTTCGGCCAGGAAGAGCAGGAAGTTGGGTGTGCCGACGATGCAGCGCGGGCGCAGGTCGCGCGCCGCGATCAGGAGCCGGTCGACCCCACCATCCGCCCCGATCGGGACGTCACGCGCTCCCAGGTATTGGATCGCCTGGAAGATCGGGATGCCGCCGACGAAGCCCTTGCTCATCGAGAAGCCGTGCAGGACCGTATCGCCCGGGCGCATGCCGCACGCGAAGAGGGCCCGCGCGGTCATCTCCTGCCAAGCCAGGACGTCGTTCTCGGTCAGGCCGACATAGGAAGGGCTGCCCGTCGTGCCGGACGAGGCCTGGATCTGCACGACGTCTTCGATCGGCGCCGCAAGATGCTCACCCAGCGGCGGCGCTGCAGCCAAGCTGTCGCGCAGGTCCTGCTTGTAGGTGAAGGGGATGGTCGCAAGGTCTTCGACGGACCTGATGGATCCAGGCGAGATGCCCCATTCGGCGAAGCGCCTGCGGTAGAAGACCGAGCGCTCGGCAAGGTAGTCCATCTGGCGCCGGAGCCGCGCCTCTTGCAGCAGCCTGATCTCGCCCAGTGGTGCAGTCTCGATGCCGCTGAAAGTCGTCGCGACCGCGTTGCTGAAGGCCAATGGCTTCCGGAACAGCATCCTTCTCCTCCCGACGGGGCTGGTGGCCTGGGCGCCATGGCGCGTGGCCACTCTCGAAACCGCCTGCCCGAGTGCGTCGAGCAGGCTCTTCCTGTACCGACAACGGCCGCGATAAACAAGCGGTCGACCGTCCGTTTAATTGCGGATCGGAAGGTGTCGGCGGAGCTGCTTCAGGCGGGTCGGAGGGCGACGGTGCTCAGGACGAGGCTCCGATAATGCGCCACCAGTTGGTCCTGCGAAAGCCGCCCGCGCGGGCGGTACCAGGTGCAGACGCCCGTCAGCATGGCGATGATCGCGAAGGTGGTAATCTGGGGCTCGTCGACGCTCCAGACGCCGCGCCGGTTTCCGTCCTCCAGGATGCTGCGAAGCTCGCCCTCGTAGAGCTGCCGGAGCTCCACGATCTCCCGGTAATGCGGCTGCGAAAGGCTCCGCAGTTCCATGTTGCCGATGAAGACCTCTCGCCTCCGGGCAGTGTGCCACCGAATATGGAAGTCGACGAAGCGTTCGAGCGCATCGAGGGGTCCGTGCGCGCCCTCGAGTGTCGCCCGCAAGCCGGCGTGGAGTTCTTCCATGATCTCCCGGATTAGGGTGAAGAGGAACTCCTCCTTCTGCGTGATGTAATTGTAGAGCGACCCCGGCTGGATCCCGACATCGGCTGCAAGATCGCGCAGCTTCATGGCCTCGAAGCCGTGCTCGTAGATGCGCTTCACGCCTGCGCGCTTGATTGCCTCGAGCGTCTTCGCTCCGCTGGATCCGGTCGTTCTCGTCATCGAACTGGCTGTGGTCTCTTCGGGAGGCTCGCGGAATCCTAGACAACTCGGCACGCCAAGCCGCAAGCTCCCGTCGTGAAACGGGTCAGGCCTGGACCCATGGAGCGCGGCGCTTCTCCAGAAAGGCCGTCAGGCCGTCGCGGGCTTCGTCGCCTCGCCAGACGTCCATCAGGGCCTCGATCGCCAGCGCTTTTGCCTGTTCCGGACCACAGGCGCTTACTTCCCGGAGCAGGGCCTTGGTGCGGCGGAGGGCTTCGGGCCCGGACGAAAGAAATTCGTCGACAACCGCCAGAACGGCTTCATCGAGGACGGCGGCGGGTACGACCTCTCGAACGAGCCCGATAGCGCGGGCCGTCTCGGCCGAGATCGCCGCGCCGCCGAGCAGATGGCCGCGGACCGTGCCAAGGCCCAGTCGGCGAACGACGAAAGGCGAGATCACGGCCGGGATGATGCCGACCCGGACCTCCGTCAGGCCGAACCGGGCAGGCTCGCTCGCGATTGCAACGTCTGCCGTGCAGACGAGCCCCAACCCGCCGCCAAAGGCGGCGCCATTCACCCGGGCGACGAGCGGCTTCGGAAACAGGTCCAGCGCATCGAGGAGGGCCGCGACCTTGTCCGCGTCGCGTCGGCGCTCGTCTTCCGATGCCTCAAGAAGACCTCGCATCCAGCCAAGGTCTCCGCCTGCGCTGAAGGCCGTCCCAGCTCCCGTGATCACGGCGACGCGGACTGAATCATCCTCTGCGAGCCGGAGGAAGGTGGCGGTCAGCTCCGCTATCAGGGCGGGGTTCCAGGCGTTGCGCACTTCCGGACGGTTCAACGTCACCGTGGCAACGCCACGACAATCCGTCTGGACAGACACGCAGTTCGATGTGCCGGCGCTCGCCGGGACGGCTTCCTGGGTGACCATGTCTCTCCCGTGATGTTTCGTGTCCGGAGCGGTCCTGCGCTCGGGCCGCCGTTGAGGTCTGTCGATCCATAGACGGCTTGCCGACGGGCTTGAACCCGGATAACCAGAAAAAAACGGTCAGCTGTCCGATTAATTGGGAGGGTGGAATGCAAGCGGTTGGTGCGTTCGTCACGCATAACGCACGGCGTTTCCCGCAAAAGCTTGCCCTCGTGGACGGCGGGATCCGCTTGACCTACGCGGAGTTGGACGCCGAGACCGACGCGTTGGCGGCCGCCCTCGTGGCGCGTGGCGTGCAGCCGGGCGATCGGGTGGGCATCCTGGCCGGGGCATCCGCCGAGTGGGCGAAGGCCTTTCTCGCGATCGCGAAGGCGGGAGCGCTCGCGAGCGCCCTCAACTACCGCGAAACGCCCGACCGGCTCGGTGCGATGATGCGGGATGTCGGCGTGTCGCTGCTCTTTGCGGACGAGGCCGGCCGCGCATTGATGAGCTCGGAATCGGGACTGCCCGAGATCCTTTCGCTCGAGCGCGAGTCTCAGGACGAGCTGGCGCACCCCTTCCGGGGGCGGAAGGCGGATCGCAGCGTTTCGCCCGACCGGGGCGGCGTCATCCTGTTCACCGGCGGCACGACGGGCGTCTCCAAGGGTGTGCTCCTGTCGCACGCGAACCTCTTCTGGAACGCCGTCAACGAGATCATCGACACCCGGATGACGGAGTGGGACACGACCCTGCTCGCGACGGCCCTTCACCATTCGGCAGCGCTGAATACCTGGTTTCTGCCGCACCTCTACTTGGGCGCGACCTCGGTCATCCTTCGCGAATTCTCCGCCGGCGCTTGGATCGAGGCCATGCAGCGGGAGCGCGCCACCAACAGCTTCACGCCGCCCACGATGGCGCGCCAGATCGTGAAGCATCCGGGCGCGCATCGGGCCGACTGGTCGAGCTTCAAGCGGTGGTATTCCGGCGCCGGGATCCTGCCGCGCCACGAGCGGGAGGAGATGGAGGCACTGAGCCCCGGCCTCGGCATCTACTACGAGTACGGGCTCACGGAGGCCGGGCCGATCGTCACCTGCCTGCAGCCAGAGGATTACGACCGTGCGCCCGGCTCGATCGGCCGGGCAGTGCGCAATTGCGAATTGCGCATCCTGCGCGAGGACCGGACGGACGCGGCGCCCGGCGAACTCGGCGAACTCGCCGTGCGCGGCCCTGCCGTGATGAGCGGCTATTACAATCGCCCGGAGGAGACCCGAAAGGTCTTCCACGACGGCTGGCTGCTGACGGGAGATCTCGGCGTCATGGACGAGCGCGGCTTCGTGACCTTCCACGACCGCTCCAAGGACATGATCAAGACCGGCGGCCTGAACGTCTACTCGCAGGAAGTCGAGTACGTCATGGCGAAGCACCCGGCCGTCCGGGAGGTCGCCGTGATCGGCCTTCCCGACGACCATTGGGGCGAGATGGTCACGGCCGTGGTCACGCTCCACGATGGTAGGCAGGCGAGCGCGGAGGACCTGATCTCCTTCGCCCGGACGAGCCTTGGCGGGTACCAGACCCCGAAAGCCGTGCGCTTCATGTCCTATGACGAGCTGCCCAAGAACTATCTGGGCAAGATCCTGAAGCGTGAGCTGCGTACCCAGATCCATTCCGGAGAGAGCGCGTGAGCGTCGATCTGGAGCGCGGGCAGGACGGGATCGCCGTTGTCCGGATCAACCGGCCGGATCGTCTCAATGCGATCGATCCGGAGACGAATGACGCGCTCCGGGCCGCCTGGGCCGAGGTGGAGCGCGACGAGGGGATCCGCTGCGCGATTCTGACCGGGGCGGGAGAGCGGGCATTCTGCGTCGGCGCCGAGATCGGCACGATGCTGCCGGCCCTGCGTGATCAGGCGCTCGCGAACCGCGACGACGGAACGTTCTGCGGCATGACCCGGGTTCCGCCGACCCGAAAGCCGATCATCGCGGCCGTCAATGGCTTCGCCTTCGGCGGCGGGCTCGAGATAGCGCTCGCCTGCGATATCCGCATCGCGAGCGAGAATGCCCGTCTAGGCCTGCCGGAGGTGCAACTCGGGGTCCTGGCCGGGGGAGGGGGCGTGAGCAGGCTGCCGCGCTTCATCTCGCCGGCGCTCGCGAGCGAGATGCTGCTGACCGGAGACCCGATCGACGCCGAGACGGCCCTCCGCGTCGGGCTCGTCAGCCGGGTCGTGCCCGGGGCGGAACTCCTCGACACCGCGCGTCGCATCGCGGCGCGGATCGTGCGCAACGCGCCGCTCGCCGTGGAGCGGACGCTCAAGCTCGCCCGGATGTCGCGCTCGCTCCATCTCGGCGAAGCGTTGGACCTGGAGCGGGAGGGCTTCCGCTCGCTCGTCAACTCTGCGGATGCATACGAGGGCATCGCGGCCTTCGTCGGGAAGCGCGCGCCCGTTTTCCAGGGACGTTGACGATGGTGCTCGACGAGCTCGACGACGATCTTCGCTCCCTGCGCGAGCTGGCCTCCTCCTATGCGGAGCGGCGGATCGCGCCCATCGCGGCCGAGGTGGACCGGGCCGACCGCTTCCCGCGCGAGCTCTGGCCCGAGATGGGTGAGCTCGGGCTGTTCGGGATCACGGTCGAGGAGGAATTCGGCGGCGCCGGGCTCGGCTATCTCGCTCATGCGGTCGTATCCGAGGAGATTTCGCGGCGCTCGGGCTCAGTCGGCATCTCCTACATCGCCCACTCGAACCTCTGCGTGAACCAGATCCGGTTGAACGGGACGGCCGAGCAGAAGCGTCGTTTTCTGCCGGCCCTGATCGCGGGCGCCAAGGTCGGGGCACTCGCCATGAGCGAGAGCGGCGCAGGGTCGGACGTCGTCAGCCTGCGCCTCGGTGCAACGCGCCGCGGTGACCGCTACGTCCTGAACGGCACCAAGATGTGGACGACGAACGGCGCCTTCGCGGACGTCTATGTGGTCTACGCTAAGACGGATCCCGATGCCGGCAAGAAGGGCATCACGGCGTTCCTCGTCGAGCGTGGCACGCCCGGTTTCAGCCAGGCGCAGCCGCTCGACAAGCTCGGCATGCGCGGGTCCGGGACGTGCGAACTCGTCTTCGAGGATTGCGAAGTTCCGGCCGAAAACGTGCTCGGCGCGCTGAACGGCGGCGTGCGCGTGCTGATGAAGGGACTCGACTACGAGCGCATCGTCGCCGCGAGCGCGCCGATAGGCTTGATGCAAGCGGCGCTCGATATCGGCCTCGCCTATGCGCGGGAGCGCAAGCAGTTCGGCCGCGCCATAGGTGAGTTCCAGCTTGTTCAAGCAAAGCTTGCCGAGATGATGACGCTGCTAAACGCGAGCAGGGCCTACCTGCATTCGGTCGCGCGCGCAGCCGAACGGGGCCGGCCCGTCCGCAAGGAGGCGGCCAGCGCGATCCTTTTCGCGGCCGAAAGCGGAACGCGGGTCGCGCTCGATGCGATCCAGCTCCTCGGGGGCAACGGCTACATCAATGACTACCCGACGGGCCGGCTGCTGCGGGATGCCAAGCTGTACGAGATCGGCGCGGGCACCACGGAGATCCGCAAGATGCTTATCGGGCGCGAATTGGTGGCCGGCGGGATCTGACAACAAGCAGCACAAAGGGAGGGTTACGTGAGGAAGAGTGGGACAAGCGCCCTGCTGGCCATGCCGGTCATCCTGGGGCTGATGACGGGAGCCCTTGCGCAGTCCGCATCTCCGCCGCTGAAGATCGGCGTGCTCACCGACATGTCCGGCCCGTTCTCGGATATCGTTGGTGCCGGGTCCGTCGAGGCGGCCAGGCTCGCTCTCGAGGATGCCGGCGGCACCGTTGGCGGACGTCCGGTCGAGATCCTGGTGGGCGACCACCAGAACAAGCCGGATATCGGCTCGCAGATCGCACGGCGCTGGTACGACCTCGACGGCGTCGATGCCATCGCGGACGTGCCGGTCTCCTCCATCGCGCTGGCGGTGCAGAGCATCGCCCGGGAACGTAACAAGGTGGTCCTGTTCTCGGGCCCCGGTACGGACCGGCTCAGCAACGAGGATTGCGCACCCTACAGCGCGCAATGGAGCTACGATACGAATACGCTCGCGCGCGGAACGGCGAGCGCCGTGGTGGCAGGGGGCGGCAAGAACTGGTTCTTCCTCACGTCCGACTACGCCTTCGGCCATTCGCTCGAGGAGGCCGCTGCGCGGGTCGTGAAAAGCACCGGCGGGCAGGTTTCGGGCGCCGTCCGGCATCCGATGAATGCCAGCGACCTCTCGGCGTTCCTGGTCCAGGCGCAATCCAGCAAGGCGCAGGTGCTCGGGCTTGCGAATGTCGGCCCGGACCTGCGCAACGCGGTGAAGGGCGCCGGCGAGTTCGGCCTACTGGCCGGGGGCCAGAAGGTCGCCGCGCTTCTCATGTTCGACAGCGACGTCGTTTCGATGGGCCTGGAGACCGCGAAGGGCCTCAACCTGACAACGGCCTTCTACTGGGATCTGAACGACGACACGCGCGCATTCTCGAAGCGCTTCTTCGAGCGCCGGAACGCCATGCCGAACATGATCCACGCCGGCGTGTACTCGGCCGTCCGGCACTACCTGAAGGCCATCGAAGCGACGGGTTCGACCGCCCCCGACCAGGTCTTCGCCTGGATGCGCGCCAACCCGGTGAAGGACGCCTTCACGCAGAACGGCCGTCTTCGCGAAGACGGAGCCATGGTGCACGACATGTTCCTCATGGAGGTGAAGTCGCCAGCCGAGTCGAAGAGCAAATGGGACATTCTCAAGCTCGTCCGGAAGGTGGACGGGAACGAGGCGTATCCCACTCTCGCCGAGAGCCGCTGCAAGACCGCACCCAAGCCCTGAGGCTCTCTAGGAGAGCGGCCTTCTGGGTTGTACCAGCGCGCGATCCGACCCAGCGCACGTACGGCCCCGAAGGCCGGCATCCCGGGATCGCGCGCTCGGACCGAAGCGTCCGCGATCCCGACTTCCACAAGGGCGCGGAAGCGCTTGTCGGTGCACCGCTCGAGGGTGCGCAACTCCCTGGGGCGACTGTGGGGGTAGCGGATCCTCCCCGACCAAGCGCCGTCGATAGGCTGGCTCTCAGGCTGGCTCGCCCTGGCGTTCCGTGCTGTAGAGCGCCTCGATCTCGGTCGCGTATTTCTTGGCGATGTTCGCGCGGCGAACCTTCATGGTCGCGGTGACCTCGTCGTCGTCGTGGTCGAGCTCTTTCTGCAGCAGGTGAAACCGCTTCAATTGGGCGACCGGCGCGAGCTGGGCATTGGCCTGGTCTATCTCGGTCGCGACGAGTTCCCTGACCCGCGGATGCTCAGCGAGGCTCCGAAAGTGGGTGAACGCGATGCGGTTCTCCTCGGCCCATTTCCCGACGGTCTCGGCATCGATCTGAATGAGGGCGGAGGCGTATTTCCGGCCGTCCGCCACGACGATGCACTCCTTGATGAAGGCGCTGCCCTTGACCGTGTTTTCGATTTCGGAGGGGCTGAGGTTCTTGCCCCCGGCCGTGATCATGATGTCCTTCAGCCGGTCGACGATCTTGACCTGCCCCTCCTGCAGTACAGCAACATCGCCGGTATGCAGCCAGCCGTCGCGCAGGACGGCGCTCGTCGCCTCGGGGTTGTTGAAATAGCCCTCGAACACGATGTCGCCCCGCACGAGCAACTCGCCGTCGTCTGCCAGCCTTACTTCGGCTCCGGCGATCGGCTCGCCGACCGCGCCGGGCAGCATCGCGTCCACGCGCTGCGCTGTTGCCATGCCGGAGGATTCCGTCAGCCCGTATACCTCGATCAGGGGCACGCCGATGGTACGAAAGAAGCTGACGATCCGCGGCGGGATCGGGGCGGCCCCGGTGAGCGCGACTTTTGTCCTCCGCAGGCCGATGAAGTTCTGCAATGCGCGGAAGACGACAAGGTAGTAGAATGCGAAGATCGCCTTCTCGCGCAGGCTACGTTGCGCATGAGGCTTGCAGGCGAAACCGCTGCAGGCCGCAAGACCCGCTTCGAACAGCCGCCGGCGCCAGCCGCCGGCCTCCATCAGCTTGATGTGAATGGCGGCGTACAGCTTTTCCCAGATTCGCGGCACGCCGAGAAACAGAGTCGGGGCGACCTCGCGGAGATCCTCCTGCACCGTTCGGAGGGACTCGCCGAAGGAGACGCAGGATCCCGCGTAGATCGGAGCCATCGTCGTCAGCATCTGCTCGGCGACGTGGCAGAGCGGCAGGTAGGAGAGGTTCGTGCTGGCGGGGTCGATGCCGAGCCGGTCGATGCCGCCCGCGGCCTGCGCCCGCATGTTGCGGTAGCTCACCATCGCGCCCTTGGGCTTGCCCGTGGATCCGGAGGTGTAGACCATCAGGCCGATATCGGCCTGGCTCTGCCCGGCGAGGCAGGTCTCGATCAGGTCGTGGCACTCTCTCTCCTTCGTGGCCCCGAGGGACATCACCTCCGCGAAGGAGACCAGAAGCGGGCTCTGGTAGTGTCTGAGGCCCTTGGGGTCGATGACGACGATCCGCTTCAGCCGCGGCAGTTCGTCGATCCGCTCCAGCACCTTGTCGGTCTGTTCCTGATCCTCGCAGACGACGATCTGCGCCTCGCCGTGCCCGAGAACATAGGCCACCTCGTTCGCGGGGCTCGTCGGGTACACTCCGATGGCGACGCCACGGACCATGGAGGCGCCGAGCTGCGCTACGACCCATTCGACGCGGTTTTCCGACAAGATACCGACATGGCCCCGCTCGGAAAGGCCGATCGCCAGAAGCCCGAGGCCGAAATGGCGGGCGCGTTCGTCGTATTCGGCCCAGGTGACGGGCTGCCAAAGCCCGAAATCCTTCTGCCGCAAGGCCAGCCTGTCGGGCATGGTCCTGGCGTTCTGGCGGAGCATCTGCGGCAGGGTGAGGTCCGGGAGGGAGATCATGGCCCGCCCGCTCACGACAGCCAGCGCTTGCGGCGCTTGTAGTGCTTGACGTCGCGGTAGCTCCGCGCGCTCCCGGTCCCGCCTACGCCGAGATAGAACTCGCGCACGTCCTGGTCGCGCACCAAGCGCTCGACCGGCCCGTCGATCACGACCTTCCCCGTCTCCAGGATGTAGCCGTAATGCGAGACCGCGAAGGCTACGGCCGCATTCTGCTCGACCAGCAGCATCGACACCTTCTGCTCGGCATTGATGCGGGCGATGATCGCGAAGATCTCCTCCACGAGCATGGGTGCGAGCCCGAGCGACGGCTCGTCGAGCAGAATGAGGGAGGGTTTTGCGATCAGCGCGCGCCCGATCGCCAGCATCTGCTGCTCGCCGCCCGACAGATAGCCGGCGAGGCCCTTCCGCTGGTCCCGCAACCGAGGGAAGTAGTCGTAGACCATCTCGAAATCGGGCGTGCTGGCGGGCCTGCCCGACAGCGCGAAGGTCGCAGCCGTCAGGTTCTCCTCGACGGTCAAATCCTCGAAGATCCGGCGCCCCTCCATGACGTGGAAGAGGCCGCGCCGAACCAGACTATGCGGGGCGAGGCTCGCGACGTCCTCACCCTGGAAGCTGATCGCGCCGGCCGTGACGGCTCCGTCCTCGAGCGCGAGCAGGTTGGACACGGCCTTGAGCAGCGTCGACTTGCCCGCGCCGTTCGACCCGAGCAGGGCCACGATCTGACCCTGCGGCACCTGCAGCGAGAGCCCGCGCAGCACCTGCACCGTCCTGTTGTAGACGACCTCGACGTTGTTCACGTCGAGCACCGCTGCAGCCGCCATGCGAGCCCCCGCTGAGCTGGCCGGCGTCAGAGCTTTATCCAGTCCGAAGCCGGCAGCATCTGCTTGGCTTTGGCATCGAAGCGATAGATGCGCCCGACGGGCACCGAGTTGCCGGGGATCGAGATGGGCACGCCGAACAACCCGCCCGTGTCGAAATCCTTGATGCTGTTCAGCCCAGCCTTGATATTGGCGCCGGTCAGTTCCTTTCCGGCCTCAACCGTGCGCTTGATCGCTTCTGCCATGAGCATGGCTGTCACGAAGCCCTGCAGGTAGCCGGTGGATTGGTACTCCGGCCGTATCTGCCGGATCTTCTCCAGCAGCGGGGCGGACCCTTCCTTGTCGTAGTAGTACCGGTACGGCATGACGCCGAGGAATCCGTCGGCAGCCTCGCCCATGCGCTGCACGGTCGAGTTGTCCATGGTCCAGAACGTGCCCATGAAGTTCGAGCGCATGCCCATCTGCTTGGCATGCGTGATGAACTCCGGGATCGGGGCCAGCACATAGCCGTGAAAGATGGTGAAGTCCGGATTGGCGCGGCGCAGCTTCAGGACCTCGGTCGAGACGTCGACGCTGCCCGGAGGCGTGACGATCTTCTCGACGACGGAAAGCTTGAGATCCTTTGCGATGGCTTCTCCCTGCGCGATCGGATCACGCCCGAATTCCGTGTCGGAATAGACAAAGGCGACACGTGCGCCCGGTCTCTCCTTGACGATGTAACGCAGAAGAATGCCGAACATTTCAGTGTAATCAGGGCCCGCGATGAACTGGAGCGGGTACTTTTTTGGATCGTTCAGCTCGGTGGCGAACGAGGCGCCGCCCATCATCATGCTGCCGCGCCGGTCGAGTTCGGGGTTGATCGTCTTCGCGAAGCCCGTGGAGTCAGCGTAGTAGAGCGCCACCTTCTCCTGGCTCGTGATCTTGTTGAAGGCTGCGACCGAGGCGTCCACCTTATAGCCGGTATCCTCCGCCACGTACTTGATCGTCCGGCCCTTGATCCCGCCACTGTCGTTGAGGATCTTGAGATAGTCTTGGATGCCCGCATGGATGCCGACGCCCGCGAACGCGAAGACGCCTGTCAACGGGACGGAGGCGCCGAGGACGATCTGGTTGCCGTCCTGGGCGACGACCTGGCTTCCGGCCAGTCCCAGTCCGGCGAGCGCCGCGGACCCGGCCATCATCTCGCGTCGATTCAGTCTGGACGTGGTCATTTTTCTCCTCCCTCTCGCTACGGCCCCTCTCCGGCGGCCTTCGATTTTGCGGTTCGTCTGCGTGCCTCAGGTCCGGAATGGCCAGAGATGGAAGAAGCGCCTGATCCGCGCCCAGACCTCTACGAGTCCGCGCGGCTCGAAGATCAGAAAGCCGACGATGAGCGCGCCGAAGACGACGGTCCGGACCGGGGCCAGGACGGCGAGCGCATCAGGGTAGATCGGAGTGAGCCAATTGGCTCCGAACTTCAGCAGTTCCGGTACCAGCGTCATGAAGACGGCGCCGAGGATCCCGCCGAGGATCGTCCCCATGCCGCCGACGATGATGGCCGCGAGATAGAAGATCGAGTTGACCAGCGGAAAGCTCTCCGGGGTCACGACCCGGAAGAAATAGGCCCAAAGCCCTCCGGCGAGCCCGGCATAGAAAGACGAGATGGCGAAGCTCATCAGCTTGTAGCGGAGGAGCGGGATGCCCAGAACCTCGGCCGAGATGTCCCGATCGCGGATGGCGATGAAGGCTCGCCCGATCCGCGTCCGCAAGAGGTTCGCGGCGCCGAGCACCATCAGGCAGGTGACCGGCATGATGAGCCAGTAGAGGCTGAAGGGCTGGTCGATGGCGAGGCCGAACAGGCGGGCCGGCGGCATAGACAATCCGCGCGCCTCGCCCGTCAGCGTCCAGTGCGAGAACAGGAAGTGCAGGATCACCGAGGCGGCGATCGTGGCGATGGCGAGGTAGAGGCCTTTCACCCGGAGGCTCGGCACCCCGACAAGGACGCCGATCGCGGCCGCGAGGAACGCCCCGACCAGCAGGTTGATGAGAAAGGGCGTGCCCAGGTGGATCTCGAGCACCGCGACCGTGTAGGCGCCGACGCTCATGAACGCCGCCTGCCCGAGGCTGACCAGCCCGGTATAGCCGGTGAGCAGGTTCAGCCCGGTGGCGCTGGCCACGTTGATCGCGCACAGGCAGGCCAGGAACAGCCAATAGGGACTGGCCACAAACGGAAACAGGAAGGCCACCGTCCCGAGCGCGACGAGGAGCGTGCGCTGCAGCCGCGTGTCGAACAAGGCCTCGTCCGCCGCGTAGCTCGTCTTCAGCGTGCCGATGCGCATGGCGTCACAGTCTCTCGATCTCATGCGTGCCGAATAGCCCGTACGGACGGACCATCAGCAGCACGAGCAGGAGCGCGAAGGTGACGACGAGCTTGTACTCGCCGCCCAGAAAGGCGCCGGCGAGAGCTTCGAGCAGCCCGATCAGCAACCCGCCGACGAGCGCGCCCGCCACCGAATCGAGCCCGCCGATGATCACCACCACCAGGACGGAAAGCCCGAAGACGCCCATGGTCGGCGAGATGCCGCCGATAGCTCCGACAAGCACGCCGGCACCGGCCGCCGTGGCACAGGCGAGGACCCAGGCGACCGAGAACACCCGCGGCACGTCGATCCCGACCGAATAGGCCGCGCCCTGATCGCCGGCCGTCGCCTTCAGGGCGACGCCACTGCGCGAATACCGGAACAGCGCCAGGAAGGTCCCGATTACCACCGCCGCCGCGGCGAAACCGATGGCGACCTTGGGAGCCAGATAGGCCTCTCCGATGAAGACCGGCGTCGCCGGCATGAATTCCGGCAGACGGAGGGGGTCGGCGCCCCATCCGAGTTGCACGGCGCCGACCAGGATCGAGCCGAGCCCGATGGTGACCATGAAGACGGAAATCGGACTTTCGCCCAGCATCGGGCGGATCAGCGTGCGTTCGACCACCCAGCCGAAGAGAGCACCCGCGGCCACGGCGAGCGCGAGGGCGACGAGAGGCGGCAGGCCGAGCCCGGCCGCGAAGCCGAGAAATGCGTAGCCGCCGAGCATCAGGATTTCGCCGATCGCGAGATTGACCACCCGGGTCGCCTTGTAGATCAGCACGAAGGCAACGCCGGTCAGCGCATAGAGAGCTCCAGACCCGATACCGGCAAGGACGACCTCGGCGAGGAAGAGGGCATCCATCAGGCCGCCTCGGCCCTGATGCGGCGGGCGAGCTGGCCGACATCGCCCGAGCCGAGATAGGCCGCGATCACGGCGTCGTCGCGCTGCACGGCCCGCGGCTCCCCGGACGCGATGACCTGGCCGAAATTCAGCACGACGACGTGGTCGGAGATGTCCATCACCATCCCCATGTCGTGCTCGACCATGAGGATGGTGACGCCCCACTCCTCCTTCACGTCGAGGATGAACCGGGCCATGTCCTCGGTCTCCTCGCGGTTCATGCCTGCGACCGGCTCGTCGAGCATCAGGATCCGCGGACGCATGGCGAGGGCGCGCGCGAGTTCGACGCGCTTCTGCAGGCCGTAGGAGAGCGTACCGACGGATGCGTGGCGGATGTGCTGAATCTCGAGGAAATCGATGATGCGCTCCTCGACCTCGGCGCGCAGCTCCATCTCCTCGCGCTGTGCGCGTCCCCAATAGAGGAGCGCGTCCAGAAGGCTGGTCTTGAGATGCGCGTGGCGGCCGAGCTTGATGTTGTCGAGGACCGTCATGCCCCGGAAAAGGGCGATGTTCTGGAATGTCCTGGCGAGGCCGAGAGCTGCGCGCTGCGGGGCCGGGACTCCGTCGAGGCTTTCGCCGGCGAATCGGATCGTGCCCGATTGCGGGCGGTAGAAGCCTGAAATGGTGTTGAACAGCGAGGTCTTGCCCGCGCCGTTTGGACCGATCACGGCCGTGATCGAGCCTTCCGGCACCTCGAACGAGACCTCCGACAATGCGCGTAGTCCGCCGAAGCTCAGGCTGACGCCCTCGGCCTGCAGGATCGCACCGGCGGCGGCGACCCTCATGTCAGCAACCTTGAAATCGCGGCGCGCGCTTCGCCAGAACCGCCGGAGCGCCTTCCCTGAAATCTGCCTTGCGGGTCCTGACCAGGAAGGCGTCGCGCTCCCGATCGAGCTGTCGGATTGTCGCGAAGGCCGTCGCTGTTTCAGACGCGATGGCGTTGAGAGCCCGCCATCGATCGAGCGGTGGGACGGCGTCCGCGTGCTCGCACGCGAGCGATACCGGCTCCCCGGCGTAGCTCAAAGGCGTTCCCCATTGACCGCTGCCGCTACTCGTCTTTTGCGAGGTTACTTAGAAGTACGTTGCTGTGGAGCGTGGCACAACCGGCTTCGCACTCGACCTAAGACGGACAGCCTCCCCCTTCGGTTAGGCCGCGCTCCTCTGGGCGCGAATGGCCGAGCTGGACTGACGGAGCGTGACGAACGATCCCCTCAGGGATTTCACCCCCATCACCGATCTCGGGGCCGTCTCCTGCTCATGGTCGTCAACAAGGGCGTGACCCACCACCGCGAGACTATGCAGCGCCTACGGAAGGCCTGCGATCAGACCGGCTGCGGGGATCCTCTCGAAGCTAGGCGTTGAGCAGTGACGACATCCACAGGTTCAGGCCGTAGAAGCCTTCGCTCCGAACTCGCGTAACCGGCTAAGCGACCTTCGTCAGTAATGGGGCGGGGTAATCACCCAGACGACCTTGGTCGCGACGGTGCCAGGGTTGGCGCAGCGATGCTGGTCGTTGCTGTTGAACGAGAAGCTGTCGCCGGCTTCGAGACGAAACGACTTGTCGCCGATCCAAAGGTCGAGAACTCCCTCCAGCACGAAGCCGGCCTCGAAGCTGTCGTGGCTGTAGAAATCGCTGTCCGCCCCGGGGTCGATGATGCTCAGCAGGAGCTCCAGGGGGCCGTCCAGATTGGGCGACAGCAACTCCTCCTTGATGCCGGTGCCGGTGAAGCTCATCTTCCGCCGCCGTTCCGCCCGCACGATCAGATCGCGCTCCTCGGGAGGGCCGATCGTCTCCGGCTGGAAGAACCAGCTCATCTGGACGCCGAGCACGTTCGAGATCCGCTTGAGGACGCCGATCGGCAGCTTCGACCGGTTGCGCTCGATCTGGCTCAGATATCCGACCGAGATGCGCGCCTGCGCCGCGACCTGCTGGAGGGTCAGGCCCTTGATCCGCCGCAGGGCCCGGATCTGTGACCCGATGAACTCCTCATCGGCTCCCAGCCCTTCGCCATCATGCAGAATCAACTCGTCCACACGACCCTCGGCAGTCGGATGTAAAACTCATGGCCGTCCGGAATGATCCATCTCACGCGCTCCGCGAAGAAGGCAAGCGCGGACGGCGGATGCGCACACGCATGACGCGCAGGGTCGTTGTGCCCTCTCGCTCCCCAGAGACGGCCGGCCGGTGGGTTCGGACCGGCAGCGTCTTCGCTCGGCCGAGGACGGCCTTTGCGGCTAGCGGAAGACGACCGTGCGCCGCCCGCTTAGCCGGCGAGGACTTGAGGCGATGGAGGCGGCCTATCCCCGCCTATCGCACGTCCTTCACCCGGAGATTCCCTGGATCGTAGAACGGCTTGAGCGAGGCAGTCGCCTTGAACCGAGAGCCGGCGACCTCGATCTCGAAGCCGCCGCCGTTGATGAAGTCGGCCGTGACGACCTCGCCGCGATTCTCGACATAGCCGAGGCCGATCGAGCGTCCGATCGTATGACCGAACATGCCGGAGGTCACCCGTCCCACGATTGTCCCGTCCCGGAGGATCGGCTCGTTATGGTAGAGTAGCGGCTCCGGATCATCGAGCGAGAACTGGACGAGGCGCCGGGTCAGGCCGCGTTCCTTTTGACGAAGCAGAGCTTCGCGGCCGATGAACTCTCCCGGCTTGTTCATGGCGACGGCGAAGCCGAGCCCAGCCTCGAGGGGCGTGTCCTCGTCCGTGATGTCATGCCCCCAATGCCTGTAGCCTTTCTCCATGCGGAGCGAGTTCATCGCGTGGTAGCCGGCCAGTTTGAGGCCATGCGCCTCGCCGGCCGACGCGATGCGGTCGTAGACCCCCTGGGCGAACTCGGTCGGGATGTAGAGCTCCCAGCCGAGTTCCCCCACATAGGTGATGCGGCTCGCGCGGATGCGGGCGTAGCCTAGGTCGATGATCTGCGAGGTGGCGAAGGGGAAGGCCTCGTTGGACAGGTCGGCATCCGTGAGGGGTCCAAGGAGGTCTCGGGCACGCGGTCCCATGACGCCGAGCACCGCATGGGCGGATGTCACGTCGTAGGCGACGACGCGGGCCTCGGCGGGGATGTTCCGCTTCAGCCAAGCGAGGTCGCGCGTCTGGGTCGCCGCCGCGGTCACGACGAGGTAGCGGTCGTCCGCCTCGCGTGTGACGGTAAGGTCCGCCTCGATGCCGCCGCGCTCGTTCAGCCACTGCGTGTAAACGATTTTGCCGACCGGTACGGCGACGTCGTTCGCGCAGATGCGGTTCAGCACCTTTTCTGCGTCCGGCCCCTCGACGACGTACTTGGCGAAGGAGGACTGGTCGAACAGGCCGACAGCTTCGCGCACGGTGCGATGCTCCGCCGCCGAGTACTCGAACCAGTTCTGCCGACCGTAGCTGTAGCGGTATTCGGCCGCCTCGCCCTTCGGAGCGTACCAGTTCGGCCGCTCCCAGCCGGCCACCTCGCCGAAACAGGCGCCCGCGGCCTTCAGCCGATCATGCAAGCTGGAGCGGCGCACGCCACGGGCAGTCTCGGGCTGACGAAAGGGCCAGTGCATCGCGTAAAGGAGGCCGAGGCCCTCCACCGTTCGGTCGCGCAGGTAGGTCTTGTTGCGCTGGAAGGGCATCATCCGGCGAATGTCGACGTCCCACAGGTCCATGGGGGGATGTCCGTCGACGATCCAGTCGGACAGCACCTTGCCGGCGCCTCCGGCCGACTGGATCCCGATCGAGTTGAAGCCGGCTGCCACGAAGAGGCCCTGCACCTCTGCCGTTTCCCCGAGCAGGTAGCGATCGTCCGGCGTGAAGCTCTCCGGGCCGTTGAAGAACAATTGGATGCCCGCATCGCCGAGCGCGGGAACACGACGGATCGCGGCATTGAGAAGTGGCTCGATGTGCTCGAGGTCGTCCGGAAGCGTGTCGAACGAGAAGCTGTCCGGGATACCGTCCATCCCCCACGGCTTGGCGACCGGCTCGAACCAGCCGACGAGCAGCTTTCCGGCGTCTTCCTTGAAGTACGTGCACCCGTCTGCGTCCCGCAAAACCGGAAGGTGGCGCCCGAGTCCGGCCATCGGCTCGGTCACGATGTAGAAGTGTTCGGCGGCATGGAGAGGAACGGCCGTTCCTGCTCGCGCGCCGAGTTCGCGCGCCCACATGCCGGCGCAGTTCACGACGACATCGGCGCGAATGTCTCCCCCGGCGGTGCGGACGCCGACCGCGCGTCCGTTCTCCACCACGATCTGCTCGACCTTGATATCCTCCAGGATGCGCGCACCGCGGCTGCGGGCGCCTTTGGCCAGCGCCTGGGTGGTGTCGATCGGGTTCGTCTGGCCATCCTTGGGAAGGTGCACGGCTCCGACGAGATCTTCGATGTTGAGCAACGGCCAGAGTTCGCGGGCCCGCTCGGCGCTGAGCACGTCGACCTCAAGGCCGAAGCAGCGGGCCATGGAGGCGCCGCGCTTCAGCTCCTCCATCCGGGCGTCGTTCGTCGCGACGGCCAGGGAGCCGATCTGCTGGAAGCCGGTGGGCTGGCCGGTCTCCTGCTCGAGCGTCGTGTAGAGTTCGGTCGTGTACTGGGCGAGCCGGGTCAGGTTGTGGGTGGCGCGAAGCTGCCCCACGAGCCCGGCTGCATGCCAGGTAGTTCCGCTGGTCAGCTTCTTGCGTTCGAGGACGACCACGTCGGTGCAGCCGCGCAGGGTGAGGTGGTAAGCGACACTGCATCCCACGATCCCGCCACCCACGATGACGACCTGGGCTCGACTCGGCACATTCGTCATGACGCATCCCCATCGGCTGTTCATGTAATTGTTGCTCAGATTTTCACGCCTGTGAAGCGCATTCTCCGGGGAGCCGGCCCGACTCATCTCCTCCGCGAAGGCGGGCGGGCCCTTTGGATTTGCTCGAGTGCTCGCTCCCAGTGCGGAAGCTCCGAAGCTGGTGACCCGCGCGATGCTGGCCGACTTGAAGCCTGCCGTGAGCGTTGGGGTTGGAGTCGACGAAAAGCTCTCTCCGCCGGCGATGCCCGCCGGCGGCTGCCGGCGGTCGGACTGATCCCGACATCATTGCTGCCGAGAGCGGTCGCGAGCGTGACCTTGATCCGCTCGACTGTCCCGGAAAGAGATCGAAGCGATGGCCGCCCTTAAAGGGAAGATCGTGGCATATCGCGTTCCCTCAGCCGATCCTTGCCCACCCGGATCCGCGCAAAGAAATGTGAAAAAGCCGGCGGTTTGTTCACGCGGAAGAAATTATGGTCCATAACTTGCGCGGCGTGAGCGAAAGGTGGGGCTGATGCGGGTAGGCGTCGAGATCGGCGGTACGTTCACGGACCTCGTTGCCGCGGGTCCGAGCGGCCTGACGATCGTGAAGGTTCCGAGCGTTCCGGCGCGACCGGACGAGGGCGTCTTCGCGGCGCTCGACCGCGCGGCGGTTGCCTGCGGCGACGTGAAGGAACTCGCCCATGGCTCCACGGTGGCAACCAACGCCGTGCTGGAGCGGAAGGGAGCGCGACTGGCCTTCCTCGTCACGGAAGGCTTTGGCGATGTTCTCCTGATCCAACGTCTGGAACGCCGCCGAATCTTCGACCTCCAGTACCGGAAGCCGGTGCCGCTGGTCTCGCGCGAGGACACCCTGGAAATCCCCGAGCGAACGCTGTTCGACGGGGCGATCGAGCGTCCTCTGGACACGGACCGGATCCGGGACTCCCTGGCGGCGTTCCTTGCCGCCGGAGAGTATCGCTCGGTCGCCATCTGTCTCCTGAACTCGTTCGCCAATCCGGATCACGAGCGGCGGACGGCCGAACTTGTCTGCAGCATCGACCCGACGCTCGAGGTCACCTGCTCCTACGACATTTCGCGCGAGTACCGGGAATACGAGCGCGCGACGACGACCACGATGGCGGCCTATGTTCAACCCGTGATCGCCGCCTATCTGGCGCGCATGGAAGCCGTGCTCGCGACCCGCGGCTTCGCGGGCAATCTCAGCATCATGCAGTCGAACGGCGCGCGAATGCCCGCGACAGCCATGCGGCGCAACCCGGTCACGGCGCTTCTATCGGGGCCAGCCGCCGGCGTCACAGGCGCGGTCCGGCAAGCGGGCCTGTCCGGTGTGCACAACCTCGTCACGCTCGATATCGGCGGCACAAGCGCGGATGTGTGCCTCGTGGTCGACGGTAAGCCGCAGCTTTCGCACGAGGCGAAGATCGACGGCCTGCCGATCCGGACACCAATGGTCGACATCGCGACGGTCGGCGCCGGCGGCGGAAGCCTCGTTTGGGCCGATGACGGGGGCATGATGCGGGTCGGACCCCAAAGCGCCGGCGCCCATCCCGGACCGGCCTGCTATGGTCGGGGCGGCGAGTTGCCGACGCTGACCGACGCGCACGTGCTCTGCGGGAGGTTGCGGCCGGAAGCACGGCTCGCCGGCTCCATGCAACTCGACGTGGAGGCGTCGCGGCGGGCCTTCGCGCCGCTCGCGGAGCGCTTCGGGCTGGAGCCGGCCGTTGCCGCGGACAGTGCGGTCCAGATCGCGATCGCAAACGTCGTGGCGGCGATCCGGCAGGTCTCGACAGAGCGAGGCCGCGACACGCGCGACTTCGCGCTCGTGCCATTCGGGGGCGCGGGACCGCTTCATGCCGCGGGCGTCGCGGAGGCCCTCCATATCTCGACCGTCCTGATCCCGCCGAATGCCGGCGTCATCTCCGCCTATGGGCTGCTCGTCTCCGACCACTCCCTCTACGAGAGCCTGACGCGCCCGATTCCGGTCGACGACCATGCGCCCGGGAAGGTTCGGGCGACGCTGGACGACCTCGGCGCGGAACTCGCCAAGCGTGTCGACGACCTCGGCCTCCCCGGGGACCGGCTTTTCGAAGCGTCGCTCGATATGCGGTTCAAGGGACAGGCCTTCGAGATCACCGTGCCGCTGTCACCGACTGACGTCGCCGGGCTGACACGCCAACGCCTCCTCGACCTGTTCGCCCGGGAGCACGAGGCGATCTACAGCCATGGCGGCGGTGTAGGCCGGAACGCGGTGGAGGTGGTGTCGTACCGCGTCGGTCTGCACGTTCCGCAACTGGACTGGCTGAGCATGGCTGGGGACCTGGAAGACCCTTCGGACGAAGCGGACTGCGAGGTTTTCGACCGCGGCGAACGATTGTCGGCGCGCCTTCTCCGGCGCGGGAGCCTCAGGCCGGGTGAGGTCGTCCGCGGACCGGCCGTGCTCGAAGACACGACGGCCACGATCTGGATCCCGAAGGGCTGGAGCGGCGAGGTCGACGCGCACGCGAACCTGATCATGAGGGCACAGGCATGAGCACGATCAGCCCCGTCGACTACGCGGTCATCAGCCAAGCCTTCCTGTCCGCCGCGAGAGAGATGGGGGCCAAGCTCTGCCGGGCGGCCTATTCCTCCATCGTGCGGGAGGCAAAGGACGCTTCGACCGGCATCCTGAACGCTCGCGGCGAGGCCGTGGCCCAGAGCGACGAGTTGATCCCGATCCTGGTCGGCTCCCTCTCCATCGCGTTCCGCCACTGCGCGGCAGCCTGCCCGATCGAGAAGCTGGCCGAGGGCGACTTCTACATCACCAACAATCCGTACGAGGGCGGTCACCACCTGAACGACGTCTTCGTCTTCGTGCCGATCTTCGTGGAAGGGCAGCTTCTCGGCTTCAGCGCGTCCGTCGCGCACCAACTCGACGTCGGCGGCTCCACGACGCTCAGCAACGTGGCGAGCGACGTCTTCCAGGAGGGACTCACAATCCCGGCGGCGCGCTACAACGTCGAGCGCGACTGGAACGGCGGCCCGCTCGAGAGACTCATCGCGGCGAACATCCGCGTGCCCGAACAGACGATCGGCGACATCAATTCACAGTTTGCGGCCTGCCAGACCGGAGTGGGCCGCGTTCGGGACCTCTGCGCGAAATACGGGACAGCCAAGGTCCTGAGGGTGATGGATGAGATGCTCGACTACTCGGAGCGCCGCGTCCGCTCCGCGATCGCGGCCATCCCGGACGGCACCTATCGGGCGGAGGACACGCTCGACGACGACGGCATCACCGGCCACCCGCTGACAGTCCGCGTCGCCGTCACGGTCGCCGGCGACACGATGGAGATCGATTACGACGGCACGGCGAAACAGGCCAAGTCTGGTCTCAACTCGCCCTTCGCCTCGACGGTCTCGGCGACCCTGACGGCCATCAAGGACATCGTCACGGGCAGCGACGTGCCCTACAACGAGGGAACGTTCCGGCCGATCACCATCAAGGCGCCCCTGGGCAGCTTGCTCAACCCGCGCCATCCCGCGCCGGTTGCCGCCCGGATGGAGCCGATCTACCGCGCCTTCGACAGCGTTCTGATGGCGCTCGGACAGGCCATACCGGATCGTGTGATCGCCTGTGGCTACGACAGCACCTACCTCACTTCGCTGAGCATCCTGGAGGAGCGAGGCTATCAGGTCTTCATCGAGGTCCATGGCGGCGGTTGGGGTGCATCAGCCTCCGCGGACGGGGCGGACGGGGTGGCGCAGCCTCTCTCCAACTGCACCAACGTCCCGGTCGAGATGACCGACATGGGCTACGACTACTTCCGGGTCGAGAACTACAGCCTCATCCCGGGCTCCGGCGGGACAGGTCGGCATCGCGGCGGCCACGGGACCATGCGGGCCTTCCGCATCCTCAAGGACGGCGTGCGGTTCTCGATCTACGCCGACCGCTTCGACAAGCCCGCGGCCGGTCTCCAGGGCGGCGGAGACGGCAGCCGGGCAAGCTGCGAGGTTCTCCGCGGCAACGAGCGCATTCCCTATCGGTCGATGGGATCGGACGTCCTGAGGACGGGAGACCTGTTGGTGGTGCGGACTGGCGGAGGGGGAGGCTACGGGACGCCCTGAGTGCCGGTAGCCCCTATCCGGCCGGAAGCGCGGCGATGTCGGCCAGGGTGTCGCCCAGCGAGCGCACCTCTCCCCAGCCGACGCGGATCATCTCGAGCGCGGGATCGTGGAGATGCGGCATCGTCGTGCCGACAGCCTCCGCCACGACGACCGGCTTGAAGTCGCGGAAGCTCGCGTCCTTGGACGTCGCCGCGACGCATTGGTTCGTCAGGACGCCGCAGATCAGGACCGTCTCGGTATTCAACGAGCGCAGAAGCAACTCGAGGTTCGTGTTGAAGAAGGCGCTCAGCCGCTGCTTCTCGACATACCAATCATCCTGCTGCGCCCCGAGGCCGTCGAGAACCTCGTAGCCCCAAGTTCCGATCCGGAGTCCCGCATTCGCCAAGAAGGGGCGAAGCGTGAGGAAGACGCCGGCGTCCCGCGCATCCCGGAAGCCGTGCCGGGTCCAGATCACGGGAATCCGGCGGGTGCGGGCGGCCGCGACGAGATCGCGGGTCGGGCCGATCGTGGCTTGCATGTGGCTCACGTCGACGCCGGACCTCGCGTAGCCGCCTTCGGGATGGAGGAAGTCGTTCTGCTGGTCGATCACGAGGAGCGTCGTGCGGTCCGGCACGAGCTCCCACCGCGTCGTTTGAAACGGCTGCACGGTCCCCATGGGTCAGCTCCTCCTCAGACGGCGCGTCGTCTCACCTCGCGCCTCGGCGTCGCATCGGCCCGAGGCCGTCCGAGATAGGCCTCGATCACTGCTTCGTTCGTCGTGACGTCGGCGGGCGTCCCGTCCGCGATCTTCGCTCCGAAGTTTAGGACGGTGACCCGCTCGCAAAGCCCCATGATGAAGCGCATGTCGTGCTCGACGAGCACGATCGTCAAACCGTCCCGGACGAGCCGGCGCACCAGTCCCGCTACGAACTCCGTCTCGACCGGATTGAGACCGGACGCGACTTCGTCGAGCAGGAGGATCCGAGGCTCGGTCGCGAGGGCACGCGCGATCTCGAGCATCCGGCGAGCGCCGTAGGACAGGCCGGACACCGCCCTGTCCGCATCGGCCTCCAGTCCGACCAGTCGGAGCAGCCGCATCGCGACCTCGGTCTGCGCCGCCTCGTCCCGCGCCTTCGCGCTGATGGAGAACACGCTGCCCAGGAAGCCGCTCCTCGCATGCCGGTGCCGACCGGTCATGACCGTTTCGAGGACTGTCATGGCCTCGAATAGGCGCGGTGTCTGGAATGTCCGGCAGATCCCGGCCGCGACGCGTCGGTCGACCGCGAGATTCGTCACGTCCCGGCCGTCGAACCGTATGGTGCCGGCACTCACCGGCGTGACGCCCGACACGAGATCGAAGGCGGTGCTCTTGCCTGCGCCGTTCGGCCCGATCAATCCGTGGATCGTGCCGGGAGCCACGTCGAGATCGAGCTCGCGCACGGCGACGAGGCCGCCGAACCGGCGGGTCACCCCGCGGAGGGATAGGATCGGAGCCATCATGCGCGCGGCCCGCGCCCGAACCGCCCGGCCAGGTTGGAGGCGGCACCCGCGATCCCGCGCGGCATGAAGACGAGCGCCAGGATCAGGAAGACCCCGTACGCAAGCATCTTGTACTGCGCGAAGTCGCGCAGGTACTCGGGCAGCACCACGAGAAGCGCGGCGCCGATCACCGCGCCCGCAAGGCTGCCGAGCCCACCGACCGTGATCATGATCAGGATCAGGAGCGATTCGTGCCAGGTGAAGGTCTCCGGGCTGACGAACCGGAAGACGTGGGGGACGAAGGCTCCCCCGAGCCCCGCGATCGCGCAGCCGAGCGTGATTGCGACGATCTGGTAGCGGTGGGTCGGAACGCCGACGCTTCGGGCTGCGACTTCGTTCTGGCCGATCGCCCGGAAGGCCCGGCCGATGCGCCCGTGCGTGAGGCGGATCAGGAGCGCGTAGACCACCGTCAGCACCACCATCTCGGTCACGAAGAGATCGAGCCGACTCGATGCCGTCCAACCCAGGAACCCGATCGGCGGCACGCCCTTGATGCCGGCCGTCCCGCCCGTCAGCGAGACCCAGTTCGAGATGATCTGGTGCACGATGATGCCGAAGCCGAACGTCGCGATCTTGAAGTAGATCCCCGACAGCCGGACGAGCTGCGCCATGAGGAGACCGGCGAGCGCCGAGGCGAGGACTGCTCCCACGCCCGCCGCCGGAAAGGACAGACCGAGATTCTTCTCGAGCAGCACGGTCGTGTAGGCGCCAATGCCCAGGAAGGCGGCGTGGCCCAGCGAAAGCTGGCCCGCCAGCCCCACCATGACCTGCAGGCCGAGCGCCGCGATGGCGTGGAAGGCGACGATGCAGCCGAGATAAAGGGCGAAGCCGCCGAGCCAGATCGGAAGCAGCCAGGCGGTCGCCATCAGGACCGTGAACACGATCCAGTCGCGGTGCACCCGCCCGTGCCGGCCCGGCAGGGCGGGGGATTGAGCCACGAGGGCCGGGTTCTCCGGAACGGCGCTCACCGGTGCGATCCTGCGAGAAGGCCCTTGGGCTTGAGGAGCAGGATCGCGATCATGATCGCGAAGGCGATGCTGTCCTGGTACTCCGTCGCGATGAGCTGAGCACCGAAGGTCTCGCCGAGCCCTATGATGAAGCCGCCGAGCACGGCGCCGGGGATGCTGCCGAGCGTTCCGACGACGGCCGCCGCGAAGGCTTTGACGCCGACGACGCCCATGTCGAACGAGACGTAGGAGATCGGAGCGTACAGGACGCCCGCAGCCGCCCCGATCGCGGACGCGAGCGCGAAGGACAGCGAGGTCGCGAGGGCGGGGCGCACCCCCATCGTGGCGGCGGTATCGGGATCGTCCGCGGCGGCCCGCAGGGCGAGACCGAGCCACGTCCGCGTGAAGAAGAGGTGGAGGCCCACCAGCAGCGCCGGCATGACGACCGCGATGTACAGGTAGACCGCAGGCAGCGGGTAGCCGGCGAAGACCAGCGTCTGGTGCGTGAGCGCCGTCGGGTACACGACGGGATCGGCGCCCCAGATCAGCCGCGCCCCGTTCGACAGGACGATGCCGACCCCGAGCGTGAGGAGCACGAGGTAGACCTGGTCGGCCCGGCGGGCCACGCTCGGCCGGATCGCGACCCGCTCGATGACGAGACCGAGCAGCGCCGCGCCCATCATGGCACCGAGGATCGCGAGCCAGAACGGGATCCCGGGCGCCGCGACGAGGATCGCGTAGCCCATGAAGGCGCCGATCATCATGATGTCGGCCTGGGCGAAGTTCACGAGGCCCATCGCCCGGAAGATCATACTGAAGCCGATCGCCACGAGTCCGTAGATACAGCCGACGGCGAGGCCGCTCATGAGTTGGATGACGAAAGTCACGCTGCCGCCCGCCGCTTGGTCACGCTCACGCCCGCGTCATTTCACCAGGAAGTCGAGTTTCAGGTCGTCCCCCGTCAGCTGCACGAAGGGCATCGGCCGCACGACGTCGCCGTTCGGCTGGATGGTGATCATGCCGGTCGCGCCGGGAAAGTCCTTGGTCGTGAGGAGGGCGTCGCGGATCCCGTCCGATGTGAGCTTCCCGCCTTCGGAAGCGCGCTTGATTGCGTCGGCGAGGACGTAGATGCCGTCGTAGCCCATGCCTTCGTACTGCGTCGGTTGCCGCTTGTACTTGGCTTCCCAGTTCGCCACGAAATCCTTGCCGCGAGCCGTGTCGATCGAGCCTGCGAAGTAGTAGAGCGCGCCGTAGGCGCCGTTCGCCGCCGGGCCTGCGATTTCGCGGAACTGCTTGATGGCCGGCGAGGTGTTCGCGAAGGTCGGGATCGCGATCTGGAGCTCGCCCATCTGCTTCATGATCAGGCCGGTATCGGTGTAGAAGCCGAGGATGGAGACGAAGTCGGGCTTCGCCTCCGCCATCTTCGCCAGGATCGGCTTGAACTCGCGGCCGTTCGGCTCGTAGGCGACGCGGCCCGCGACGGTGACACCGAGCTCCTTCGACTTGGCTTCGAAAGCGTCGGCCAGCGACTGGCCGTAATTGTCGTTCCGGGCGAGAATATAGACTGACTTCGCCTTGCGGCTCTCCAGCACCCACTGGGCCGCGCTCGAGGAGAAGGTCTTGGCCGTCTGGGCGATGCGGGCGAAGTACTTGTTGCCCTTCTGGGTCAGCGAAGTGTCCTGGGCGAGGTGAGACAGGAGAGGGACCTTCGCGGCCTCGGTGATTTCGAGGGCGGCCGCCGTCTCGGGGCTAGTGCAGCCGCCGAAGATCGCCGACACCTCGTCCGCGTCGATCATCCGCTGCACGGCCTGTGCGGATTGGCCGGGATTGCCGCCGGTATCGGCGGTCACGAGCTTGATCGTGTGGGGCCCCAACATCTTCGACTTGGCGATCTCGTCGAGGGCGACCTTCGCGGCTTCCAGCGAATCGTTGCCGTAGACTGCGACGGCTCCGGAGAGCGGGCAGAAGAACCCGATCTTTATTTCCTTCGCTGCGACCGGCGCAGTGGCGAACGTCGCCGCGGCCGCCAGAGAGAGGGGCAATGCAAAGACCGCGCGTCGTGCCTTCGTTCCTCGAAACATGGCGTTCCCCTCTCTGAAAGTTTGAAGCGGCAGCCTCAGCCGACGCCGAGATAGCTGGAGCGGATCTCGGGATCTGAGAGGAGATGGCCAGCCTCCCCCTCACGTCTGATCCGACCACGTTCCAGGACGTAGGCGCGGTCGGCGACATCGAGCGCCTCGCTGGCATTCTGCTCGACCAGCAGGATCGTCAGTCCCTGCCGGGCCAGGTCGCTGATCATCTCGAAGACGGCGTCGATCAGCATTGGGGCAAGGCCCATCGACGGTTCGTCGAGGAGGAGGATCCTGGGCTTCGCCATGAGGGCGCGCCCCATGGCGACCATCTGCTGTTCGCCGCCCGAGAGGGTCCCGGCGAGCTGTTTTCTGCGCTCCACGAGACGCGGGAACGTGGCGTAGATCGGCTCCAGGTCGAGCTTCGGAACGAGGCCGCTGCGGTGGGTGAAGCCCCCCATCCGGAGGTTCTCCTCGACAGTCAGCGTGCCGAAGACGCGACGTCCTTCGGGCACGACCGCGACCCCGCGCTGAACGATCGCCGCGGGCTCGAGCGCGTCGATCCTGTCCCCGTACAGCCTGACCTGCCCGGCCGAGGGCTTGAGGAGGCCGCAGATCACCCGGATCAAGGTCGACTTGCCGGCGCCATTCCGGCCGAGAAGCGTGACGACCTCGCCCTGGCGCACCTCGATTCCGACGCCCGAGAGAACGGGAACGTCGGCCACGTAGCCGGCCTCGATACCGTTCAGAGACAGCGTCACCGGCGAGACGGTTTCCATAAGTGAAAAAAAAGCACAGAAATTTCCATGTGTGAAGCGGCCCCGAGCGTCCGGGCGGACAAAGTTGGGGCAGCGGCGGCCCCTTCCTTGGTCTCCCGATGAGGCGATGGGCAAACCGGCCGCGGCTTCGACGAGGTTGCGGCGTCGAACGGTCAGGTCGGGGGGGGGGGGCGACGTCCTGCGGGAGGGTGAGCTTCCCTGGAAAGGAGCGTCCTTCGCGTCGGTCAGGGTTCGCCCGTTGCCCGGTCAGTCGTTCCGGATCTTGAGGCGAGTTGGCAGCGCCCTTCGGAATCCGCTTCGACTCGGACGCTCATTGAGGGGGGCAAGCCGCACACGCGCGCGCCACGATCACGGCTGAGCATGGCCGATGGCGCGCCGACCGGGTACCGGCCTTGGGGCAGGCCCGGTGACCCGCGAACCTCCTAAGGACTCATGAACCTTCGTCATGGTGCCATCGAAACTTCCGTTTCAAAAATCTCCCCGGCTCCGATTGATTGCACCAGCCCCGTGAGGGTTGAACGGTAAAGGTCTGGGGAGATCACGTCTTGAAGGTTGGCAAACTTGCGCTCGTGCTTGCGGGCGCGATGGCTTGCGCTTGTGCAGGGCCGGTGTTGGGGCAGACCTATCCAAGCCGGCCTGTGACGATCGTGGTGCCGTTCACCGCGGGCAGCGCGACCGACTCCGCGGCGCGTCTGCTCGCGGCCCATCTCGATGCGGCCCTGAACCAGCGCTTCGTGGTCGAGAACAAGGCGGGCGCCGGAGGCACGCTGGCCGCGAGCTTCGTCGCCCGCGCGGAGCCCGACGGCTACACGCTCATCCTGACGACGAACACGACCCATTCCGCCGCGCAGGCGCTCTTCAAGAACGTCTCCTACGACCCGCTGAAGGACTTCACGGCAGTCTCGCGGGTCGGCAGCTTTCCCTCGATGGTGATCGCGAACCCGAACGCGCCGTTCAAGACGATCCAGGAACTGGTCACCTACGCGAAGGCGAACCCGGGCAAGGTCGAGTACGCGCACGGCAACAGCACCGGGCAGGTCGCGGGGGAAACGCTGAAGCGGCGCGCCGGGATCGACATGGTCCGGGTGCCGTATCGGAGCAATCCGCCCGCCGTCCTGGACGTCGCCACCGGCCGGGTCTCCGCGATGGTGGCTGATTTCACGACGGCCCTGCCGCAGGTGCGGGACGGGAAGGTGCGGGCGCTGGCGGTGCTCACGAAGTCCCGAAGCGCGATCGTGCCGGACATCGTCACGCTGCACGAAACGGTCACGCCGGATTTCGACCTGATTGCCTGGGCGGGGCTGTTCGGGCCGGCGGGTCTGCCGCCGGACGTGGTGCAAACCCTCTCGAGAGAGGTCAAGAACTTCGTCGCCAATCCGGAAAATCGCGCGAAGCTCGAGGCAAACGGGATCGAGGCGTTCTACCTGCCTCCGACGGAGTTCAAGGCCTATGTCGCCGACGAACTCGTGAAGTGGACGACGGCGATCAAGGACGCCGGCATCGAGCCCCAATAGGGCGAGCGCCGCGGTCCCGCCGCCCGGGCCCTCCGGGCGGCGCGCCGCGGAGCCGCTACGCCAGCGCGATCACCTGCACCTCGACAAGGGCGCCGTAGTGCAGTTGCGGCGAGACCGCGACGGTGCGGGCAGGGCGATGCGTGCCGAAGATCTCGGCATAGACCCGGTTCACGTCGGGCCAGAGCTCGATGTTGCTGACGTAGACCGTGGCGCTGACGACCTTGTCGAGGCCCGAGCCGGCGGCTTTCAGGATGGCCTCGGCATTGGCGAGCGCCTGCCGGGTCTGGGCCTCGATCCCGTCCGGGATGCCGCCCTCGAGCCGGATCGGCAGCTGGCCCGCCACGAACAGGAAGCCGTTCGCCGCGACCGCCTGGCTGTAATGTCCGCCGGCGGGAGGTGCATCGGCCGTCGTGATGAAGTTCATGCTGCGTCTGTCCGGGGATTCTGTCGGCTGGAAGGCGCCGCCAGGGGGGCGGCCGCGCCGAGGCGCTCCAGCGCCCAGTCGCAGAAGAGCTGCACCTTCGCAAGCTTCGCGCGCTCGGTTCCCGCGACCAGGTGATAGCCGAGCGAGGACGGGAGCCGGACGGAGAAGGGCTCGACCAGCCGCCCGGCCCTGATGTCCGCGGCGACGACGGCGCTGCGGCCCATCGCGACGCCGAGGCCCTCCATGGCGGCCTGGTAGGAGGGATAGAGGAGGTCGCAGCTGATCTCGCCGGCAAACGTGATCCCGGGCGTGCCCGCCCGTTCCAGCCAGAGCGGCCAGTCGTCCCGCAGGATGAACGGCGAAGCCGTCCGGATGATCGTATGGTGGGTCAGGTCGCGCGGCACCCGCAGGCCGCCGTCGGCCTGCAGGAGCGCAGGGGAGCAGACCGGGAACAGCTCCTCGCGCATGATCTTCCGGGCGACCATGTCCGGCCAATCCTCGCTGGACCCGTATTGTATCGAGACGTCGTAGTCCTGCGGGGCCATGTGGGTGGACGGGACAAGGGTGCGTATCCGGAGCCCGATGCTCGGGTGGCGCTTCGTGAAATCGCCGAGATTCGGCAGGAGGCACTTGATCGAGAACGTGCCGAGGCATGCGATCGTGAGCACGTCCCCCCGCTGGCGATCGATCGCCCGGTCCGTCGCGACCAGCACCTCGGTCAGGGCCGCGCGGGCGGAGGCCAGATACTCGAACCCGGCCTCTGTGAGCCGGATCGTGTTCCCGTCGCGGATGAACAGCTTGAGGCCGAGCAGGTCCTCCAGATTCTTGATCTGATGGCTCACGGCGCCTTGCGTCAGGTTCAGCTCGGTCGCTGCCCGGGTGAAGCTCAGATGGCGTGCCGTCGCCTCGAAGGCGCGCAGTCCCGACATGGAAGGTAAGCGTCTCACCTGCTCTCTCCGCCAGCGCGCCGACTCAATTACAAAAACTAATCCCTATCTGAAAAGCTTTCGTTTGAACTGCGAGCCTCCGGTGACGAGAACGCTTCCAAACTGAACACCGCCGCGCTGCGGCGCCTATGCGAACCGCCGCGTCCGGCCGCGTTCCGGGCCGGGCGGGCATTCGGCAGGGAGGACTCGTGCACTCATCGCGAACCGGACAAGCCGCTGCCAGTGATGGCACGCGCCTCCACTATCGCCTGATCGGATCGGGGCCCGCGCGGGTCGCGCTCACCCATTCGCTCGCCATGGACGGCTCGTTCTGGAGCCCGGTCGCGGCACGGCTCGCCGAGGTGGCGACCGTGCTGGCGTGGGATTGCCGGGGGCATGGTGCATCCGACAAACCGGCCGGTCCCTACACGGTCGAGCTCTTCGCCGACGATCTAGCGGCGATCTTCGCGGATCTCGGCTGGACGAAGGCCATCGTGGGCGGGGCGTCCATGGGCGGCTGCGTCACCCTGGCCTTCGCCGGGAGGCATGCCGAGAAGGTGCAGGGCCTCGGCCTCTTCGACACGACCGCCTGGTACGGCCCGGAGGCGCCGCAGCAATGGGCGGAGCGCGCCGACAAGGGCGTCCAGGAGGGCCTGAAGGCGCTCGTCGGGTTCCAGCAGACCCGCTGGTTCGGCGACGCCTTCCGGGCCGCCAATCCGGAGGTCGTGAAGGAGAGCGTCGACGTCTTCCTGAACAACGACGTCGCGGCCTACGCGGAAAGCTGCCGCATGCTCGGTGCGGCCGATCTCCGCTCCGTGCTCGGCGGCATCAAGGTCCCGACCCGGATCGCCGTCGGAGAAGAGGATTACGCGACGCCGCCCGCCATGGCGGAGGCGCTGCATGCCGCGATCGGCGGCTCGACACTGAAGATCATCCCCGGCGGACGCCACCTCACGCCGCTCGAAGTGCCGGACGTGATCGCCGCGGAGCTGAGCCAGCTCATCGAGGCTGCCCGATGAAGTTCACCGGTGAATTCACCGTCGCGGCGCCGCGCGACGTCGTCTACGAGCGCCTCAACGACGCGCCGTTCTTCGCGTCCTGCCTCGAGGGGGTCGGCGAGCTGACCCAGGTCGACGAGACGCGCTACACGGCCACGCTCGAGACCCGCATCGCCTACATCAAGTTCAAGTTCGCGGTCGCGGTCGAGTTCGTCGAGAAGGTCGCGCCGGAGAAGATCGTCGCCAAGGCGGAAGGCACGCCGCTCGGGGTCGTCGGGCGCCTGACCTCCATGGCGTCCGCCACCCTGCGGGAGGACGGCGCCGACAGGACCGTCGTCGCCTACGACATGGACGTGGCCTTGGCGGGCAAGCTCGGCAGCATCGGCCAGCCCGTGCTCAAGTCGAAGGCGAAGGAGATGGAGCGCTCGTTCGTGCGGAACATCAACGCGGCGTTCGAAAACGCCGGCTCGGAGGCGAGGGCATGAGAGGCTTCGAACTCGTGCATCCGACCTCGCTCGGCGAGGCCATCAAACTTCTTGATACGGATGATCCGACCGTGCGGCCGTTCTCCGGCGGCACGGCCCTCATGCTGATGATGAAGACCGGGGTGTTCCAACCGACCCGCCTCGTCACGCTCGCGGGCGTCGAGGCAGAGCATGCGGAGATCGCGGCCACGGCCGATGGCGGCCTTGCGATCGGTGCGCTCGCGACGCTGTCGAAGGTCGAGCATTCCGCGGAGGTCATCAGGATCGCGCCTGTGATCCCGCGGGCCATGAAGCGCCTGGCGAATGTCCGGGTCCGCAACGTGGCGCGCGTGGGAGGCAATCTTGCCCATGGCGATCCCCACATGGACCTGCCGCCGGTTCTCTCCGCGCTCGGCGGCGAGGTGGTGATCACCGGACCGGCCGGCGTGCGGCGGGTCGCGATCGAGAGCCTGTTTTCCGGCTACTACGAGACCGTCCTGACCCAGGGCGAGCTGATCACCCAGGTCGCGCTGCCGTCGCAGCGCGGTTGGGCATCGGCCTACCTCAAATGCACGACACGCTCGGCCGACGACTGGCCGGCGCTCGGCGTCGCGGTCTCGCTGAAGGTCGAAGGCGGCGTCATCGCCCAGTCGCGGGTGATGGTTTCGGCCGCGACCGAGAAGCTGACGCGGCTCGCCACGGCCGAGAGCGCATTGCAGGGCGCGGAGGCCGGGGAGCGCGCTTTCGCGCAGGCGGCAGATGCCGCGGCCGAGGAGGCCGAGACGATCGACGATGCGCGCGGCTCGGCCGAATACAAGACCGAGCTCTTGCGCGTCCATGTCAGGCGGGCGCTCGCGCAGGCCGTCCGGAACGGGGCAGTCCAATGAACGTCATGAGACCAATGCCGGGCGGCCAGGTGGGCCGCTCCGTGCCGCGCCTCGAGGCACGCCAGAAAGTCACCGGGCGGGCCGAATACGTCCACAACCTCACCGTCCCGGGCATGCTGCACGTGAAAGTGTTCCGCTCGACGGTGCCGCATGGGCGGATCCTGTCGATCGACACCTCGGCGGCCGAGGCCGTGGATGGCGTGTTCCGCGTCATCACCGGCGAGGACGTGAAGACGCTCGTTTCCGAACCCTATTACGGGCCCGCCTTCCACGATCAGCCCGTGCTGGCGCTGGAGAAGGTCCGCTACGTCGGCGAGCCGGTCGCGGTCGTCCTTGCAGAGGATCCCTACATCGCCGCCGAGGCCGTCCAGCTGATCACTGCGGAGTACGAGGAACTGGAGCCCGTCTTCGACGAGGTCGAGGCGGTCACCTCCAAGGCCGTCGTGCACGACGTGCTGCGGCCCGCCGGAACCTTCCCGGACCTGAAGCACCTCGTCGGCCGCCGCGACACCAACGTCGCGCTCGACTACCAGCTTCGTCGCGGCGACGTGGATGCGGCCTTCGCCGAGGCGGACCGCGTGTTCGAGCACGAGTTCCGCACGCAGCAGACGATGCACACGCCGCTCGAGCCGATGGTGTCGCTCGCGATCCCCGGCCATGAGTCGCTGACCATCCACACGGCCTCGCAGAGCCCGTCCTTCGTCCGGATCGAGATCGCGCGGCTGCTCGGCTGGCCGGAGAACCGCGTGCGGGTCGTGGTGCCCCATCTCGGGGGTGGCTTCGGCGCGAAGCTCTACATCAAGCTGGAGGCACTCGTTGCCTGCCTGGCCCTCATGGTGCGCCGGCCCGTGAAGCTGTCCCTCACCATGGAGGAGCAGTTCTACACGATCTCGAAACACGCCAGCACGTTCCGCATCAAGAGCTCGGTCAAGGACGGCAAGGTCACCGGCCGGCGCTGCGAGGTGTTCTGGAACGGCGGGGCCTACGCGGATATCGGGCCGCGCGTGACGCAGAAATCCGGCTTCACGGCGCCGGGCCCGTACGACATCGAGAACGTCTCGATCGATTCCTACGCGCTCTATACCAACCGTCCGCCCGCGGGCGCGCTGCGCGGCTTCGGCATCCCGCAGCTCGTCTGGGCCTACGAGGGCCACACGGACCTGATCGCACGGGAGCTCGGGATCGATCCCGTCGAGTTCCGCCGCAACAACATCCTGCGGGAAGGGCGCGAGCAGGCGACCGGGACCGCCATGAAGGACGCGGCGATCGAGGCCGTGCTGGAAGACATCGCGGCCAAGATGGAGTGGTCGAAGCCGTTCGACCGCGGCACCGGGCCGGTGAAGCGCGGACGCGGGATCGCGATCGGCTTCAAGGCCTCCATCTCGCCGACGACATCGGTCGCCATCGTCAACGTCTATGGCGACGGTTCGTGCAGCCTGTACCTATCGACCGTCGACATGGGCCAGGGCTCGGACACGGCCATGGCGCAGATCGTGGCGGAAACGCTCGGGATCGATACGGAGAACGTCAAGGTCATCCACCCGGATACCGACGTCACGCCCTACGACATGGCGACCCTCGGCTCGCGGTCCACGTTTCACATGGGTCACGCGGTGAAGCTCGCCGCGCAGCACGCGCGGGACCAGCTCTCCGCCCTCTCGGAAAGTCTCGGTCTGCCGCCGGGCACGAATTACGGCCCGAAGGATCTGTTCAAGAAGAAGTACGGCATGCAGGCCGGCAATATCGTCGGCGTGGGCACCTACATCCCCGAATACAAGTCGCCCGATCCGGCGACCGGCTTGTCGGAGAACGTCACGCCGTTCTGGATGATCGGCGGCACCGGCGTGGAGATCGAGGTCGACAGCGAGACCGGCCACATCCGGATTCTCCGCATGATCAACGCGGTTGATTGCGGCCGCCCGCTGAATCCCAGGGTCGTGGAGACGCAGCTCTCGGGAGCGGCCCTGATGCAGCTCGGCTTCACGCTCTTCGAGAACATGGAATACGACAACGGCCAGGTCACGAACGCGTCCTTCGCCGATTACAAGATTCCGGGCATCCACGACGTGCCGCTCCGCATGGAGAACGACATCGTCGAGGCGGAGCAGGTCTCCGGCCCCTACGGCGCCAAGGGCGTCGGGGAAAGCGCGACCTTCGGGGTCTCGCCCGCGATCGCCAGCGCGATCCACGATGCGGTCGGCGTGCGCCTGACCGAGATGCCGCTCACGCCGGAAGCCGTCTTCCGCGCGATCCGCGCCCAGCAGGGATGATTGAGATGGACGACACGTCCCGCCTGATCCGGTTCACGCTCAACGGCCGGCCGGTCTCGGCCCGCGTCGAGAGCCATCTCGATCTCGTGGACCTGCTGCGCAGCTTCGATCTGTTCGGTGCGCGCGAGAGCTGCGGGCAGGGATTGTGCGGCTGCTGCACGGTGCTCGTCGACGGCGTCGCCGTGTCCGGCTGCCTCACCCTTGCTCAACTCGTCGACGGAAAATCCGTGACGACCGTCGAGAGCCTCGACGAGAGCGGCACCCTGAGCGTGGTCCAGCAGGCCTTCATCGAGGCGGGGGCGTTCCAGTGCGGCTTCTGCACGCCCGGTTTCGTGATGATGACGCACCAGCTGCTCGACCAGAACCCCAATCCGAGCGACGACGAGATCAAGGACTACCTGGCAGGAAATCTCTGCCGGTGCGCCGCCTACCCGGAAATCGTCCGGGCCGTGAAAAGCGCGGCCGCCCGGATGACGACCGCCGCGGCGGCCTGAGGGTTCGAAGGGCCGCGTCTCCGCAGCACCTCTCCCTCGTGGGAGAGGTCGAGTCGGCGGCAGCCGACCGGGTGAGGGCGGGGGGTCAGCCGGATCGATCGCCCGGTTTGAAGCGCAGCGAAGCAATCCAGAGCTTCCGCCTCGTCCCCGCTCACCCCGGCGCAGGCCGGGGTCTAGTCCCTGGGCACCGGCTTTCGCCGGTGTGAGCGGAATGCCGAGTTGACAAACCTAGCATTTATTCCTATATCCTCCGCACTCCCCTCTCGCGAGGGAGCCGCGTGCGCACCGGTCACGTCTGGCGGAGGGGAGGACGGGTCCCGGGGTCTCGGTTCGGTAGCCGGGGCGTCCGGGCGGCTGACCGGGCGTTTGCCCATGGGGCCGAAAAGACCGTCGCGGGATGCAGGTCGGAGTAACCCGGCTTGCGGATCCGGAATGTTGCCGAAGGCGGCAACGGCCGGGTTCGCCGGGAGGGACCTGAGCACCCACCCCAATCCAAGCGCTATACAAATTTAGGCCGGAGAACCGGCATCCCGCTCCCCTCGAGGAATTCGGGCCAGCTCTTTGACAGTGCCGATGCACCAGACCCCGGGCCGGGGAAGGACGGCGCGTGCTCGCCACCCGCCCATCCCGGCGGAAGCCGGGATCCAGCCCCCTCACGGCACCGGCTTTCGCCGGTATCAGGGGAGGGGGGACGTGCGGATGCTGTTACGCGTCCTGCCCTATTCCTGAAGGGCGACCTCGCGCTTCGCCCGGACCGACGGCGCGATCATCATGATCAGAAGCAGGACGGAGAGCACGAGGAACGCCGCGCTGAGCGGCCGCGTGACGAGCACGCTCGGATCACCCAGCGAGATGCGCAGGGCGCGCCGCAGGTTCTCCTCCATCATCGGCCCCAGGATGAAGCCGAGAATGAGCGGCGCGGGCTCGCAATGCAGCTTGATGAACACATAGCCGATCGCCGTGAAGGCCATGAGCAGCCAGATGTCCATGGCGGTGTTGTTCACCGAGTAGGTGCCGATCGCGCAGAAGATCAGGATGGCGTTGAACAGGTACTTGTAGGGAATCGTGAGGAGCCGCACCCACAGCCCGATCAGCGGCAGGTTCAGCACCAGCAGCATCAGGTTGCCGATCAGCATGCTGGCGATCAGGCCCCAGAACAGTTCGGGCCGCTCCGTCATCACCTGCGGGCCGGGCTGGATCCCCTGGATCATCAGCGCGCCGATCAGCAGCGCCATCGTGGGGTTGGACGGAATGCCGAGCGTGAGCAGCGGGATGAAGGAGGTCTGTGCGCCCGCATTGTTTGCCGATTCCGGCGCCGCGACGCCCCGGATGTCCCCCTGGCCGAAGTTGCGCGGCGGCTTGGCCACCCGCTTCTCGAGCGTATAGGCCGCAAAGGAAGCGAGCAGCGCACCGCCTCCCGGCAGGATGCCCAGGATCGAGCCGAGTACCGTCCCGCGCGTGATCGAACCGGCGCAAAGGCGCAGGTCCGCCATGCTCGGCAGAAGGCTGCCGATCCGGCCGAAGACGCCGCGCTTCTCGCTCTGCTCGAGGTTGAGGATCACGTCGGCGAGCCCGAACAGGCCCATCGCGAGGGCGACGAAGCTGATGCCGTCCGACAGGCCCGCGACGCCGAAGGTGAAGCGCTGCTGCCCGGAATTGACGTCCGTTCCGACGAGGCCGAGCAGGATGCCCAGCAGCACCATCGCGACGGCCTTCAGGACCGAGCCGCTGGCAAGGACGACGGCCGCGACGAGGCCCAGCGCCATCATGGAGAAGTATTCCGCCGGGCCGAACTTGAGGGCCAGTTCGGCGAGCGGCGGGGCGAAGAGCGCGAGGATCAGCGTGGCGACGCAGCCAGCGAGGAACGACCCGATCGCCGCCATTCCGAGCGCCGGCCCGGCGCGGCCCTGGCGGGCCATCTGGTACCCGTCGAGCGCTGTGACGACGGACGACGATTCCCCCGGCAGGTTCACCAGGATCGCCGTGGTCGAGCCGCCGTACTGCGCGCCGTAGTAGATCCCGGCCAGCATGATCATGGCGGGTGCCGGCCCGAGCGTGAACGTCACGGGCAGCAGCATCGCGATCGTGGCCACCGGCCCCAGCCCGGGCAGCACGCCGACCAGTGTTCCGAGGAATACGCCGATGAAGCAGTAGAGAAGGTTCTGCCAGGTCAGGGCCGTTGCGAGCCCGAGACCGAAATCCGAGAAAAGCTCCATCCGGCCTTACCTGAAGAACGAGGGCCAGATCTCCATCTGGAGGCCCAGCAGGGTCACGAACACGACGCAGGATCCGATCGCGAGCACGATGGCGGTGGTGGCGGTCGCGAGCCAGGAGAGCTCCTTGTCGGCCATTCCGGCGACCAGGACCGAGAGGATGACGCTTGCGAACAGCCCCAGCGGCTCAACCCCGAGCGCGAAAACGGCGAGGGCGATGAGCACGAGGCAGAACGGCCGCAGGTGGAAGCGGTCCGGGGTACCGGCACCCTTCCGCAGGCCGAACACGGCGATGACGATGCCGAGAACCGCCAGGATCGAGCCGACGAAGGTCGGGAACATGCCGGGTCCCATGCGGGTGCCGGCACCAAAGGTGTAGTTGCGGGAAACAAGGACGAATCCGAGGCCGGCCCCCGCAAACAGGAGGCCGGCGAGGACGTCGCGAGAAAGAACTGGCACGGCGATAAGAGATCCGGTTCGAGCCTATTCCGGCTTCACCGCGGCCTTCTGGACGACTTCCTTGTAGCGGGCCGCATCGGTCTTGATGCGGGCCAGGAACTCGGCAGGAGGCATGCCGCCCGTGACGGCGCCGGCCTGGGCGAAGCGCTCGCGCACTTCGGGGGTGTCGAGCGTCGTCTTCACCTCGTCGTAGAGCTTCTGCACGATCGCGTCCGGGACGCCCTTCGGGGCGAAGAGACCGACCCAGTTGGAGCTGTCGACGCCCGGGATTCCGCCCTCGGCAGCCGTGACCCAGCTCTTGTCGTAGGGGGTGCGGGCAGCGGTCGTGAGACCGATCACCTTCATGCGTCCGGTGCGCAGGTGGGTCTGCACGGCCGGAACCGCGACCACGCCGAGCGGCACCTCGCCCGACGCGACGGCGGCGGCCGCCGGCGCTCCACCCTTGTAGGGAATGTGGAGGAGCTTGACGTTGCCCTGCAGCGCCAGCCACTCCCCGGCCAGGTGGTTGATGCTCCCGTTGCCGGGCGACGAGAATGCGACGGTACCCGGCTTCGCCTTCGCGGCGGCAAGGACCTCGGCGAAGGTGTTGAATGGCGCGTCCTTGCTGGCGACGAGCAGCATGGGCGTGTCGCTGACCATCGTGATCGGCTTGAAGTCGCGCTCGAGCTCGTAGGGTGCGTCCGGGAACACGGCCGGGTTGCCCGCGAACTCCCCCGTATGCGCCATGAGAAGCGTGTAGCCGTCGGGCGCGGCCTTGGCGGCCGCCGTGACGGCGATGAAGCCGTTTCCGCCGGGGCGATTCTCGACAACGAACGACCAGCCCAGGCGCTCGGTCATCTTCTGCGTGAGGAGCCGTGCCGTCACGTCGACGACCCCGCCGGGCGCGAATGGAACCAGAACGCGTATCGGCTTGGTCGGATAATCCTGCGCTGCGGCCGGCAGGGTCAGTGTCATCAGCGCGGCGCAGGCAAGCGCGGCCAGGCTTCTCATCGGGTGTCCCCTCATTAGGTTTTTTGCGCACCCGCCCAGGCGTGAGGACCGGGCGAACCGCTTCGCTCTGGGCAGCGCCCAGATTGAGAGCTTCGGGGGCAAACTAGTGGGGACAGGGAACCAGACAAGCAAAATCCACTCATCCGGTCATCAAGGACGCTAATTCCCCGGGGGAACGGGAGATCAGGGCTCCGCCGAGCGGCCTACTGGATCGATCTGCGCCGCTCCGCGAGTATGTCGGAAGCCTTCTCGGCGATCACGATAGTCGCCGCGTTGGGTTGCCGGACACGATTCGCCGCCGCCATTCCCGTGCAATGCTCTCGGGACGTCGGGCTTCTTCTGATGGTCGGCTGACACGATCTTGATCGGCCCGCGCCCGAGAACGCGGACCTTCACCACCTCCTCAGAAACGCCGCTCGGCTTTTCCCTTGGCCAATGACGATGCCCAGGAGCAGCGTTAGCGCAGGGAGCCGCATTGCAGCATCTGTGCCTTCCGTAGGTTATCGCGTTCTGCTGCTGCGTTGATCTCCGGTCCCCGCAACCTTCGCCAATGACAATTCTGCATGGAAACATGAAATTCTCTGTCGCAGGACATCGGAGCCGAGGCATCAGATTGGAATTGCATCAATCCGAAGGCCTCCATAAACGATGAACGATGCGAACCCGTCTTCCCTCGATGACGAGCTTGCGGGCTTTCGAGGCTGCCGCCCGGCATTTGAGCTTCACGCGCGCCGCAACTGAGTTGAACCTCACTCAGACGGCGATCAGCCATCAGATCAGAAATCTCGAGGAGTTGCTCGGCACCAAGCTGTTCGTGCGGAACGGCAACGCAGTCACGCTGACAGAGGTCGCGAACGGCTACCTACAGTCGGTTCGCGCCGCCCTGGTGGAGATTTCCGTCGCAACAGACCGCGCGGCCGACCGCAACGACGAGAACGTGCTCACGCTGCAATGCCTCGGCACCTTCGCCATCAAGCGCCTCGTTCCCGTGCTGCATCTCTTTCAGACGCGCTACCCCTCGATCTCGCTGAGGCTGCGCACCGTGCAATCCTTCGAGAGCAACATGCCGCACGATTTCGACTTGGCGGTGTGGCACGGGTCCGGCGAATGGCCCGGCGTGACCGTGGACAGGCTTGGCGAGGAGGAGGTCTTTCCCGTGTGCTCGCCGAGGCTCATCGCCGAACGTGGACCCCTCAACAGCCTGCCGGACCTGACGCATCACACGATGATCCGCACGGCCTCGCTGATCCTGCGCGATGAGTGGCCCTTCTGGCTGGAAACGGCCGGAATGCGAGACCTGAGGGCGGCCTCGGAGCTCACCTGTGACTATCTCATAACGTCGATGCAGGCGGCCGTGGACGGGCTCGGTGTCGTGCTCGGGCGCTCCGGCGTCGTGGGCCCGGATCTGGCAAGCGGGCGCCTTATCGAGCCCTTCTCGATCCGCGCCCGCTCCAATTTCGGCTACTATCTCGTCACACCCCTCCGCGCCGCCAAGCTCCGCAAGGCGCAGCTCTTCCGAAGCTGGCTGCTGGAGCAACTGGGTTCGGTGGAGGCTTTGGAGGCGCCAGCCCGGCAGCCGCGCGCAAAGGCTCGCGCCTGAGGCCGGCGCCCGGTGGCAAGTCCCGGCAGGTTCAGCCGAGCTTGAACGGGTCTCGTGGCGCCCCGGTCAGTTCGACATAGACCGACTTCGTTTCCGTGAACTCGCGGATCGAGTCGACGCCGTTTTCCCGCCCGAGACCGCTCTCCTTGAAGCCGCCGAAGGGAGTCGCGAAGGAGACGACCCGGTAGGCGTTGATCCAAACCGTGCCGGCACGCAGGCGATGGGCGACGCGATGGGCGCGGTGCACATTCTGGGTCCAGACGGCGGCCGCGAGGCCGAACCGGGTGTCGTTCGCGATCTCGACCGCCTCGTCCTCGTCCTTGAACTTGATGACGCTGAGGATCGGGCCGAACACCTCCTCCTGCGCGATGCGCATGTCGTTGGTGACGCCCGAGAAGATCGTCGGCTGGACGAAGTAGCCGCCGAGGGTCGGATCGACCCCGCCGCCACAGGCGCAGGTCGCGCCGTCCTGGCGTGCGACGTCGATGTACTCGAGCACCTTGCGCAGCTGTGGCTCGTTCGAGACCGGCCCCATCTCGGTCTCCTCGTGCATCGGATCGCCGAGACGGATCTCCTTCGTCCTGGCGACGATCTTCTCGAGGAGGCGATCGTGAATGCTCTCCTGCACGAGGAGCCGCGAGCCCGCCATGCAGGTCTGACCCGTCGCGCCGAAGATGCCCGCAATGGCGCCGTTCGCCGCGACGTCGATGTCGGCGTCGTCGAAGACGATGTTCGGAGACTTGCCGCCGAGTTCGAGCGAGACGCGCGTCAGGTTCTTGGCCGCAGCCGCCGCGATGACCTTGCCGGTCTCCGTCGCGCCCGTGAAGGCGATCTTGTCGACGCCGGGATGGTTCACGAGCGCGGCGCCGATGCGCCCCATGCCGGTGACCACGTTGAAGACACCTTTCGGAAAGCCCGCCTCCTCCATCCGCTTGGCGAGTTCCAGCGTCGACACCGGCGTGTGCTCGGACGGCTTCACCACGAAGGTGCAGCCCGCCGCCAGACCGGGCGCAAGCTTGAAGGTCAGGAGCAGCATCGGGCTGTTCCACGGCGTGATCGCACCCACGACGCCGATCGGCTCGCGCCGCGTATAGATGAAGAAGTTCGGCCGGTCGGAGGGGATCGTGTCGCCCTGCAGCTTATCGGCCATACCCGCGTAGTAGTAGTACCATTCCGGGATGTACTTCCACTGCCCGAGCATCTCCCGGTACAGCTTGCCGTTGTCGCGGGACTCGATCCTGGCGAGTTCCTCGGCGTCGCGGGCGATGATGTCGCCGAGCTTGCGCAGCAACGCGCCGCGCTGCGTCGCGGTCATCTGGCCCCACGGGCCCTTGTCGAACGCGTGCCTTGCGGCCGCTACTGCCCGGTCGACATCCGCTTCGGAGCCGTCGGGCACGACGGCCCAGGGCTGCCCGTTATAGGGATTGAGGCTCTCGATGGTGCGGCCGGCGGCGTCCTGCACCTCCTGGCCGTCGATGAACATGGCATAGCGTTCGAGCGTGTCCGGACCGGCGGCAGCGTCGGGCATCGGCGTCTCCCCTTGTCTTGATGGGTGCTGGTGGGGCGTGGTGTCGGCCTACTTGGCCGTCACCACCTCCTGCTTCCAGGTGTCGGCACGCGGCGCGGCCAGGTCGCCCTTGCCGTCGGGAAAGCGATCGGAGACGTCGAGCCCGAAGATGCGCTTCGCGTTGAGGCCGAGGATGTTCCGCTTCGACTGCTCGCTCAGGAACGGCAGATCCCAGATCGTGGAGGGCAGGTCCATGTCCCAGTGCGGGTAGTCGGACGAGTAGAGGAGCTGGGTGTCCGCATTGATCATCTCGAAGGTGAGTTCGAGCGCCTTGTGGTTGTTCACCATCTCCATGGGCTGGGTCGTGTAGTACATGTCGCGCATGTACTCGCTCGGCAGCTTCTTCAGCGCCGGCGCTTCCGAGGTGCGCATGCGGTAGTCGTTGTCGAGCCGCTGCATCAGCCAGGGAATCCAGGCGAGGCCGGATTCGATCCAGATCACCTTGAGCTCCGGAAAGCGTTCCGGCAGGCCGTTCACTACCCAGTTCGCGCAATGGACGGCATTGAAGAAGGTGAAGCCGACCGCATGGGCGGTGATGAAGCGGTTCGTCAGCGAAACGAGCTGGTCGTTCCAGTGATAGGACGCGTGGAAGGAGAGCGGCAGGCCCATCTCCTCCAGCAGCGCGTAGGTCTTCATGTAGGCGTTGTCGTAGACCGGCTTGTAGCGGGTCGACACCACCATGAAGCCGATGACGCCGTCCTTCTTCCCGTATTCCTGGACCATCTTGTAGGTCGCGTCGGGATCGTTGAACGGGAGGTACAGCATCGAGCGCAGGCGCTTGTTCGCCGGCAGGATGTTGTCCGTGATCCAGCGGTTGTAGGCGCGGGCCATGTTGACCTCGACCTCCGGCTGCGGGTGCAGCCCGAGGAAGAGCATCGGGGTCGGGAACAGGCAGGCATAGTCGACGCTGAGCGCATCCATCCAGCGCAGCGTCTGGGCGACCTCGCGCGGGCGCCCGTCCTGCGGGATCTTCTCATGCTTGCGCTCGAGATAGCGCGTCACGCGCCCGCCGAGGTCCTGGTAGCCGGGCTGGTCGTAGAGAACCGCGCTCGGGCCCTTGTAGGCGTAGGTGTTGATCGCGACCTGCTTCAGCGACGGGTCCTCGATGTATTCGAGGATCTCGGCGAAGTTGTCGGTCTCGTAATGGTGGCAATCCACGTCCACGACAAGGACGTCGTCCAGCCCGCGCAGATCTGCCTGCTTGCGCGCATTGGCGAGGTGCTGGCCGGTATGGAAGCCTTCGATGTTCATGTCGAAGGCGGGCGTGCTGGAACGGTACAGCATCAGAAGGAACCTCAGAAAATCAGCGGGTGCCGGACCAGGACTGCCACATGCCGAGTTCGAATATCTCGAGATTGGCGGCCTTCAGGAGGGCGGAGGCGGTGACGAGGACGGCCGTCGCGCCCATCGTCGGGTTCTCCTCGATCGGCGGCTGGCGGAGGCCCGCGTCGAAACGGGCGCCGTAGGTAGCGACGAGCGCGGCCATCAGGTCCTGGATCGTGCCATCCGGGAGGTCGACGGCCAGGCCGCTCGCCGCGAGCGCCTGGAGGTCGCGGGCGAGATCGGAAGCGCGTGACGCGACGTCGTCGGGAGAAGGGAGGGGGAGGGGCGCCTGTCCGGAGCCGACGACCTCAGACAACGACATAGATCCCATCCTCCCTCTCGACGGTCTGAAAGCGCTTGAGGCCGTGCTTGCCGTCGCCGGCGCAGCGCCCCGTCTCGATGTTGAATTCCCAGCCGTGCCAGGGGCAGACGATATGAAGGTCGTCCTCGCAGAAGCGCATTCCCTGGTAGGTCTTATCTTCCGCGATGATCTCCTCGACGCGATGGACCATCAGCCCTTCGCAGACCGGACCACCCTGGTGCGGGCACATATTCAGGTAGGCGTGAAGCTGACCTTTGGCGCGGATGACGCCGATCTGACTTCCATTTGCCGTAACGAAGGCTCGTGCGCCTTCTGGAAGATCTTCGGATCTTGCAACGAATAGCTCGGGCATTCCTGTCCTCTGACCGGATCTGCGGCGAGCAATGTCGCGGACGCCAAAGTTCGGCAAACGAGCAATCGTCAGCGCGGCATGAGCAAAATTCAGGGGGAGCGCGGCCCGTGGCATGGGCCTGTGTCGGGCGTGTGGCGCGGCGAGACCTGTGGTCGGGTTCGCCCGGAAATCGGAGCGAGGTGTGCAGCGGGAGGATGCGCCGGAACGAGCTTCGAGCCGTTCCGGCCTGGCACGCATGTCGACCTGCGGCTCGGGCCGTCTCTCGTGCGGCCCTGCTCGCTCGTGAACACGGTCGATTGGATTGAGACCTACCACGTCGCGGTGAAGCTGGAGCCCGCCTCGCGCGGAGGCTTCAAGGAGGGGAGCCCATCCACTATTCGCTTATGGCCGCCCGCCAGGAGATCGCCGCTCGGGAGTGACGCGTCGATCCCCGCACCAACCTGAAGGGCGGCTCGCACTGCGATATCCCGCGCCGGTACCCTCTGTCAGCTGCGCCAACTTGGGACTCGCGTCGGTTTCCCAGACAGTGCTCGTTTGCCCCATGAGGATCAGGTTGCGAAAGCGCCAGGCACTACGCCTTGCGGACGGATTTGGATGAAGCTCAGCGCGAGGTGATTGTGGCCGGACGAACTGCGAGAGCATCGGTGAGTTGGGGTCACGCAGAGCGATGCGCTGCTAAAGGCTCCAGCCTTGCTGATGCGTTCAGAACCTTCTCAAAGCCGAAGCGTTAGCCGGTGCAGACAGGCAGTGAGATGCTACGTGACCATCGGAAAGAGGTCGAAAGGGTCTGTCTCGCATCCCGTCGCGCCTTCTGCCATGGTGGCGTGGGAGCGCTGCTCGCAATGACGGCGCCGACGCTGCCCATCTTGGCGGCGGAAGACGGGCCGGTGGTCAAGCTCCCCGCGGGGAAGCTTCGCGGCTCGCGCCTGCCCGGTGTCGTGTCGTTCAAGCGCGTGCCGTATGCGGCCAATCCTTTCACGGCACAGACCCGGTTCAGGGCGCCACAGCCCGTCATGGCATGGACCGGGGTTCGTGACGCGACCGGGTTCGGCCTCCCGCCTCCCCAGCCCGGCCGTGACACGCCGCCGACGTTGTTCGGCGGCCCGGACGACCTCACGCTCAACATCTGGACCCCCGATCCCGAGGCGAGCGGGCTGCCGGTCATGGTCTGGCTTCCGGGTGGCGCCTTCATCCGCGCCGACGCGGGCGAAGCCGCCTATGACGGCACCCGGTTCGCGGCGGACGGCATTCGTCTGCGTGACGGTGAATTACCGGGTCGGGGTCGATGGGTTCATGGCCATCGAGGGCGCGCCGGCGAATCGTGGCATCCTCGACCAGATCGCCGCGCTCGAATGGGTGCGCGATAATATCGCGGCGTTCGGGGGCGATCCCGCGAATGTCACGCTGTTCGGCCAGTCGGCAGGCGCTGAGAGCGTCGGCATCCTGCTGGCCTCGCCTCGAACCGAAGGATTGTTCCGGCGCGCCATCCTGCAAAGCCCACCGATGCAGGCGGTGACGACGCAAGAGGCCACCCGATTGGCCACGGCCCTGGCAGGGAGGCTTGGGCTCCGCCCCACCATCGCGGACCTGTCCAGTGTGTCGCTCGAAGCGCTGACAGACGCAGCCGTCGCGCTCAACACGGCGATCAAGGATCGCACGAGTTGGGGCCGGCTGTCGCTCGGCGGAACCGCGTTCCTGCCGATCATCGACGGCGCCGTGCTCGATGCATCACCGCTCGCCATGCTGGCGCGCTTGCCGAAGCCTGGCATCCCGGTGATCGTCGGCAGCACCGGTCAGGAGGCGCGGCTCTACACCGTGCCCAACGGTGACATCGACAAGGTCACGCAAGCCGAGGTCGACCAATTCGTCGGTGATCTGCAACTGCCGGCAGACACGGTCGACGTGTACTTGCAGAACCCCGACAACAGAACAGTCGGAGATGTGTATACCGCGCTCCAGTCCGACTATACGTTCCGCATTCCCGCGTTGCGCATCGCCGAGCAGCGTAGCCGCGCTGGAAACGCGTGGCATTACAATTTCGCCTGGAAATCGCCTGCCTTTGGCGGGCGCCTCGGCGCGGCGCATTTCGTGGACGTGCCATTCTCCTTCGGCACGCTGGAATCCGAGCAGGCAACGACCTTCATCGGCGACGATCCCCCCGCCACGCTTGCCGATGCAATGCACAAGGCGTGGGTGGCGTTCGCGCGCACAAGCGATCCGGGCTGGCCGGCATACGGCCTGACCGAACGCGCCACGATGCGCTTCGATGTGCGGTCTGGCGTCGTCGACGATCCGGAAAAGGCAACGCGTATCCTGTGGCATGAAATCAGGCTGTGACGATCGGGTTTCTTGCCAACCCGCCATTGCCAATCGGGCAGAGGAAGCGAGACGCTTCCTGATCCCCGTAGTGCCGCCGCCAGCCTTCGATCCACTCCTCGGCCTTCAGCACCCGGCGGGAACAGGTCAGCAACCCACGTTTCTGATCTCGATCAATGCGGAGTGTCCCGATCGGAAGATGCTCGTTTGAGGCTTCACGGGCAGTAGGAGGCCGACATGCGTGCGGCTCACCGGAGGTTCGATCGGGTGTCGAGTTCTCCTGCCGCTGTCGAGATGGCGCCGAGGTCAGCCCCCAGGTTGGGCCTGGATGTACCTCTGACGATAGAGTCGGAGGCATTGCGGTTCTCCGCTCGCAGGATCGAGGCATACGCCGATCATAGCGCGATGATGCGGTGCAGCTCGGCCAACAGTGCGGCCGATCTGCTATCCGCATCCCTGGCCCGGATGGTCGCCGACCACCGGAAGGAGTCCGGAACCGTGATGCGGCGGCTCGAGCGCGCGATCCCGGCCAAGGCAGCCTGATCCGACATGCCGGGCCCAGCTCCAGACACCGCGGTCCTGGCGCAGGCTCACGGATGGCCGGATGGTGAGCCGCGCCGGGACTGTCTAACGGGTAGCTGGACGGCCGACCGCGCCGTCGAACTCGAGCGGCGCCTTGCGGAACTGACAGGCGATCTCGGCCCGCCGCGACGGCTCGTCCTCGATCTTTCCGGGATCGAGCGCCTCGATACCGTCGGCGCATGGATCCTTGATCGCACGCAAGACACGATGCGTCGCAAGGGATACAGCGTCGACATCGTACACACACGACCGGAGCATGAGACGCTCCTCCGCGAGGTCGCCGCGCACGGCTTTCGCCGCCCGCCCGCGCAGCCCGCCTATCGCTTCCGCGTCTTCTCCGACATCGGGAAGGCGGTCGTCGACGCCGGCCGCGACCTCGTCCGGGCGGTGAGCTTCCTTGGCGAGATCATCGTCGCCACGACACGGGTCGCGAGTTGGCGCCATCATTTTCGATTGGCGGCCTTCGTGCACCAGATGGAACTCATCGGCCTGCGCGGCGTGCCGATCATCGCACTGATCTCCTTCCTGGTCGGCTGCATCATCGCCCAGCAAGGAATCTTTCAGCTGCGGCGGTTCGGGGCCGTCCCCTTCGTGGTCGAACTCGTCGGCATCTTGAGCCTGCGCGAACTCGGCGTTCTCCTTACGGCCATCATGGTGGCGGGGCGGTCCGGTTCGAGCTTCACGGCCGAACTCGGTTCGATGAAGATGCGCGAGGAGATCGATGCCCTGAGGGTGATGGGGTTCGATCCGGTTGAGATCCTTATCCTTCCCCGGCTCTTCGCGCTTCTGCTCGCCCTGCCTTTACTGACCTTCGTGGCCGATATGGCTGCCCTTTTCGGCGGAGGACTGGTCGCCTCGTTCTACGGCGACATCAGTCCGTATGCCTTTCTGGCCCGCCTGCAGGGAGCCATCGGCATGAACACCTTCATGGTCGGTATTCTGAAGGCCCCGTTCATGGCGATGGTGATCGGAATCGTCGCGTCCATCGAAGGACTTTCGGTTGCGAGCTCGGCGGAGTCACTCGGCCAGCACGTCACCTCTTCCGTCGTCAAATCGATCTTCATGGTGATCGTCGCCGATGGCTTCTTCGCCATGTTCTTCGCCGCGATCAACTACTGAGATGGCCGGGCCTCGGGCGAGCGTTCCCGATCCGGTCATCCGGGTCCGCGGCCTCGAAGCTGGCTTCGGGGAGCGGCTTGTCCTGAAAGGCCTGGATATCGATCTGTTCCGGGGGGAGATCCTGGGACTCGTGGGAGCGTCGGGAAGCGGAAAATCCGTGCTCGCGAGAACCATCCTCGGCCTCGTTCCGAAGCGTGCGGGGACGATCGAAGTACTCGGACGAGACCTCGACGCACTGTCGCCCGAGCAATTGCGACAGCTCGAGCAACACATGGGCGTGCTCTTCCAGTTCGGGGCGCTGTTCTCCTCCTTGACGGTGAAGGAGAACATCCAGTTGCCGATGCGCGAGCACATGCATCTGCCCGAGCACCTGCTCGACGAAGTGGCCATGCTGAAGCTCGACATGGTCGGGCTGTCGCCGGATGCCGCCGCGAAGCTGCCCTCGGAGCTGTCCGGAGGCATGATCAAGCGTGCGGCGCTCGCCCGCGCTCTCGCGCTCGATCCGGACATCCTCTTTCTCGACGAGCCGACGTCCGGCCTCGACCCGATCGGCGCAGGCGAGTTCGACGAGTTGATCGCGACCTTGCGAGACACGCTCGGGCTGAGCGTCTTCATGGTGACCCATGATCTCGACAGCTTGGCAGGTATCTGCAACCGGATCGCCGCCATCCATGACGGCCGTATCGTGGCTTCCGGTACATTCCAGCAGATGCTCGACTGCGAGCACCCTTGGGTTAGGACCTACTTTCGGGGCAAGCGGGCACGCGCCGCGGCAGGTCGCGACATATCGGCCCCGAGCAACTGAACGCGTTGCGCTGCTACTTTCCCCATCGGCAGCGATGGCCCGATGCTCGGCCGGGAGGGCGTCGAGGTGAGTGGCCCCGTGGAGGCCCGGGGCAAGGCCCTCCAGGCACCGCGGAGCTTCGCGCCGAAAGCTTGGAACGGCTCAAGGACGAGAACGGGTGGCGGTGCGAAGCCCCCGATCAAAGCGGGCTGCTGGTCTGTTCGGTCCGGGTGCAGGCCGTAAACCGTAGGCGAGGGATGGCTTGTTTAGCTAGACACGCCTTCGATGAAATAGGTGCCTCGTGGCCCAGCAAATGATGCAAAACGTAGCATCAATACTGCGGCACAAGCCGTTCCTCCACGAGCGGTATGTGCATTTTGCAGGACACGCCCCGCCGGTCGTAATCGAGCTCTATGACGGCGTTGCATTGCTGCGTCAGAACGCGTCCGAGCAAGACGGAGCCAAAGCCCTTGCGTTGCGGTGGTTCGACTGGTGGCCCTCCCAGTTCCGTCCAGGCAAGTTGGAGCTGACGTTCCGGCCCATCCTCCGTCAACGTCCAGTCCACTTCGACCCGTCCTTGCGGCACCGACAACGCTCCGTACTTCGCGGCGTTCGTCGTCAGCTCGTGGATCGCCATTCCTACCGGGACCGCCACGTCGGCGGACAGTTCAACCGGCGGCCCGTTCAACCCAATCCGCTGCTGTGCGGCGTCATCGTAGTGGCCAAGCTCGTTCTGCAGCATCTCAATGAGCGACGCATTCTGCCAATAGTCTTCGGTCAGCAAATTGTGCGTCTTCGACAGGGACACGATCCTGTCCGAAAAGGATCGATAGAATTCCTCGGCCGAGAGCGTGTTCCTGAAACTGGCGCCAAGCAATCCCTGGACGGTCGAGAGCGTGTTCTTCACGCGATGATGGAGCTCACGGATGAGCAGTGACTGCCGCTCCGCGGTGGCCTGGCGTTCCCTGAGGTAGAGCTCGGCCTCCCATTGTCGTTCCCGGGCGCGGTATGCGGAACGGACCGCACTTACCAGAACGGCCGGATGAAACGGTCGCTCGAGCAGTGTCACGTTCCCGAGCAGGCTCGTGACATGCCGCGCGGGCGATGCCCCCCTGACCGTCAGAAGGATGAAGGGAAAGTCGGACCAGGGCGGCTGCTGCTCGATCCAGCTCGCGAGTCCGCGTCGGTCGGAATTGCGAAGCGCCTCCTCCGAGATCACGGCGGCGGCCGCTCTGTCGAGTTCTGAGACGAGGCTCTCGAGGCTGGCGCAGGGTGTTGAAGCGATCCCGACCTCATGGAGGATTGCCGACGCGACCGCGCCATCTCGCCCCATTGGGGTTAGGATCAGCACGGACACTTTTATCGCCCGCCTGAAGCGCCTGCTGCACGCGGATCCAGGAGCGAGTCACGCTCGCCTTCGTAACTCGGCACGCCCGTGAGAACACCCCGGAATCGCTCCAGAGGTGGCCCGACGCGCAAGCCTTGGCTGTCGATCCGGAACTCGCGGATCGTGTCTTCGTGCGGGCCTATTCGGCGCTTGAGGACGGATAGAGCTCTCCGAACCCGGCCGTCGGACTCGAAAAAGCGCAGTATAACCACCGTGTCGCTTAGATATGTAAGATCGACCGGCGAGGACATGTGGCCCACCATCCCGTGCTGGGCCAAGATCAATATCGTGATTACGCCCTGCTGATTGAGGTAAGACAGGAGCTCGTGCATCTGGAGGACGAGGAACGGCTGTTCCGGCATCGCGTTCAGGTAGCCAGTCAGGCTGTCGATGACCACGACCTTGGCACCTCGGTGCTCGACCGCTTCGCGCACACTGTCTGAAAACTCGCCCGGGGTGACGACGGCCGGATCTATCTGCGCGATCTGCAGGCGACCTTCTTCGATGTGCGGTGCCAGATCGAAACCAACCCCCTTGGCGCGCTCAAGAAGGATCCCGCGCGTTTCATCGAAGCTGATGACAAGAGCCCGTTCGTTACGGGCCAACGCGGATTGGAGATATCCGAGGGCCAGAGTGGATTTCCCCGACCCGGATGGGCCGATCACCAAAGTGCTCGTGCCTCTTGTCAGGCCGCCCCCGAGGAGATGATCGAGTTCGGCAATACCGCTCGGAAGCACCTCGAAGGCGAACGAAGCATGATGATCGGCTGCAACCAGGCGAGGGAAAATGCGCACGCCGCCTCTTTGGATGATCATGTCGTGGTGACCACCGCGGAACGTGGTACCTCGCATCTTGATCACGCTGATCCGCCTCCGCTCCGCACCGTATGTCGGCACGACCTGTTCGAGGCGGATCACGCCATGGCTGATCGAGTGCAGATTGAGCGCGTCCCGTTCAGACGAAAGATCATCGAGCATCAGGACAGTGGCATCGTGCGTCAGAAAGTAACTCTTGAGCGCAAGTACCTGGCGTCTATAACGAAGTGACCCTTGGGAAAGGATCCGAATCTCCGAGAGTGAGTCGAAAACCACACGACTAGGCTTCACGCGCTCAATTTCGGCAACGGCCATCGAGACCGTTTCTCCGAGCTCAAGATCGGATGAATGAACAAGCGTCTGCTGCTTTCGCGGATCGAGGCTTAATTCCGGAGGAACAAGCTCGAAGATCTCGATGCCGTCTAAGGACCAGCCGTGGCGTGCCGCCACGGATTGTAGCTCTCGTTTACTTTCCGAAAGGGTGATGTAGAGGCAGGTTTCGCCCTGCTCAACACCCGCGATCAGAAACTGCAGCCCTAAGGTTGTCTTGCCCGAGCCAGGACGCCCCTCAACGAGGTGAGCACGATTGGCCGCATACCCACCAGCCAAGATCTCATCAAGACCCGGCACTCCGGTGGGAAGGGGTCGCGCATCAGATTGTGTTGGAGCGGTCATCGCAGCCTATTGTGTGTCCAGCCGTCCAGCCGCTTTCCCAGAGCTTTACGCTGCAACGCGGGAAAGTCGGACGATCATTCCCGAGCGACCAACCTGCCCAACCGCCCCCGCACCCGGTTGGGCTGCGCGCGGGGCTTGTGTCGCCTTGTAGACACAAGCCCCGGTGAACGTCTGTCCACTAGTGAACACAAGCTCGCTCGGGGTGCACTTTTGAACGGAATGCCGGCCCCGGCGTTTGCCCGCAGGGAAGCCACTGGGAGTAGGTGCGTCTCGATGCCCGTCGCGAACAATCTCGATGATCTCGCTGGACGGATAGCGGAAAACAACCTCTTGAGCGCGCTTCGGCCGGACGATCTGGCGATCGTCGCTCCCTCATTGCATCACTGGCAAGGCGAAGCGGGCATGATGCTCTATCAGCCCGGTGACGAGGTCAGGTTCGTCTATTTCCCGTGCGGCCCGAGCCTCGTCTCCTTCGTAGTCGACCTTGACGGCGGCCAGGCGGTGGAAACGGCACTGATCGGTCGAGAGGGAGCAGTCGGCGGGATCGTCAGCCACGGGCGCCTGCCGGCATTCGCCCGATCTGAAATCCAATTTCCGGGGCACTTCCTCCGGCTATCCACAGCCGACCTGGTTGAGTTCGAGGCAAGGTCGCCGAGCCTTCGGCACCTCTTCGCACGATATGCGGATTGTCTCCTCGCCCAAGTGTTCCAGTCGGTCGCCTGCAACGCCGTCCATACGATCGAGCAGCGAACCGTGAAATGGTTGCTCGCGGCAATCGACCGGACGGGCGACCACGACGTACCCCTCACACAAGAACAGCTGGCAAGTATGCTAGGGGTTGGCAGAAGCTATATCAGCCGAGTGATTCAGAGCTTGAAACGCCGCCACGTGCTGGAAACACGACGCGGGCGGGTTCGCGTGCATGATATCGATACCCTGAGGCGATGTTCATGCGGCTGCAACGTGACCCTGCGGCGCCACTTCGACCAGGTCTTGGCCGGTGTGTATCCTTCGATCGAGGAAAGCTCGAAGCAGAAGGCGCAAGCGGGCTCGAGCCGCCCCGCCACACTCATGGAAGCCTGAAAGATCGGGACGCCCGCGATCACGAAGTAGTTAAGAGGTAAAATGAACCCGGCGCTCGCTGGCCAGCATGCTCCGACGCCCTCGCCTTCCGATCGGTAAGCGCTTTCGGCAATTGAAGGCGCATCTACTCAATCCCGCTTGAGCGGACTTCGAGAGGCCTGAACAGCATATTCGAGCGGAGCGGCGAGACTAGTCTAGCGAGTCGCAGCGCGAACCGGCGCCGCTCCGGCGCGGGCATGCGGAAGCGGCTACATCGCGCTCGGTCGATGCCGAGCCGCTCAGTCACCCGGTACTTGGCACCGTGGATTGGCGCGTTCATCTGAAACTCGCCCGTCCGCTGCCGACCACCCGTATGGCCGCGATGTTTTCCCTTTCTTCTGCGGCAGCCAAGCCCGCTTAAGCCTGCTCGTTGAACCCTTAACCGTGCCTCGTAAGCAACTCGGGCAAAGCAATGTTCCTGTTGTGTTCTGAATGGAATGTATGCGCTCGAGGCGGGGGAGCGGATTCAGCTCAGCGCTTGCTGCGATGCGCTGGATTTTGATGAAGCCCAAAGCGGTTCCGGCCCGGGGCGGGTGCCTAAACCCTGTGCCTGTTGTGCCTGGGGCCTACCGCAGGTGTTTGAAACAGCACGGTGGCGCTCCCTAGGGGACTCGAACCCCTGTTTTCGCCGTGAGAGGGCGACGTCCTAGACCGCTAGACGAAGGGAGCTGTCCGGCAGGTCCGGCTCGTATAATGACCTGTCGGGGCGGCCACAACCCCTTACGGCCCTCATTTCGATCTTCCGTCACGACATTCGTGTTTTCACCAAGGCCAGAGGCATGACGCTGCGTATCCATCAGCTCGAGGCGGGGGCGCCGCCCGAGCGGCTCGACCGGCTGCTCGCGGCGATCTGGCCCGACCTGTCGCGCTCTCGCCTTCAGGCGCTCATCCGCGAGGGTCGGGTCACGATAGGGGGAGGGGCCGTGTCGGATCCTTCCGCCAAGCCGTCGGGGCCGGCCGAGATTCGGCTCGACGAGCCCCCGCCTGCGGAGGCCGCGCCCAGGCCCGAAGCCATCCCGCTCGCGGTGGTGTTCGAGGACGACGACCTCATCGTGATCGACAAGCCTGCGGGGCTCGTCGTGCATCCGGGCGCGGGCAACGAGACGGGCACGCTGGTCAATGCGCTCCTCGCCCATTGCGGGGCGAGCCTGTCGGGAATCGGCGGCGTCGCCCGGCCCGGCATCGTCCACCGGCTCGACAAGGATACGAGCGGCCTTCTCGTCGTCGCCAAGAACGATCTCGCCCACCATTCGCTGGCGGAGCAATTCGCCGATCACGGCCGCACCGGGCCGCTGGAGCGTGCCTATCTGGCTTTCGTATGGGGTGCGCCCGAGCCGAGGCGCGGCACGATCGAGCGCGCGATTGAGCGCAGCAAAGCCAACCGGGAGAAGATGGCCGTGGTGGCAGAGGGCCGGGGCCGGCACGCGGTGACGCACTACCGGGTGGAGGAGACGTTCGGGGAGAGCACGGAGCCCATGGCGAGCCTCGTCCGCTGCGAACTCGAGACCGGGCGCACGCACCAGATCCGCGTCCATCTCGCTTTCGTGAAGCATCCGCTTCTGGGGGACGACGTCTACGGCGCGGGCTTCAGGACCAAGGCCGCACGCCTGCCGGAGGCGGCCAGGGAGGCGCTCGAAACCCTCGGGCGACAGGCGCTGCACGCCGCGCTGCTGCAGTTCGAGCATCCACGCACGGGAGAGACGATGCGCTTCGAGAGCGCGCTGCCACCGGAACTCGAGCGGCTTCATCGTGCGCTTGCGATGTGCGATGGCGCACCCCCGTCAGAAACGACAGCGGTCAAGGTGGGACCATAGCGAACGTGATGCGTTATCTGCCCAACGGCGGACGGCGCCTCTGTTTAGCCATGCTTCCCATCACTATATGAATGGGTCGCGCGGCCGCCATCTCACGGGGTCGCCGCGGGGCCTGCTCCTAGGGGGGCCCCCGAGGAGGTCATAATGGCATCATTACCGTTGCTCGCCAGCGAGGGCGGGCTTTCGCGTTACCTGAACGAAATTCGTCGGTTCCCCATGCTGGAGCCGAGCGAAGAGTTCATCCTGGCCAAGCGCTGGCAGACAGATGGTGATCGCGAAGCCGCGCACAAGCTGGTGACATCGCATTTGCGGCTCGTGGCGAAGATCGCCATGGGATATCGCGGCTACGGCCTGCCGATCAGCGAGGTCGTGAGCGAGGGCAATGTCGGCCTGATGCAAGCCGTCAAGCGCTTCGATCCGGACAAGGGCTTCCGGCTCGCGACTTATGCGATGTGGTGGATCAAGGCGGCGATCCAGGAATATATCCTGCGCTCGTGGTCGCTCGTGAAGATGGGCACCACCGCGAACCAGAAGAAGCTCTTCTTCAACCTGCGCAAGGCGAAGGGCCAGATCTCGGCGCTCGACGAGGGCGACCTCCGGCCCGAGCAGGTTCAGCAGATCGCAACCAAGCTCGGCGTGACCGAGCAGGACGTGGTCGACATGAACCGCCGTCTGGGTGGCGACGTGTCGCTGAATGCACCGTTGCGCGAGGAAGGCGAGGGCGAGTGGCAGGACTGGCTCGTCGACGAATCAGCGAGCCAGGAATCGGTTCTCGCCAGTTCCGAGGAAGGCTCGAACCGGCTGGCGGCCCTGCGCGAAGCGCTGGACGTGCTCAACCCGCGCGAGCGGCGCATCTTCGAGGCGCGGCGGCTCGCCGACGATCCGATCACGCTCGAGGAGCTGTCGGGAGAGTTCGGGGTGTCGCGCGAACGCGTGCGCCAGATCGAGGTCCGGGCCTTCGAGAAGGTGCAGGAGGCCGTGAAGCGCAATCTCGCCTCGCGCGAGACGGCCCGCCCTCAACCGGCTCTCGCAGCCGGTTGAGGGCGGGCCGGTGCCGAGCCCCGGCGCCTATTGCTGAGGCAACTGCCCCCATTGCCGGAACGCGTCCAGGAATACGCGCTCGCCGGACACGCCCTTGTCGAAGAGGAGCGCGGCCTTCTGGCCCGACGCGAAGCGGATCGGCAGCTCCATCCAGTTGCGCCGGAGCAGGAGTTCCGTGTTCCGGTCGACGTCGCCCCTGAGGTCTGACAGGCCGATCAGGAACACGTTCTCCTTCACGGGAACCGGCAGGCCCGCCACCGGAATGCCGCGGATCGTCTCCTCAGGCCGCATCATCGGTAGGGCGACGTCGCGCACGACGCGCGGCGGGGCGCCGTTCACCGAGGCGTTGGCGAAGGTCAGCTCGATCGTGTGCGAGGCCGGGAGCGCAGGATCGAGATTCCGCCGCACCGCGATGGTCAGCGTCAGGCCCGCGCTCGGCAACTCGACCGTGCCGCGGATGACAGTTTCGAGCGGCAGGCCCTGGCCCGCGTTCACGTTGTCCAGGCGCCACAAGGCCCGCCCCGTCGTGATGATCGGCTGCTGCGGATCGGACGGGTTTTCCTCGAAGATCAGCGCGCGCTGAGCCACCGCGACATCGCTCGGCGCGGTATCGCCCGCATTGCTGGGCGGCGCGGGCGGCGATGCCGGCCGCGGCTGCGGGGCGGCGGCACTCTGGGTCGGCTGCGGGGCGGCGGGCGGCCGGGCGGGCCGGTTGGGCTGGGGCTCTGCGGGAAGCCCGCCGACGCGCTCGGAGAACTTGTTGTTGTCGTTCTGAGCCGGCGCTGCCGCCACCGGCGGAGCCGTTTCCTGAGCGGGTTCCGGCCGCGGCTGGTCGCGCCAGAGCCAGGCCAGCGTCGCGACCGGGATCGCGAGGCAGACAAGGACGGCGAGCATGGCGAGCGGCCGCGTACGGCGGCCGCCGCGACGGATGGCGACGGGGCGGTTTTCCTCCGCCGCCTCGCCGGAACCGGACGGCGCGGGCGGCGCGACCTCCGCCTGTTTAGGCTGGTCGCGCTCCTCCGGCGGCACCGGCGAGCGGGCGCCGTCGGCGTAGCGGGCCTCGAGCTGCCGGATCGCGCTCTCGAGAGACGATCCCTCCCGGGCGATCTCGGCCTCGGTGAGAGGGGGCGTCACGGCCCGGAGTTGGTCCGCCAGGGTCCGCCGCGCACGATCATAGACGTTCTGGCGGGCCGTCGGGGCCGCGTCGGGCAGCCCGTCGATCAGCCTCGCCAGGAGGGAGTAGTAATCCGCCATACAGGCCCTAGGCCTCGAATGGGTTCTGCACCAGGATGGTGTCGCGCCGTTCGGGCGAGGTGGATAGCACGGTCACGGGCGCGCCGATCAACTCCTCGATCCGCCTGACGTATTTCACCGCCTCGGCCGGAAGCTCCGCCCAGGAGCGCGCGCCGGCGGTCGAGCCGCGCCAGCCCTCGACCTCCTCGTAGATCGGCTCCACCCGCGCCTGGGCGCCCTGGCTCGCCGGCAGGTAGTCGATCACCTCGCCGTCCAGCCGGTACCCCGTGCAGACCTTCAGGGTCTCGAAGCCGTCCAGCACGTCGAGCTTGGTGAGCGCGATGCCGTCGATGCCGGAGGTCCGCACCGTCTGGCGGACGAGGACCGCATCGAACCACCCGCAGCGCCGCTTGCGCCCCGTGACGACGCCGAACTCCTTGCCGCGCGCGCCGATCAGCTCGCCCGTCTCGTCGAGGAGCTCGGTCGGGAACGGGCCGGAGCCGACGCGCGTCGTGTAGGCCTTGGCGATCCCGAGCACGGTGCCGACGGCGCGCGGCCCCATGCCGGAACCCGTCGCGGCCTGGCCGGCGACCGTGTTGGAGGACGTGACGTAGGGATACGTGCCGTGGTCGACATCGAGCAAGGCGCCCTGCGCGCCCTCGAACAGGATGCGCTTGCCGGCCCGCCGCTCCTCGTCGAGGAGGCGCCAGACGGTGTCGATGAAGGGCAGCACCTTCGGGGCCACGGAGGCGAGCTCGTCGAAGATCGCCTGCGCATGGATCTCCTCCAGGCCGAGGCCGCGGCGGATCGCATTGTGATGCACGAGGCAGCGGTCGATCTTGACCGGCAGCGTGTCGAGATCGGCAAGATCCATGAGCCTGATCGCACGGCGGCCGACCTTGTCCTCGTAGGCCGGACCGATTCCGCGCTTCGTGGTGCCGATGGACGAGGCGCCGGCGGCAGCCTCCCGCAGCGCGTCGAGGTCGCGATGCAGCGACAGGATCAGCGTCGCGTTGTCCGCGATGCGCAGATTCTCGCGCGTGACTACCACGCCCTGCGCGGCGAGCGAGGCGATCTCGGTCACCAGCGCGTGCGGATCGAGCACGACGCCGTTCCCGATGACGGCGAGCTTGCCCGGCCGCACGACGCCCGAAGGCAGCAGCGAGAGCTTGTAGACCTTCCCGTCGATGACGAGCGTGTGGCCCGCATTGTGGCCGCCCTGGAAGCGCACCACCACGTCGGCCTGCTCCGAGAGCCAGTCGACGATCTTGCCTTTACCTTCGTCGCCCCATTGGGCGCCGACCACGACTACGTTGGCCATGGGCTCCGCACATAAAAAAACCGGCTCAAGGCCGGGATAACACGATTTGAACGCGAGCGCCCTTCTCCTCGATCGGGCCGGGCGGGTCAAGGTGACTTGGTGCCTCGGGCAACGCCGCCTACAGGCACGCTGACGACGAACAGGCTCTCGATGCGCCGCCACACGATCCGGCTATGGGCCGCCAGCGTTGCCGTCAGCGCAGCGGCGGGCATCCTCTACACGCTTCTGACAGGGGCGGAGCGGCCGCTCCTCGGCGCGGTCTTCGGGGTGCTGATCGGGACGCCCGTCCTCGCCTATGCCAGGGGCCTCCTCCTGCCCTCCCTGCGAGATCGCATCCGGGCATGCTCCACGCCGGTCTATCTGGCTGGATCGATCCTCGTCGTAGTGGTTCTCATCTACGGCGGCACCGTCTGCGCCGGAACCGTCCTGGCCCTGACCGGCGCCATCGCGCGCCCCTGGACCGAGCTTGCGATCCCGTCCGGGCCGGAACTCGCCTATTCGCTCCTCATCTCGGTCGTGATTCTCTCGACCCTTCGCATTCGCGACGTCATCGGCCCCGGAACCTTCGGCAACCTTCTGCTCGGGCGCTATCACAAGCCCGTTCGCGAGGAGCGGGCGTTCCTGTTCATTGATCTGGTGGGCTCCACGCGGTTCGCGGAGCGGCACGGCGACCTGCGCGCCCAGGAATATCTGGGGCGCTTCTTCGGGCGGCTTGCCCGGCCGGTGCGGAGCTTCGGCGGGAAGATCGACGATTACGTGGGCGACATGGCGATCGTGAGCTGGCCCGCCACCGACCGAGCCCTGGCGGACGCGGCGCCGGTCCGGTGCGTGTTCGCCATCCTGGACGACATAGCGGCGGCGGAAGCGGAGTGGCGGGGCGACTTCCAGGAATTACCGACCTTCCGGGCCGCGCTGCATAGCGGGCCGGTCGTCACCGCCGAGATCGGGCTCGAGCGGCACAAGATCACCTACTTCGGCGATGTGATGAACGCGACGGCGCGTCTCGAAAGCCTGTGCAAGGCGCTCGGAGAGCAGGTTCTCGCCTCGCGGGAGCTGATGGCGCGCATCGGGTCGCTGCCGGCGGGCTTCGAGGCGCGGTCGCTCGGGTCCCATTCCGTCCACGGACGCCAGGAGGCCCTGGAGGTCTTCGCGATTACCCGAACCGGTTCCCGCGATCAGCCCTCATAGGCGACCGCCTCCGGCCCGTGGAACACCGTCACCGTGTCGCGCCTGGCGATCGCGACCAGCGACACCCCGAGGGCCCGGGCGCGCTCGATGGCGAGCGAGGTCGGCGCCGAGATCGCCACGATGAGCCGCGCCCCGAGGGAGGCGGCCTTCTCGACCATCTCGAACGAGCAGCGGCTGGTCACCACCACGAAGCCGTTCGCCGGGTCGAGGCCAGTCCGCAGGATCGCCCCGACGAGCTTGTCGAGGGCGTTGTGCCGTCCGACATCCTCGCGGATCAGCATGATGGCGCCTTCCCGGTCGGCGAAGGCTGCGGCGTGCGTGGCGCCGGTGGCTCGGCTGAGGAGCTGCTTTTCGGGAAGGTCGCCGAGCGCCTTGGCGATAGCCCGGATGTCGATGGGCGAGAACGCGCCGTCCCGGTTCACTGGCTGCGCGCGCTCGAGGGCCTGGAGGTCCTCGATGCCGCAGACTCCGCAGCCGGTACGGCCTGACATCGAGCGGCGGCGAGCCAGGAGGTTGTGCATGCGATCGGGCGCGACGTCGATCGAGATGCCGAACCCGCGCTCTGCCTCAGTCACGACGACCCGGCGGATCTCCTCCACGCGCTCGACGATGCCCTCCGTGAGGCTGAAGCCGTAGCCGAAATCCTCGAGGTCCGCCGGAGTCAGCATCATAACGGCAAAGGGCACACCGCCGAAGCTCACCTCGACGCCGGTCTCGACCGCGATCTCCCGCTCGCCCGTCGTGGCGGCGGCGCCCGAGAGCGGGATCGTAACGGTAGTCGTATGTATCGTGCGCAGGGTGCCGTCCGACATCGTCCTGTTCTAGCCGGACCGCGCGCGAGAAGATATCCGGCCGGCATGGACCGCGAGCCCCACATCCCGCACCTCGCCATCGAGGCCGGTACGACTCGTGCCGCCGCGCAGGCGGAACTGCGCCGGGCTCTGACCGAGGCGGGGATCGATTCGGCCGCCCTGGATGCCCGGCTTCTCACGGCCGCAGCGCTCGGCGTAGGCGCCACATCGCTCCTGGCCGATCCGCAGCTTCCCTTGGGCGAGGAGGGGAGCGCGCGTCTCGCTGACATGGCGGCCCGTCGCCTCGCGCGCGAGCCCGTCGCCCGCATCTTGGGCCGGGCGGAGTTCTGGGGCCTTCCCTTCTCGCTCTCGCCCGAGACGCTGGCCCCGCGGCCGGATACCGAGACAATCGTCGAGGCGGCGCTTGACTCGGCGAGGAGGCGCGGCCGCCCCGGACGGATCCTGGACCTCGGGACAGGGTCCGGCTGCATCCTGGTCGCGCTCCTATCGGAGTTGAAGGACGACTTCGGGATCGGCCTCGACCGCTCGCCCGGCGCGCTTCTCACGGCCCGCCGCAATGCGGAAATGAACGGCGTTGCCGATCGGGCAGCCTTCGTGGCCTCCGACTGGGCGAGTGCGATCGAGGGCCGCTTCGCCCTGATCGTGTCGAACCCGCCCTATATTCGGGCTGCCGACATCCTGACGCTCGAGCCGGAAGTGTCGCATTTTGACCCCGCCCGCGCCCTCGACGGCGGAAAGAGCGGCCTCGAAGCCTACCGGGCTATACTTGATGATGCAGGACGTCTTCTTGAGAGAGACGGACTTATCGTCCTGGAACTTGGACATGATCAGGCGGAGAGCGTCGCGGTTCTCGCCGAGGAGCGCGGCTTCGCGGTCGAGGCGATCCGCCGGGACCTCGGTGGGCATCAGCGTGCGATGACGCTTTTCGCTGGGCCGGCTCTTGTTTCCCGTGGATAGAGCGCCACATCACGGTAGCAGATCAAAAATTGCTTGTTGACCGGAACAGAAGCAGCTAATTTGCTGTCGGTTAACGAGAATGGTCCAGGCTTGATGCGACGTAGCGGCATGCAGCCCACGATCGCTCGGGGACAACAAGGACCGCGCGTTCAGCCATGGTGCGGCGCGGTCGATCGAATCCTACACTGACGGACGGTCCGGCAAAACGAGATCCGGTCCGAGCTGAGGTGACGGGGATTGCGCAGGTCCAGTGCGGCCCGCGCAGGAGCCTGCTTGTCAGGGACACCAGCGAAGGTCTGAAAACATCGATGAGACCAGGACAGAACAGGCGGATGCGGGGGCGCACCCGTGGCAAGGGCCCGAACCCGCTGACCCGCTCCTACGAGTCGAACGGGCCAGACGTTAAGATCAGGGGTACTGCCCAGCACATCGCGGACAAGTATGCGCAGCTCGCGCGCGACGCGACGGCTAGTGGTGACCCGGTGGCGGCTGAGAACTACCTGCAGCATGCCGAGCATTACTATCGCCTGATTGCTGCGGCCCAGGAGACCTACCGGCAGCAATTCGGCACCCAGGGTCGGCCCTTCGACGAGGACGGCGAAGAGGGCGACGAGGAGGGCATGGGCTCGGGCGGGTTCCCCTACGGGCAGGGCGACCGCGGCATGCAGGCCGGCGGTGATGAGTTCGGCGAAGGCGGCGGCAATCCGTACGACACGCGCCAGGGCGGCGGTGACCGGCAGCCCCAGCAGGGTCGCTTCGACCGCGGCGAACGGCAGGACCGGGGCTACGATCGCGGTGAGCGGCAGGGCGGCGACCGGCAGGACCGCAACCAGCGCTTCGACCGGAATGGCGAGCGGTTCGATCGCAACGGTAATGGCTACGACCGGAACGGCAATCGGCCGCAGGGCGAGCGTTTCGACCGGAACGGCAGCAACTATCCGCAGCAGAACGGCGAGCGGTTCGATCGGCAGGATCGGCCTGAGGGTGGCGAGCGGCGCGAACGGACCGGCCGCGGCGAGAGCCGCGAAGGCGGCCGGCGCGAGTTCAACCGCGATCGCGAGCGCGGTCAGGGCCGCCAGGAGCGCTTCGCCGCGCCCCAGCAGGATGAGCGGGATGCCCCCGCAGCTGGCCTGCCGGCTTTCCTGACGACCCCCGTGCGGTCGACGATCGCCCTCGACCAGGACGAGCGTCACGAAGAGCGCAGCGAGGCCGTGGAAGCGCCGGTCCCGGCCTATGCGGCCGAACCCGAGGTCGCACCCGTCGTTGCCGAGGCGCCCGAGCCCCGGCCGCGCAGGACCCGTCGGACGCGCCGGACCGAACCGGCCGAGAGCCTCGATTTCGGCAGCTCCGAGGCCGAGAAGCCGGCTGAGTAGAGAAAAACAAAGAGGGAAGATCCGGGCAGGATCTTCCCTCTTTCCTTATGAGCCCTCGTCTGAGGACTCCTGATCGTACCCGTGCCGAAGATCTTCCGGTGCAGTCTTCGATGCCAGGATCAGCTCAGCGGGCGACCGCCGCCCGGACCAGCCACAGCATCGCGGCGACTTCGCAGATCACCGCATCGAGCTTCTGACCGATCCTGTCCATGACCCCGTCCCCCGTTCTCCGATGGGGATGTTTTGTCGGATCCGTAAGCCGGATTCCGTGCTGCCGCGCACATGGCCGAACACGGTCGAGCGCTTCATCCGTCTGAGTTCTGACGCGCCGCGGGGACGATCGCCGCCGCGAGTGCCGCACCGAGGCGCCTGTAGCCGGCTTCGCTGAGGTGCAGCATGTCGGCGAGAAGGCAGGGCTCCTCGCCGGGCGAGGGTACGAGAGCCGCGTCGGCGTCGAGCAGCGTCGCTCGAAGGCGCGCGAGCTCGGCGTTCAGGCGGGAGCGCTCATTCTGCCTGAAGCCCGGTGCCTCTCCGCGGCGCGGGATCGTGACGACGAAAGCGGCAGGATCACCCCATTGCCGGATCGCGGCTTCCAGCACGGCCGCGAGACCCTCGGCGATGGCCTCCGGCGGATCCCCATCGCCGAGGTTGTTCGTCCCGAGGAGCATGACGAGCGCGCGGGGCCTCAGATGGGCCGTGGGGATCGAGGCGAGCCGCCAGAGCGAATTCTGGACGCGATCCCCGGGCAGTCCGAAATTGAAGACGCGCCAGCGTGGAAGGGCGCTGTGCAGCAAAGCCTCTGGCCAGGCCGCCGCGAGCGAATCCCCGAAAAGGACGAGATCGGCCGCCTCTGGCATGCGCGCTTCGATCTGGGCAAGGCGCCTGAGGGCCGATGGCTTGGCCGGGGGCGCCGGGGTGAGGACGCGAGCCAGGGCCTGCGCCGGATCCATCAGGCCTCCCCCGGCCCGCGCAGGCCCGCGCGCTCGAGGATCTGCCGCCCGAGCAGGGGCGTGTAATGGAGGTTATCGAGCCACACATCCGTCGAGCCCAGGCGTGGATCGAACGGATGCCCCGCCCCGAGGTCGACGAGATCCAGGAAGCGCACGCCTTGCTCTGCCACCACCCGCCCGACATCCGCCCGCCATCGCGCGAGATCGTCCAGAAGGCCGAGCTCCGACATGATCTGTCGCTGTGCTCCGCTCACGGGTGCCAGGTAGACCGTCACCTCGCGCCCCCGTAAGGCCGACAGCGCTCGCTCCAGGTGGACCAGCGTCTCCGGCCGGTAGGGGGCGGTTGTGCGCCGACGGATGGCGTCGTTCTTCTCGGTGAGGTCCGGGGGTAACGGAGGCGTGATGCGGAAGCCATCCCGGGTCCAGGCGCCTGGATCCTCCGCGCCCGTGACCTCGTCCATGAAGCTGTCGCAGATCGCGTAGCGGCTGATCAGGCTGCCGAGGACGGTATTGGCGCGGCCGGTCGCATTGGTCAGCGCTCGGCTCAGCTGGACGGAGGCCGCGTCGCGCCGGGAAAACATGTAGTAATCGAGCCCGAGCAGCACGCGTTCCACGTCGTCCCGCGAGGCGACGACGCTCGCCACGATCGGCAGTTCCTCGCCCCGCAGGGCGGAGATACCGGCGTTGAACACCTGGCCCTGCAGGGAGGGCGCGACATCGCGCGGATCGAGCCCGTGGTAGACGGTCGAGCTGCCGACGAGCGCAACCCTGTAGTCGCGGGTGAGCGCCTGGAGGATCTTGGCGCGACGGGTCTGCCGATCGAGGAGCCGGTTCGAGCCGCCGGTCACTTCGAGCCAGGGCGGGGCCTCCCGGAATAGCCAATAGGCGTCGAACCAGACGACGCGGCCGACGATGAGCGCCAGCGCGAGCAGGAGCGTGGCCGCCGCCACGAAAAGAAGGGAGCGCCAGCCGGCGCGGGAGGAAGCGTCAGAACTGGGCATAGATGAAATCGGCATTGGTATCGTCGCCGACCTTCAGGAGAACCGCCGCGAGAAGGAGCGCCACGAGCGCGCCGGCCCAGCGCAGCGGGGGCAGTCCGCGGGACAGTTTCCATGCCGTCGGGCCGAGTGTCGCGAGCGCGACCGCGAGGGCGAGCAACTGCCAGAACTCCAATGGCGCGCTGCCGATCCCGGCCGCTGTGAGGCCCGTGAGCCCGACATAGACGGCCGTCGCCGCCTCGAAGCTCGGCGCCCGGAACAGCACCCAGGCGAGCGCCACGAAGGCGAAGGTGAGGGCCCAGCCCGCCGCTTTCGGCATCGACCGCCCGGCTTTGCGCCAGAGGAGGTGGAGGCCGAGCGCGGCGCCGTGCAGCGCGCCCCAGGCCACGAAGGTCCAGCCCGCCCCGTGCCAGAGGCCGCCCAGCGCCATGGTGGCGAAGAGGGCGAGAACCTGCCGCGGCAGGCCGTGCCGGTTTCCGCCGAACGGGATGTAGAGGTAGTCGCGCAGGAAGAACGACAGCGTGATGTGCCAGCGCCGCCAGAAATCCTGGATCGACACGGACCTGTAGGGGGCGTCGAAGTTCTGCGGCAGGACGATCCCGAACAGGAGCGCGAGGCCGAGCGCCATGTCGGTATAGCCCGAGAAGTCGAAATAGAGCTGGAACGTGTAGCCGAGCATCGCCTGCCAGGCCTCCAGCATCGTCGGGTCGGTGCCGGCCGCGACGCGCGCGTAGATCGGGTCGACATAGGTGCCGAGCGGGTCGCCGATGAAGACCTTCTTCGACAAGCCGAAGACGAGAAGCGCGAGTCCCCGCGCGACGCTCTCGGGGGAGGGCGGGGCCGGCCGTTCCGCAAGTTGCGGGAAGAGCTCCGCCGGTCGCACCAGCGGCCCCGCGATGATGCGGGGAAAGAACGCGATGTAGAGCGCGTAGTCGAGCAGCCCGACATGAGCCGTGCGGCCCGACTGCAGGTCGCTCAGATACGTGATGTGCTGGAACGTGAAGAACGAGATGCCGAGCGGAAAGGCGAGCCCGTAGCGGGGCAGCGTGACGCCCGGAAGGAGCGTCAGGAGGTCCGCGAAGAAGTCGAGATACTTGAAGATCCCGAGCAGAAGCAGGTTTGCGGCGATCCCCGCCGCGACCAGCGGCTTCCGCCCGGAACGCACGAAGGCGCCTGCGAGCAGCCAGTTCAGGAGGATGGAGGCGCCGAGCAGCGGGACGAAGCGGAGATCGAAGAAGCCGTAGAAGACGAAGGAGACGAGGACCAGATAGGCGGTCCTCAGGCGCGGCGCGGCGCGCAGGACGGCCGCATGGCCGAGCCACGCCGCAGGCAGGAAGATCAGAAGGAAGACGAGCGAGTTGAAGAGCATGAGGCGGCGGGCCGATCCATCCTAGGTTCTCGCCCGCGGGCCGGCGAGACAAGTCGCTTGTCTCGCATTTTCGCGCTGCCGCGTTTTTGACGAACGCACGCAAGGCGCTACAGGGGCGTGGGTGATCGCGCGACAGACGCGACCCGGGAGGAAGAATGCAGCAGACCTTCGCCTTTGCCGACCTGTTCCGCAGCGGCCTGCCGGATCCGGTCGCGCCCTTCGCAGGGCTGCCGCGCTACAATTTCGTCTTCGGGCACAACGACCCGGCGCAGGTCCCGGCAGGCGATCTCGCCGAGGCCGCGGCGCGCGTGCTGCGCAGCCAGGGACACCGCCTGGGCATGTACTATCTGGGCGGGGCACCGCAGGGCTACGAACCGCTGCGGGAATTCGTGGCCGAGAAGCTCGCGGCACGGAGCGGCATCCGGTGCCGGCCCGACGACGTGATGCTCACCTCCGGCTCGCTTCAGGCCATGGACCTGATCAACGGCCTGTTCCTGGCTCCGGGCGACACCGTGATCCTGGAGGAGTTCACCTATGGCGGGGCCATCACGAAGGTGCAGAAGCTCGGCGCCAACGTGATCGGTGCGCCGCTCGACGAGGGCGGCATCCGCACCGACCGCCTGCGGGCGATCCTCGAGGACCTGCGCGGCCGGGGCGTCCGGCCGAAATACATCTACACGATCCCGACCGTGCAGAACCCGACCGGCTCGATCATGAGCCTCGAGCGCCGCCACGAGCTTCTGGCGCTCTCGCGCGAGTTCGGCGTGCCGATCTGGGAGGACGAGTGCTACGCCGATCTCGTCTGGTCCGGGGAGCGGCCGCCCGCGCTCTATGCGCTCGACCCCTCGCGGGTGATCCATATCGGCTCGTTCTCCAAGTCGCTCGCGCCAGCCCTGCGCATCGGCTACGTGGTGGCGGATTGGCGGGTGCTCGGACAGCTTCTCGCGGCGAAGAGCGATGCCGGCTCCGGCGCGCTCGAGCAGATGGTCGTTGCGGAGTTCGTCCGCGACAGGTTCGACGATCACCTCACCGAGCTCACGCCAGCCCTGAAGCTGAAGCTCGACGCGATCGTCGAGGCGCTCGAGCGCGAATTCGGCACGGCTGCCGAGATCTTCGTGCCGCAGGGCGGGATCTTCGTCTGGCTGAAGCTGCCGGACAGCATCGATGTCCGCAGCTTTGCCAAGGCCGCGCTGGACGAGGGCGTCGCTTTCAATCCCGGCCCCGAATGGGCCTGCGATCCCGAGAGCGCGAAGAGCTACATGCGGCTCTGCTTCGCGCTGCCCTCGGTCGAGGACATCCAGGCCGGGGTGGCGAAGCTCGCCCGCATCTCCTTCGAGCATACGGGCGTGCCGGCGCATGGCGGGAACGTCCGGCGCTAGGCCCCTTCACGCGGCTGTCACGCGTCCCGACTAACCCCGCGCAATCCGGGAGAGAGCGATGCGATACTGGGCGAGCTTCGGGGCAGCGGCCATGATGGTCGCGACGGGGATAGGGCAGGCGGCGGAGGGGCCGCCCGCGCAGGTCGGCCCGCGGCCCTTCTACCTCGTCGACACGATGAAGCCCGGTCCCGCCCAGGACCGGCTCAGGCAATGCGGCCCGGACCGCACCTACACGGCGCGAAACTTCTCCATCTCGCATCGCGGCGCCCCGCTGCAATTTCCGGAGCACACGCGCGAGGGCATCATGGCGGCCGCCCGGATGGGCGCCGGCATCATCGAGTGCGACGTCGCCTTCACCAAGGACCGCCAGCTCGTCTGCCGGCACGCGCAATGCGACCTGCATACGACGACGAACATCCTCGCGAAGCCCGAGCTTGCAGCGAAATGCACGCAGAGCTTCCAGCCGGCCGATCCCGCGACCGGCCGAATGGCCTCGGCCAAGTGCTGCACGAGCGACCTGACGCTGGCCGAGTTCAAGACCCTCAAAGGCAAGATGGACGCCTCCGACCCGAACGCGACCACGGTCGAGGCCTTCATGAACGCCACCCCGCGCTGGCGGACGGACCTCTACGCCACCACCGGCACGCTGATGACGCACAAGGAATACATCGCGCTGGTGAAGTTGCTCGGCCGCAAGTTCACGCCCGAGCTCAAGGCGCCAGAGGTACCGATGCCCTTCGAGGGCAGCTACACCCAGGACAACTACGCCCAGCAACTCATAGACGAGTACAAGGAGGCCGGCATCCCCGCCTCCGACGTCTACCCGCAGAGCTTCCAGCTCCGAGACGTGCTTTACTGGCTGGAGAAGGAGCCCGAATTCGGCAGGCAGGCGGTCTTCCTCGACGAGCAGGACGATACCGACAAATCCTTCGACAACATGAAGCCGGAGACCTGGAAGCCCGGCATGGCCGAGCTCAAGCAGCGCGGCGTGAAGATCCTCGCGCCTCCGCTGTCCATGCTGGTCACGGTCGGGGATGGCGGCCGCATCGTGCCCTCCGCCTATGCGCTGGAAGCGAAGAAGGCCGGGCTTGGGCTGATCACCTGGTCGCTCGAGCGTTCCGGGCCGCTGAAGAACGGCGGCGGCTATTACTACCAGACCATCACGCCCGTGGTGGACCGCGACGGCGACACGCTGGCCCTGCTTGATGTCCTTTATCGTGACGTCGGCGTCCTCGGCGTCTTCTCGGACTGGCCGGCGACCACGACCTTCTACGCGAATTGCGTCGGCGCGCCCTGAGCGGCGCGCGACCTCTGCGTTCGAGGTCCGTAGCCGGTCACCATCGCACTTCGGCGCGAGACGGTCTAGATCGGTGCCAGTAGGGAGCCTCTCATGACCGAAAATCAGAACCGCCGCGTCATTCTCGCGAGCCGCCCGGAGGGCGAGCCGAAGCCGGAGAATTTCCGCCTCGAGACAGGTCCGGTCTCGCAGCCGGCTGAGGGCGAGGTGCTCATCCGGACGAAGTGGCTGTCGCTCGATCCTTACATGCGGGGCCGCATGAGCGCGGCGAAATCCTATGCCAAGCCCGTCGAGGTCGGCGCCGTCATGGAGGGCGGCACGGTCGGCGAGATCGTCGCGTCCCGCAACAATGCGTTCCGCGAGGGCGACATCGTGCTCAGCCATTCCGGCTGGCAGGATTATGCGCTCTCGAACGGCAAAGGCCTGCGCCGGCTCGATCCGGCCAAGGCGCCGGTGCAGACGGCCCTCGGCGTGCTCGGGATGCCGGGCATGACGGCCTATACGGGCTTGCGGAACATTGGCCGCCCCAAGGCGGGCGAGACCCTGGTGGTCGCCGCCGCGACCGGCCCTGTCGGGTCGGCCGTCGGGCAGATCGCCAAGATCCACGACGCCCGCGCCGTCGGGATCGCCGGCGGGCCGGAGAAGTGCCGGCTGCTCACGGAGAAGTTCGGCTTCGATGCGGCCATCGACCATCGTGCACCGGACATGGCCGAGCAACTCGCGAAGGCCTGCCCGAACGGGATCGACGTCTATTTCGAGAATGTCGGCGGGAAGGTGTGGGATGCGGTGTTCCCGCTGCTCAACGATTTCGCCCGGGTGCCGGTCTGCGGGATCGTCTCCCACTACAACGACACCGAACTGCCGCCCGGGCCCGACCGCACCCCGCAGCTCATGGGCGCCGTGCTGCGCAAGCGCCTGACGCTCCGGGGCTTCATCGTCTGGGACTTCGCCGCCGACGAGACGGACTTCGCCCGGGACATGAGCGCCTGGGTGAAGGAAGGGCGCGTGCACTACCTCGAGGACGTGGTCGAAGGCCTGGAGAACGCCCCGGAGGCCTTCATGGGGCTCCTGAAGGGGCGCAACATCGGCAAGCTCCTCGTGAAGGTGTCGTAGGCCCAAGGACCGGCCGGCCCGTGAACCGCGGGCCGGCCTCCGCGTTGCGGATGGGGCCCGGCGATCGGGCCTGCGAGGCGGAGAGGCCGGCCGGGATGGGAGCTGAAGGGCGCGAGGTCACGGACGGGGAAGGCAGGACCTGGACCTGCATCCAGGCCTTCGCCGGGCTCGGCAACGATCCGGAGAAGCGCGAGGCCGCGACGGTGGACGAAACCGGCAAGGTCGAGGTGGTCTGCACGCCCTCGGGCGGGGCCAGGTCCCGCCGCGTGGCGCTTTCGCCGGGCTGGGTGCGCCTCGGGGACGCGGAGCTCCTGGCCGCGATCGAGCGTGCTGAGCCGTAGCGGCCCGGCATGCATCGCATCCGGGCGGCTGTGGCCGCGCTTGCCTTGCTGGCCGCCGGCGCCGCCGAGGCGCAAACCGCCTCGGATGGCGAGACGCTCGAACAGAGCCTGTGCCGCCTCATCGAGAGTGCTGCGGGCAAGCACGCCGTGCCCGTCGGGTTCCTGACCCGCCTCATCTGGCAGGAGAGCAGCTTCCGCCCCGCGGTGATCAGTCCGGCCGGCGCGCAGGGCGTCGCCCAGTTCATGCCTGGGACCGCGCGCGAGCGGGGCCTCGCCGATCCATTCGACCCCGAGCAGGCGATCCCGGCCGCAGCCTCCTTCATCGCCGATCTGCGGCGCGCCTTCGGCAATCTGGGGCTCGCCGCTGCCGCCTATAACGGCGGGCCGACGCGGGTGACGAACTGGCTCGCCGGGCGCGGCGGGCTGCCGGACGAGACGCGCAGCTACGTCATCCGGATCACCGGCCGCTCGGCGGAGGACTGGGCCGAGGAACGCAAGACGAACGCGACTCCGCCCGATGCCGCGGGGCGGCCGGACCAGCCCTGCCTGCAGGTGACGGCGGAACTGCGCCGTGGCGGCGGGGGCGGGTTGTCGGTCATCGCGGAGGGCGCGCGGGCCCCCTGGGGCGTGCAGCTTGCCGGCAACTTCTCCAAGTCGGTCGCGCTCGCCTCCTATGCGCGAAACCGTGCGGGTCTCGCCTCGGTACTGGGCGATGTCCAGCCGATGATCCTCGGCTCGCGGCTGCGCAGCCGGGGCCGCGCCCTGTTCTATCGCGTGCGGGTCCCGGCGCAGACGCGGACGGAAGCGAATACGCTCTGCACCCGCATCCGTTCTGCCGGTGGTGCCTGCGCGGTTCTTCGCACCTAGGCTGTCGCCCGATCCGGGTAGATATCTCAGCCTATAATAGTGGACGACTTCATAGTCCGGAGATTTGGTCGCGCTGAAATAGACATGGTGGTATTGTGAGCAGGGCTGTTCATCAGGGGTGATTTAGGCGCTGTCTCAGGGAGGCGAGCATGGGCGGGGTATCTCTTCGCGTTCTCGCAATCGCGGCGGCCGCGACGTTTGTTGCTGGGCCGGACGCCAGAGCGGAGGATTCCGGGGAGGCCCAGTTCGGGAAAGTTCATTTCGAGACCTCGTGCAACGAGGTCGCCCAGCGCCGCTTCGATCGCGCCATGCGCTACCAGCATTCCTTCTGGTACCGGGCCTCGCGTGAATTGTTCGAGTCCGCGCTCGAGGCCGACCCGAGCTGCGCCATCGCCCGCTGGGGCGTTGCGCAGAGCCTCCTGCTCAACCCGCACTTCCCGGCCCCGGCCGATAATCTCGCGGCCGGCCTCGCGAGCCTCGAACAGGCGAGGGCGATGGGCGCCAAGACACAGCGCGAGCGCGACTACATCGAGACGCTTCTCGCCTTCTATGCGGGCCCGAAGGAACGGCCTTTCAAGGAGCGCGTCGAGGCCTACCTCGCGAAAGTCGAGGAGCTGGCCGGGCGCTACCCGGACGACGACGAGGCGCAGATCGCCTATGCGATCGCCCTCAACGTCGCGCATGTCCCGACGGACAAGACCTATGCGCGGCAGCTGAAGGGCGCGGCGATCCTGGAGCCCATCTTCGAACGGCAGCCGCGGCATCCCGGCGTCGCGCACTACCTCATCCACCTCTACGACTATCCGCCGATCGCCCAGCGGGGCCTCGACGCGGCCAAGCGCTATGCCCAGATCGCGCCGGCCGCGCCGCACGCGCAGCACATGCCGTCCCACGTCTTCACGCGTGTCGGCTATTGGCGCGACTCGATCGCCGCGAACCGGGCTTCGGCGCAGGCCGCCAAGGGCACGCGCGAGCCGCACGAGCAGCTCCACGCGATGGACTACATGGTCTACGCCTACCTGCAGGTCGCGGACGACGCGCAGGCCCGCAAGGTGCTGGACGAGATGCTGGCCGTGGCCGGCTATAGCCCGGACGTCCGGACCGGCTGGTTCGCGGTGGCAGCGAGCCAGGCGCGCTACGCCGTCGAGCGCGGCGATTGGGAGGGGGCGGCGAACCTGCCGGTGCGGCCTAGCCGCTTCCCCTACGCGGATTCGCAGGTCCATTTCGCCCGCGCGCTCGGCGCCGCCCGCACCGGTCGCATCGAGGCGGCACGGGCGGATATCTCCCGGCTCGGCGAGCTCAGGGACAAGCTCACGGAGGCGAAAGACGCCTATTGGGCCGAGCAGGTCGACATCCAGCGCCGGGTCGCGGAGGCTTGGCTGGCGCTTGCCGAGAACCGGCCCGACGAGGCCCTCGTGGCGCTGTCCATTGCCGCCGACATGGAGGACCGGACGGAGAAGTCGATCGTCACACCGGGTCCGGTCGTGCCGGCCCGCGAACTCCTGGGCGCAATGCTGCTCGAGCGCGGCATGGCCGGCGATGCCCGCACGGCCTTCGAGACCACCCTCAAGAAGGAGCCGAACCGCCTCGGCGCGACCCTCGGGGCCGCGAAGGCCGCGGAGCGTACGGGCGACCTGGACGCCGCGCGTGACCATTACCGCAAGGCGACGACCCTGACGGAGGGGAGCGAGGCGAGCCGGCCGGAGCTGAAGGAGGCGCAGGCCTTCCTGGCCCGCCGGACCTGACCGCGCCGGAGACGTGTCGTGGACCGGCTCCTCGCCTTTTCTTGCGCCGCCCTGGGGATCGGGGCGGCGCTCGCCCTGTCCGGCAGCTCGCGCGAGACGGGCTCCCACGCACCGTCCGCCTCGATGCCCCCGGCCTGGACGGAAGTGGGCTGGCCGTTCGGGCCCGATCCCTGGGGAAAGGGCAGGGCGTTCCGCTGCCAGGGCGGCGCCTGCGGGGCCGAGACCACGATCTACCTGCGGGCCAAGTTCGGGCTGTGCAACTGCGCGATCGGGATCGAGGGCGATTCCGATCTCGACCGCATGGGCGACCTCTACCTGCTCGGAGACGGCTTTGCGCCGGCAGGCGAGGGCCGCCCGATCGCCGTGGCCCACATGAAGGGGCGCAGCCGGTTCTACGGGATCGCGGCTCCGGCAGGCCGCAGAGAGGCCGCGATCATCATCGGTTACAGCGACCGCTGCGACATGGTGGTGGCGACGGCCCGGCTGGCGGGCGGCGGGCCGGAGGCGCTGGAGCCCGCCCTGCTCGCCTTTCTCCAAAGCGCTCCCGTCATGCGCTGGACCGAAGCGGCGCTCGGCCTCTGACGGGCGGGATCAGGCGTAGACGAGCGAGCCGTCCGGCGCCGGCCTCGCGGCGGGGTTCATCTTCGCCGGCTCCAGCGCGTGCGGCGCCATGATGTGGAACACGGTCTCGCCGCCCGCGATGAGGTAGTCGGCGATGACGCGCCGGTGGCAGCGCCACCAGACGGCCTCGGCGCACATGATGGCGGTCCGGCGCTCGCGGCCGAGCGAAACGAGGCGATCGAGGCCCTGCCGGAACGGCTCCGTCGCGGCGTAGTCGGCGTAGTTCCGGAAACTCGGATTGGTCCAGAACGTGTTCGGCGATTCCCCGCCGCCGCGCCGCTTCGACCGCAGCCCGCCGAGTTCGGCGATGTGCTCGTAGCCGATCTGGTATCCGGCGAGGCTCCCCGGCAGCGTGTCGCGGTTGAATTGCGGGTTGGTCCTCGAGCGCGGAACCGTCCGGACATCCACCACGAGGCCCACCTCGCCGAGCCGCAGCAGGTCCACGAAGTCCGGGATGCTCCAGGTGGAATGCCCGATCGTGAAGAACGGGAGGCGCTCGGCGGCCGTCACTTCGCGGCGGCCTCCGCGGCCGCCCTGCGCAGCCGCCGCGTCTCCTCGAACCGGGCGGTCACGTCGCGCATGACCGCCACCATGCCCTCCATCCGGCCGGACAGGTCCTTGATGGGCACGATGGTGAACTCGACCGAGATCGGCGTGCCGTCGCGACGCATGCTCGGGACGGAGAGGAGATCGCCCGCCCCGTAGCGGCTCTCGCCCGTCGCGACCGTGTGCCGGAATCCCGCCCAGTGCCGTGCCCGCAGGCGCTCGGGGATGATCACGTCGAGCGAGGCCCCGATCACCTCCGCGGCGGCGTGGCCGAAGATCCGCTCCGCGCCGGGGTTCCACAGGCGGATGATGCCGTCCCGGTCCGTCGCCACCACGGCATCGGCGGTGCCGGACAGGATCGCCTCGGCCGAGCGCTGCGCGAAGTCCATGCCGGTCTCCTCCCTCTGGGCACGGCCCGCGGAACCGCTGCGCGGCGCGGCCATTGCCCCGTCGCATCGCGGCCCGGGGCCTCCCCGCCCTGGATCGCCCCGGAGATGGACCGAAGAATGGCCGAGCGCAGCGCGATCCTGTACCGGATGGTACTTCCCGACCACACCTGCCCCTTCGGCGTGAAGGCGAAGCGGCTGCTGGAGGAGAGCGGGTTCGAGGTCGACGACCGGATCCTGCGCTCGCGCGACGAGGTGGACGCCTTCAAGGCCGAGCACGGCGTGCCGACCACCCCGCAGGTCTTCATCGGCGGCGAGCGGATCGGCGGCAGCGACGACCTCGAGCGCTACCTCGCGGCAGGGCGGTAGCGGGCGGCCTCACGGGCCGCCGCGGCCCCCCACCGCGCCGAAGACCTGCCCGGTCGAGAAGGTCGCCTCGTTCGAAGCAAGCAGCACGTAGAGCCCGGCGAGCTCCGCCGGCTGGCCCGGCCGCTCGGTCGGGCTGTCGCCGCCGAACTTCGGCAGGTCGTCCGGGAACTGCCCGCCGGAGGGCTGCAGCGGCGTCCAGACCGGTCCGGGCGCGACCGCGTTGACCCGGATCCCCTTCGGGGCGAGCTGCTTCGCCAGCGACTTGGTGAAGTTCGCATTCACGGCCTTGGTGGACGCATAGGCGAGGAGGTTCTCGCCGGGATCGTAGGCGTTCACCGAGCTCGTGTTGATGATCGCCGAGCCCGGCTTCAGGTGGGCCATCGCGGCCTTGGTGATCCAGAACGGCGCATAGACGTTGGTCTTGAAGGTCTGGTCGAATTCCTCGCTCGAGATGTCGGTGATCGACTTCCGCGGGCGCTGGAAGGCGGCGTTGTTGACCAGGATGTCGAGCCCGCCGAGCTCGCGCACGGCATCCGCCACGAGCTGCTGGCAGAAGGCCTCCTCGCGGATGTCGCCGGGCAGCGCGACGCCCTTGCGGCCGGCCTTGCGGATGATCTCGATCACCTCGCGCGCATCCTCCTCCTCGGCGGGCAGGTAGTTGATCGCCACATCCGCGCCCTCCCGCGCAAAGGCGATCACGGCCGCGCGGCCGATTCCGGAATCGCCGCCCGTCACCAGCGCCTTGCGGCCGGCGAGGCGGCCCGAGCCCTTGTAGCTCGTCTCGCCATGGTCCGGCCGCGGCTCCATCCTGGCGGCGAGGCCCGGCCAGGGCTGCTCCTGCTTCGGGAAGGGCGGCTTCGGATATTTCGTCGTGGGGTCGACCAGCGGCTGGGCCGCATTCCCGCCGCCCGACATCGCGGCGGCGCCTTGCTGCGACTGGGCGAGCGCGGGCGCCGCGAGCGCTGCCGCCACGCCGGTCGTGAGGCCGCCGACCAGGCGGCGGCGGGAGGGGTCGAAATCGTCGGACGGCATTGGCTCTCCGCTCTGTTCTCGGGGGTTCGGGACCGCGGTCCCATGCCGACCAACGCCCGCCCGGACCCGCCGGTGCCCGGGCACGAGGCCGCAGGTTCCCTTGGCCCGGGCCGCGCCCTACAAAGGTTTTCCAAGGATCGCCGCGGAGCATCGGCTCACGACGGCGACCGGAAACACAAGAGGGAGGTTACGACGTGAGGATGATCCGGCTCGCCTGCGCCTGGGCGGCTTTTGCAGCTTTGTCTTTTGCGCCCGCGGCGCAGGCCCAGTCCCCGTCGGGCATCGTCACGCTCGTCGTGCCCTACGCGGCGGGCGGCGGCACGGATGCGGTGGCGCGGCTGATCGGCGAGAAGATGTCGGGCACGCTGGGCCGGTCGGTCATCATCGAGAACGTGAGCGGCGCCGGCGGGACGATCGCCAACGACCGCGTCGCCCGCTCGGCGCCGGACGGGTCGACGATCCTCATCAACCACACGGGGCTGCTCTCCGCCCCGAGCCTGTTCAACAATCTCCGCTACGACACCAAGACCGCCTTCGAGCCGGTCGGCCTCGTCAACATCGCGCCCCTTCTCCTGGCCGGCCGGAAGACGATTCCCGGCTCGGGCCCGAAGGATTACGTGGCCTGGATGAAGGAGCAGGGCGCGAAGATGACCTTCGCGCATGGCGGCGTCGGCACCAACACCCAGCTCTGCGCCGTCCTGATCGGCAACGTGCTCGGCTTCAAGCCGGTCTTCGCCGCCTATCGGGGCTCCGGCCCGGCCCTCACGGACCTCATCGCCGGGCAGATCGACCTCATCTGCGACCAGGCGACCAGCGCGCTGCCGCATGTCCAGGCCGGATCGCTGCACGGGATCGCCGTGACGTCGAAGACCAGGCTCGAACAGGCCCCGGAGATCCCGACGGCGGCCGAAGCCGGCCTCTCCGACCTCGTCTACACGTTCTGGCATGGCCTCTACGTGGCGAAGGGCACGCCGAAGGAAACGGTCGCGGCGCTCAATGCGGCGCTCCGGGCGGCGGTGAGCGATCCGGGCGTGCGGGCGAAGCTCAAGGCGCTCGGGACGGACACCTTCCCCGAGGCCCAGATGACCCCGGAAGCGCACGCCGCCCTCTTCGCCGAGGACCTCGACCGCATCACGAAGCTCATCGAGAGCTCCGGCATCAAGGCCACCGAGGCGAAGTAGGGCGTCGGACTTCAGGGCGGCGCGTCTTCAGGTTCCAGCGAAACGCGCACGCGCCGTCCGTCCCCAACCCGGGGTCTGGTCCAGCGGTGGTTCAAAGAGCTGCCCGAAATCCTGTGAGGGAGCGGGATGCCGGTTCTCCGGCCTTCAATGATGGTGGTTTGCGGATTTGCCTGGTCCCTCCCGGCATCCCGCGACGGTCTTTTCGGCCCCTGGGCACACGCCCGGTCAGCCGCCCGGGCGCCACGGTTTCCGGAACCGCGACCTCGGGACCCGCCCTCGCCTCCGACAACGGTGCCCGGTGTCGACCGCCGTTCCCCCGCCGGAGAGGAGTGACGGCTATATAGGAATAAATGCTAGATCTGTCAACTCGGGATTCCGCTCACACCGGCGAAAGCCGGTGCCCAGGGGGGTGGGCCCCGGCCTGCGCCGGAGCGAGCGGGGAGGTGGCAGGCGGCTGGACTGCTTCGCTACGCTCGCAATGACGAGTCCGACCGCGCCGCCGCGCTCCCGTGTGGGAGAGGGATGGGGTGAGGGCAGGGCGGTTCAGGATGAGGCGCGACGGCTGCGCTGGCCAGCGCAGCACTATGCGGCGCCTATCGCCTTAGTCATGCTGTCCCCAATGACCACCGAGGTCCGCAGCTTTGCGCGCGCTCTGCGCCACCGGCAAACCTCCGCCGAGGAGATGCTCTGGCACCAATTGCGGGGGCGCAGGCTCGCCGGGGCCAAGTTCCGGCGGCAGGTGCCGCTCGGCCAATACACCGTGGACTTCGCCTGCATTGCGGGCAGGCTGATCGTCGAGATCGACGGCCGGCAGCACGCCGCTCAGCGCGAGTACGACGAGGACCGAACGGGGGCGATCGAGGCGATGGGGTTCGTCGTCCTGCGGTTCAGCAACGAAGAGATCCGCGATCGCCTGGACGACGTGCTCCGCCGCATCGCAGCGGCGTTGCGGATGCCGTGATCTTGGCGCTGACGGCGCCGCCGCGCACCCTCTCCCGTTCGGGAGAGGGCCGGGGTGAGGGCAGGACCTCTCAGGATGGGGCGCTGAATTGCGGCTCGCTGGCGCCGAGCTTCGCCTTCCTGCGACCAACCCTCACCCCGGCCGGCTTCGCCGTCCGACCCTCTCCCACACGGGAGAGGGTGGCGCGCGCTGGTCGAGGTCTCGCGGGCGGAGAGGTTGCCGGATGAGGCGCAGCGAGTACCGCTGCGCACCCTCTCCCGTGCGGGAGAGGGACGGGGTGAGGGCAGGGCGGTTCAGGATGAGGCGCTGAATCGCGGCTCACCGCCGCCAAGCTTCACCTCCCAACGTCCCACCATCACCCCGGATGCTGCGCATCCGACCCTCTCCCACACGGGAGAGGGTGGTGCGCGCTGGTCGAGGGCTCGCGAGCGGGAAGGTCGCCGGATGAGGCCCTGCGAGTACCGCCGCGCACCCTCTCCCGTGCGGGAGAGGGCTGGGGTGAGGGCAGGACCTCTCAGGATGGGGCGCTGAACCGCGGCTCGCTGCCGCCGAACTCCACCTCCCAGCGTCCAACCCTCACCCCGGCCGGCTTCGCCGTCCGACCCTCTCCCACACGGGAGAGGGTGGCGCGCGCTGGTCACACGCTTCCCGGCTGGAGAGGTTGCCGGATGGGGCGCAGCGAGCGCCACCGCGCACCCTCTCCCGTTCGGGAGAGGGACGGGGTGAGGGCAGGACCTCTCAGGATGGGGCGCCGAACCGCGGCTCGCCGCGGCCGAGTTCCACCTCCCGGCGTCCCACCCTCACCCCGGATGCTGCGCATCCGACCCTCTCCCACACGGGAGAGGGTGGCGCGCGCTGGTCGAGGTCTCGCGGGCGGAGAGGTTGCTGGATGTGGCACACCGGGCGCCACCGCGCACCCTCTCCCGTGCGGGAGAGGGATGGGGTGAGGGCAGGGCGTTTCAGGATGAGGCGCTGAATCGCGGCTCGCTGGCGCCGAGTTCCACCTCCCGGCGTCCAACCCTCACCCCGGCCGGCTCCGCCGTCCGACCCTCTCCCAAACGGGAGAGGGTGGGCGCGCGCTGGTCGAGCGCTTGCGGGCGGAGAGGTTGCAGGATGGGGCGCAACGAGTACCACCGCGCACCCTCTCCCGTTCGGGAGAGGGCCGGGGTGAGGGCAGGACCTCTCAGGATGGGGCGCTGAACCGCGGCTCACCGCTGCTCCACCTCCCTATGTCCCACCCTCACCCCGGATGCTGCGCATCCGACCCTCTCCCACACGGGGAGGGTAGGCGCGCGCTGGTTGAGGGGGCGCGGGCGAAAGGTTCCGGTGCGTGTTCAAATCAGGGAGTCAGCCCTGCGTCCAGCCATCGTCACGTAGAAGCCGTGATGGTTAATCATCTTCGTCTTCAGGAAAATTCGCTTCATTATCTTGAATGAATATCAAACGAGATTGCAGTATAGATAGTGTTTTATCCTCACCGTGTCGTTTTGCTAAAAATTTGAAGCCGCTTTCGTCTATCGCCCCCCAATTAACTTTTCCCCTGAAGTATCGATCGATGTCGTGATACATCATCAAGTCGCGTATCAGTCCGAGATTCGTATTAGACTGGTATGATGACTTGAAATCAGACAAAAAATCCGGTGTAGCTAAGCGTTCAAGATCGCCGATGCTGGCGAGGCCGAATCTGGTGAGTTCATCAAAAACGTCGTCGGGTAGCTTAAGGTGGTCTATCGATAGATCCTCTCGGGATGATAGTTGGCGTACAAAGCGCTCGAGTGTCGCCTTGGTGATCTCAGACGATGCGAGTTTAGTTTCCGGAAGGCGCTCAACAGACGCCGTGTATCTCTGGATTTCATCGGCGATGTGATCGAAAGCGCTGTCCGCTATCTCAAGCAATCCAGAGTGTAGATTGAGCCGCCTTTGGATCTCAGTAGGCAAGCCGGGGCCAAATTTGTATGAACGATCGTGAGCGAGTTCTGCCCAGGCATGCTGCAAGACGGTTCTGATCTGTACTTCAAACTTAAGGGATGAGATATCTCTATATTCCGGCAAAGATCTTCGGCGTCGGCCGAGGGAGCAGACGAAATGTGCTGATCTATAGCCGATCCGATCGGATCCGAGTATGCTGGATCGATCGAGGCTGTTTTTTTCGTCGATATCGAATAGCTCGCGTATAACATCTGCGACTAGGCGAGCTTGACTCTCAAAGTAAGTAATAACTCTAACGCCGGAGAGATCTGTTAATTGCTTTTGAGGCTGTTTGTAGCTTTTTCGGCCGATCTTCTCAAGAGCCGATGATAGGTCCTTTGCTCTCCCTGAGACAGAGAGGAATTCAATTCCTCTCTCTCTCAGGGAGCTCTCAACAAGAGATGATACGACCGTCCTAAGTCGATCATGAGCTGGAAGGATTTCGTTGAGCCATCCTTCATGTCTATCAGCTAGAGCCCCTACAGTTGTATCTTTTCGGCGGCTCATAGTTTGATTGTACTCCGAAATTATTCCGGATGGTTATTCGACCATTTTCTCTTGGTCTCTGAAAATTTCAACTTCCGCGCCTGTCGCGCTCAGCTACACCCCGTCGTGCTGCCGCACGTGTCGCACTTCAAGCACGTCCCGTTCCGCACCAGCGTGAAGTTCGCGCATTCGGGGCAGGCCTCTCCCTCGTAGCCCTTCATGCGCGCCTCCGTCCGGCGTTCGGCGACCGTTGCGGCGGCCTTGGCGGCGGGGGTGGGTTCGGGGTTGGCCAGAAAGCCGACCTGCGGCTCGTCGCCGAGCGGCAGCTCCGGCTCCGCCTTCAGGGCCGTCGCGCCCAGGACCGCGCCGCCGGCGCCGCGGCCGCCGGCCAGGACCTGGAAGCGGTCGGTCCGGCCGCGGACGAAGCCGGCCGAGATCGGGGCCGTGACCGCGACCGCGGCTGGCGCGACATCGGTGGAGCCCGCGGGCGCTGCCCGGCCTTCGGCCTCGCCGGAGCCGAGCACGTCGTGGCCGATCTCCTCCGGGTTCACGTGACCAAGGTCCGTGCGGCCGAGATAGGAGATCGCGAGCTCGCGGAAGACGTAGTCGAGGATCGAGGTCGCGTTCTTGATGCGCTCGTTGCCCTGGACGAAGCCGGCCGGCTCGAAGCGCGTGAAGGTGAAGGCCTCGACGTATTCCTCCAGCGGCACGCCGTATTGCAGGCCGAGCGAGATCGCGATGGCGAAGTTGTTCATCATCGCCCGGAAGGCCGCGCCCTCCTTGTGCATGTCGATGAAGATCTCGCCGAGGCGTCCGTCCTGGTACTCGCCGGTGTGGATGTAGACCTTGTGGCCGCCGACCACGGCCTTCTGGATGTAGCCGGTGCGGCGGTCCGGCATCTTTTCGCGGGTGCGGACCGGGACCTCGACGCGCTCGACCCGCTCGATCACCTTCTCGACGATGCGCTCGGCGACCGCGGCGGTGCGGGCGGCCGAGGGCTGCGCCAGGAGGGCCTCGACGGCCTCGTCGACGTCGTCCTCGTCATCGGCCACGAGGGCTGAGTTGAGGGGCTGCGAGAGCTTGGAGCCGTCGCGGTAGAGCGCGTTGGCCTTCAGCGCCAGGCGCCAGGAGAGGCGGTAGGCGTTCTTGCAATCCTCGACCGTCGCGTCGTTCGGCATGTTGATGGTCTTGGAGATCGCGCCCGAGATGAAGGGCTGCGCCGCCGCCATCATGCGGATGTGGCTCTCGACCGAGAGATAGCGCTTGCCGAGCCGCCCGCAGGGATTGGCGCAATCGAAGACCGGGTAGTGCTCGGTCTTCAGGTGCGGCGCGCCCTCGAGGGTCATGGCGCCGCAGACATGGATGTTGGCGGCGTCGATGTCCGACTTGGAGAAGCCGAGGAAGCGGAGCAGCTCGAAGGACGGGTCCTCCAGCTTCTCGGCCGGGACCTTGAGGGTGCCGGTGAGGAAGTCCGCGCCGAGCGACCACTTGTTGAACACGAACTTGATGTCGAAGGCCGATTTCAGCCCGGCCTCGACGGCCTCGATCTTCTCGTCCGTGAAGCCCTTCGACCGCAGGGTCGTCGGGTTGATGGCCGGCGCCTGCTTCATGGAGCCGTGGCCGACCGCATAGGCCTCGATCTCGGCGATCTCGTGCTCGCGGTAGCCGAGGCGGCGGAGCGCGTCCGGCACGGCCCGGTTGATGATCTTGAAGTAGCCGCCGCCCGCCAGCTTCTTGAATTTGACGAGCGCGAAGTCCGGCTCGATGCCGGTCGTGTCGCAATCCATGACGAGGCCGATCGTCCCCGTGGGGGCGATGACGGTCGCCTGGGCATTCCGAAAACCGTTCTCGCGGCCGAGCACGAGGGCGCGGTCCCAGGCGGCGGCGGCGCGCTGGACGAGATCGGGCTGCGGGCAATGCGTGCGGTCGAGCGGGACCGGGTTCTGCTGCAGGAACTCGTAGCCGAGCTCCTCGCCATGGGCGGCGCGGCGGTGGTTGCGGATGACCCGCAGCATCGCGTCCGCGTTCTCGGCATAGCGCGGGAAGGGCCCGAGCTCCTTCGCCATCTCGGCGGAGGTGGCGTAGCTGACGCCCGTCATGATGGCCGTGAGCGCGCCGCAGAGCGAGCGGCCTTCCGGCGAGTCGTAGGGCAGGCCCATGGTCATGAGCAGGCCGCCGATATTGGCGTAGCCGAGGCCGAGCGTGCGGTACTCGTAGGAGAGCTGCGCGATCTCCTTGGACGGGAACTGCGCCATGGTGACGGAGATCTCGAGCACGATCGTCCACAGCCGGACGAGGTGCTCGTAGCTGTCGACGTCGAACCGGCGCGTCTCGCGATCGTAGAAGGTCAGCAGGTTAGCCGAGGCGAGATTGCAGGCCGTGTCGTCGAGGAACATGTACTCCGAGCACGGATTGGACGCCCGGATCCGCCCGCCCGCCGGGCAGGTGTGCCAGTCGTTCATGGTCGTGTTGAAGTGCAGGCCGGGATCGGCCGAAGCCCAGGCGGCAAAGCCGATCTTCTCCCAAAGGTCCTTCGCCTTGAGAGTCCTGGCGATCTTGCCGTCCGTGCGGCGGATCAGCTTCCAGTCGGCATCCGCCTCGACGGCCCGCAGGAAGTCATCCGTCAGGGACACAGAGTTGTTGGAGTTCTGGCCGGAGACGGTGAGATAGGCCTCGCTGTCCCAATCGGTGTCGAGAACCGGGAAATCGAGCGTGGTGTGGCCCATCTTGGCCATCTGGATCACGCGGCGGATGTAGTTGTCCGGCACCTGGGCGCGGCGGGCGAGCTTGATCTCGCGCTTCAGCGCCGGGTTCTTCTCCGGGTCGTAGCAGCTGTCGCCCTCGCCCTCGCAGTTCACGCAGGCCTTGAGCACGGCCTTGAGGTGCTTCGAGGCGACCTTGGATCCTGTGACGAGCGCGGCGACCTTCTGCTCCTCGCGGACCTTCCAGTCGATATAGGTCTCGATATCGGGGTGATCGATGTCGACGACGACCATCTTGGCCGCGCGGCGCGTCGTGCCGCCCGACTTGATCGCGCCCGCCGCCCGGTCGCCGATCTTCAGGAAGGACATCAGGCCGGAGGACTTGCCGCCGCCCGACAGCTTCTCACCCTCGCCGCGCAGGCGCGAGAAGTTGGAGCCGGTGCCCGAGCCGTACTTGAAGAGGCGTGCCTCCCGGACCCACAGGTCCATGATGCCGCCCTCGTTCACCAGGTCGTCCTCGACGCCCTGGATGAAGCAGGCATGCGGCTGCGGGTGCTCGTAGGCCGAATCGGATTGGGTCAGGACGCCCGTGAAGGGGTCGACGTAGAAGTGCCCCTGGCCGGGGCCGTCGATGCCGTAGGCCCAGTGCAGGCCGGTGTTGAACCATTGCGGCGAGTTCGGCGCGCACATCTGCGCCGCCAGCATGAAGCGCAGCTCGTCGTAGAAGGCGCGCGCGTCCTCCTCGCTCGTGAAGTAGCGTCCCTTCCAGCCCCAATAGGTCCAGCAGCCGGCGAGGCGGTCGAAGACCTGGGTGGCGGAGATCTCGGAGACGTAGCGCTCCGATTCGGGCAACTCGGCGAGGGCGTCCTCGTCCGGGATCGAGCGCCACAGCCAGGACGGGACGGCGTTCTCCTCGACCTTCTTGAGGCGCGCGGGGACGCCGGCCTTGCGAAAATACTTCTGCGCCAGGACGTCGGCGGCGACCTGCGACCACGATTCGGGGACCTGGATGCCTTCGAGCCGGAAGACGATCGAGCCGTCCGGATTGCGGATCTCGCTCACGGTTTTCCGGAACGGGATCGCCTCGTAGGGCGAGGTGTTGGCCGTGGTGTGTCGCCGCTCGATCCGCATCGATATCCCCGTGAACACGTCCGGCCCTCGACCGGAAACGTGAAGCTGCCCCGCTCAGAGCCTTCCACCGGCGCGCACGACCCCGCGATCCCCAGCCGAGGGCCGGGACCGGGTCGTCCGTGACGAGAAGACTGAAGGTTGCCTGCCGGCCGGCGCATTGCCGTCCTGAGACGGTGATGAGCTAGCCCGAGTCGTGCGGGAGCGACAAGATGCAAACATGACACTCGTCCCCAAATCTGGGGTCCGCCTACTCATGCAACCTACGACATATAGTGATTGTTCCGGCTGTTAACAAAACCCTAACAGGCTGAGATTCGGTGGGTTTCGAGCCCTGGGAGCTTGTGGACAAGCCTCCGCGCGGCCCCCGGCGGGCCACTAGGTCTTGCGGCGGCCGGGAAGGCCGGGATGGTTAACGCAGCCCGGCTGGACGACTCGGGAGGAGCGCCCGCATCCGAGCGGCGTTGCGCCATCCTGGACAGGGCGCGCCTCCATCGTCATATGTCGCGAAACCGCGACCCGGCTCATGACGCTCAAAGAATTCCTGACCCGCACCTTCACCTGGTGGAACGGCCAGACCTGGGGCACGTGGCTCTACACGCGCCAGAAGGGTCAGCTCGTCGGCACCGACCAGTTCGGCAACCAGTACTATCGCGCGGCCGATCACATGATCGACCCGTCGATCGGGCCGGAGCGACGCTGGGTGGTCTATAATGGCGAGGCGGAGGCCTCCCGGGTCCCGCCCGGCTGGCGCGGCTGGCTCGCGCATACCCACGACATTCCGCCGACCGAGCAGAACTGGGTGGCCCGCGAGTGGGAGAAACCCTACGTTCCCAACATGACCGGCTCGCCCGACGCCTACCGGCCGCAGGGCTCGACCAACGCTGCCGGCGAGCGCCCGCCGGCCACGGGCGATTACGTCGCCTGGTCTCCGGATGGCTGGGCACCCTTCGGGCATGACGCCGACGGCATGTCGCCGGACGGTCGCGATGTGGCACGCCCGGACGCGCATCCCGGCACCCACGGCGTCGATTTGCGCCAGCCGCAGGCAGGGTAGGATCATGGCACGCGAGAAAGCCGTCCCGGAGGTCATGGTCGACAACGACCAGGTCGTCGTCACCAAGTGGAGCTTCGCCGAGGGCGCCGAGACGGGCTGGCACCGGCACGGGCACGACTATGTCGTCGTGCCGCTGGACGACGGGAAATTGATCCTAGAGGAGCCGGGCGACGTAGTCCGGGAAGCGCCTCTCGGCTTCGCCAAGCCTTACTTTCGTCCCGAGGGGGTGGAACACAACGTGGTGAACGGGTCGGGCAAGCCCTTCGCGTTCCTCGAAATCGAGATCAAGCGGCAGAGCTAGCGACCTACTCGATGCGGCACATCAGACACGCGACGGCGGGCTTGGCGGCGCTTGTCGCGGCCCTTGCGGCCGCGCCAGCCTCGGCAGACAAGATCAAGAACCCGACCGCCGTGTTCAACGGTCTCGACAAGATCACGGGACGGATCATCTCGTTCGAGGTTTCGGTCGACGAGACCGTGCAATTCGGGGCCCTGCAGATCACGCCGCGCGTCTGCTATTCGCGCCCCGCCACCGAGAGCCCGCTGACGGACGCCTTTCTCGAGGTGGACGAGGTCACGCTCGAGAACACCTATCGGCGCATCTTCACGGGCTGGATGTTCGCTGCGAGCCCGGGCCTGCACGCGATCGAGCACGCCGTCTACGACGTCTGGCTGACGGATTGCAAAGGCGGCACGACGGTCATCGCCGAGCCGAAGGAAGGCGACGACGCTCCCGTCGTTGCCTCGCGGCCGGAGCGTGAGCAGGGCCGGCGTGGGCGGAGCGAAAGCGTGCGCGAATCGCGCCGCACCAACGCATCCGGGCAGATCGACGTGGCTGAGCCGCAGGGGCGTGAGGTCCGGCCCGCCCAGGCGCCGAGCCGGCGCTTCTTCCCGACGAACCAGCCCTCCGCGCCTCCGCCGCCGATGCAGGGCTACGGCGGGTTCAATCCCGGGCGGTAGCCAGGCGGCAGTTACCCGCTGTCAGCGGTCCCGCTCGCGCAGAACCTCGCGCAGCGTCTCGGCGACCATTGCCGGGAGATCCCGTCGAAGGTTCGCGAAGTCGGTCTTCAGGCCGCGGATCTCCCCTTCGAGCCGGTCGAAGCGGGCGTCATGCCGGTCGAACCGGGCGTCATGGCTGTCGAAGCGACGGTCGTGTGCAACCAAGCGGGCCTTGATCACCGCGAGATCGTCGGCGTTCCTGCGCGTCTGCTCCAGGATATGCCGCGTGACGAGCTTCTCGCCCTCGACCTCCTGCTCGAGGGTCGTGACACGTCGTTCAAGCAACGCGACATCCGTCATGCAGACCTCCAGGTGTTGCCGAGCCACAACAAGTGTGGCGTGACAGTCACTCTGCTGCAAGAGGGGTGTCACGGCCCATGGCAAGCTCGGCGCGTGTCTTCGGCTTGCCGCGGATTTTCAGGTCGTCCAGGTCCGCGCGGTCCCGAACGCTGTTCCTGAAGATCTGGTCCTTGCCGGGTGCGTATTGCGGCGGGCAATGGATCGCGGCGGCGCCGTACCAGGCGGCAGCCTTCATCGTGAAGGCGGGATCGACGAGGTGAGGCCGGCCGAGTGCGACGAGGTCGGCGCGGCCCGCGGCCAGGATCGTGTTCACCTGGTCGGCGGTGGTGATGTTGCCGACGCACATGGTCGCGACCTTCGCCTCGTTCCGGATCTGGTCGGAGAAGGGCGTCTGGAACATCCGGCCATAGATTGGACGCGCCTCGCGGACGGTCTGTCCCGTCGAGACATCCACGAGGTCGACACCGGCGCGGGCGAAGGCGCGCGCGATCTCGACCGAATCCTCGGGCGTGAGGCCGCCCTCTGCCCAGTCCGTCGCTGAGAGGCGGACGGACATCGGCTTGTGCGCGGGCCAGACCTCGCGCATCGCCTCGAATACCTCGAGCGGGAAGCGGATGCGGTTCTCGAGCGAGCCGCCATACTGGTCCGTGCGCCGGTTCGTGAGCGGGGAAAGGAAGCTCGCGAGCAGGTAGCCGTGGGCGGCGTGCATCTCGACCATGTCGAAGCCGGCACGCTCACCGCGCAGGGTGGCCTGGACGAACTCGGCCTTCACCCTGTCCATGTCGGCGCGGCTCATCTCGCGCGGCATCTGGCTGTCCGGATAGTAGGGCAGGGGAGAGGCCGAAAGGACCTCCCAGCCACCTTCCTCGAGCGGGCGGTCCATGCCCTCCCACATGAGCTTGGTTGCCCCCTTCCGGCCGGCATGGCCCAGCTGGAGGCAGATCTTCGCGGCCGAGTTCGCGTGGACGAAATCGACGATGCGCTTCCAGGCGGCCTCGTGTTCGTCGTTCCACATTCCCGTGCAGCCGGGCGTGATGCGGGCATCCCGCCCGACGCAGGTCATTTCCGTGAAGAGGAGGCCTGCGCCGCCGATCGCACGGGAGCCGTAATGGACGAGGTGCCAGTCGCCGGGCACGCCTTCCTGGGCGGAGTACATGCACATGGGCGACAGGACGGTGCGGTTCTCGATCCGCATCTCGCGCAGCTTGAAGGGCTGGAACATCGGCACGACCGGCTTGTCGAGATTCACATCGAAGCCGGACCGCCGGACGCCTTCCGCGAAGGTCCGGTCGACCTTGTCGACGAATTCCGGCGCCCGCAGCCGCAGGTTGTCGTAGGTGATGGCCTTCGAGCGGGTCATCACGCCGAAGGCGAACTGGACGGGATCGAAATCCCAGAACCGGTCGACATGCTCGAACCAGACGAGCGAGACGTCGGCTGCGTGCTGGGTCTTCTCGACCTCCTCGCGTCGACCCGTCTCGTAGGCTGCAAGGGCCGTCTGCAGGTCGGGGTTCCGGATCAGCGCCTCGTAGAGGGCGATCGAGTCCTCCATGGCGAGCTTCGTGCCGGAGCCGATCGAGAAATGGGCGGTGGCCTTCGCGTCACCCATCAGGACGATGTTGTCCTTCACCCACCGCTTGTTGCGGATCATCGGGAAGGACCGCCAGATCGACCGGTTGGTGAGAATAGGGTGTCCCTGGAGGAAGCCGGCGAACATCCGCTGGAAGAACGCGGCCGATTCCGCCTCGCCCATCTGGTCCAGGCCCGCCCGCTGCCAGGTGTCGGGATCCGTCTCGAAGATCCAGGTCGAGTGCCCAGGCTCGTACTGATAGGCGTGGGCGATGAAAGGACCCCACTCCGTCTCCTCGAAGAGGAACGTGAAGGCGTCGAGCGGGCGCGTTGAGCCCATCCAGGTAAACTTGTTCGGCCGCAGGTCCGTCTCGGGCTGGAAATGGTCGATGTATTTCTGGCGGAACAGGCTGTTGATGCCGTCGGCCGCGACGATCAGGTCGTAATCCTGCAACTCGCTGTCGTCCCGGATGTCGGTCGAGTACTGGATCTCGACCCCGAGCGCCTTTGCCCGATCCTGCAGGATGAGGAGGAGGGTGCGCCGGGAGCAGCCGCAGAAGCCGTTCCCGCCGATGCGGTGCACGGTTCCCTTGAAGTGGACCGCGATGTCATCCCAGTAGGCGAACTCGCGCGTGATGCGCTCGTAGCTCGGCGTGTCGTAGCGCTCGAACGTGTCGAGCGTCGCATCCGAAAAGACCACCCCGAAGCCGAAAGTGTCGTCCGGACGGTTGCGCTCGAAGACCGTGATCTGCGCGGCCGGGCGCGCCTTCTTCATGAGGATGGCGAAATAAAGCCCGGCGGGCCCGCCGCCCACGACCGCGATCCTCATGCTCCGCCTCCGTTGAACGAGCCGGAGAATATTTGAAGCCTAAAACATTTCCTCGCAAGGGGGCGCTCGCCCGCCTGCTCCTTCCGGGCTAGGACCGCCCCGGCTGGCGCGAGGCGGAAGCCACGCTGCCGGTCAGGAACTCCATCCAGAAGCCGACGACCGCACTCATTGCACGGCAGTATTGCTCGAACAGCCCGACCTGCAATTGGAGCAGCAGCGTCAGCGGGTCCGGGTTCGTGGAGCCCTCCGAGCGCTCCACGCCTTCCGCGCGCACGAGCCCAGTTCCTGCCGGAGCCCGTTCTTCGACGACCGGGAGTTTCGAGCCGGTGCCGGGCTGTCTCATCCGGGCAACTGGCCCGGGGAGGGTAGCGGCTGGGGGCGGGACGGTGGTCAGCGAAATGGCGGGGGAGGGGCGCGGGACGTCGATGGGCGCCTGCAACCCGGCCGCAGGTAGAGGTGGAGGCGCAGACACAGGCGCGGGCTCGTCGGTCGAGCCGGCTTTGAGAGCCGAGCGCGAGACCGCCTCGTCGACGGGCGGTGCCATCGCGGCCGGGAATGCGACCGGTGGGGTCGCGCGCTCATTCTCGGCCTGATCCGCGGGTGGCTGCATCTCAAGCACTTTCTTGAGCTCCTCGGCCGCGGTCTTGAGTCCCTTCGCGGGTCGCCGCGGCGAGGGCCGACGGTCTTTCATGCCATCCTCCTTCGGCGTCGCTCCACCGGCTGGCGGAGGAAGAAGATGTGCCTGGCGCGGAGAGGCAGAGCTCCCCGCGCCGATCAGCAGGACCGAATCGTTTCCTGCCCCTGCCTCGAAGGCGGGATCAGCCCTCGTTCGGGTTCCGGTTCGGGTTCATGGCCGCCGTCGCCTGCTCGGCCGCGCTCCGGGCGGTTGCGGTGGCCTGGGCGGCTGCGGATGCGGCCTGGCTCGAGGCATTGCGGGCGGCCGAGGAGGCGATCTCGCCGAGCTCCTTCATCTGGCCCTGCATGGCCGCGAACTGCGAGCGGGCGAAGTCCGACTGAAGCTGGAAAGCCTCCTGGAGGTCCTTCGCGCGGACCAGCTTCTGGGCATGCTCGAAGGCAGCCGAGATGTTCTGCTCGGCAAAGCTCAGGGTGCGGCGGGTCGCGTCGACGGCATTCGCCTGCATCGACGAGGTTGAGCCCTCAAGCGAGTCCATCGCCTTCTGGGCTGCGCTGAGGAAGCCATCGAAGGCCTTCCGGGCCTGCTCGACGCTTTTCTCGGCGAAATCCCGCATTTCGGTGGGGATTTCGTACTGCATGCCCTGGTTCATTGCCATGGGATCCTCCATCGTGCTTGTGCGCCGCACCGTATGTTGTGCAACGCAAAAAGACAATGCGCTGCTCGTCCGTTAACGTTGACCGTAAGTAAACGGGTCCGCAACCGGCCAAGGCTCGATTTCGGCTCCTCGATTTGCTTTGTCGCTCGGACGGCATTGTTGGTTGAGCGGATTCGTGCGGAAGGAGATCGAGGCAACCGTCGCGGCCCTCTCGGGCGACCCCGCTCTCTCCGGCTGTCTTCGCCCCGACGCAGCTGTAGTGGCTTGGGACGCCGGGGCGGAGCACGTGCTCTGGGCTTCGGAGGCAGCACGCCCGTTCATCGATGGGCTCGCCGATTCGAATGGTAGAATTCGGACAAAGTTTCCCGATCGGGACCGGCTGGCGGCTCTCGCAGGCGGCATCGGGCCGCGACGGGGCGTCAAGGTCGAACGGATTCGGTTTTCGCAGGACGATGGTGAACCCTCTGAAGTCTCTTGTCGGTTGCTCGACGTCGCTGGCAAACCCGTGTTGCTGACGATCTTCTCCGGCGATCCGCCCTCGATGGCTGGCGAGGACGGCGCGGGCGCGCCGGCTGCCGAGGACGAGCCTTCCCCGGCCCCCTTCGTGGAGCGTGTCCGGCGTCACGGCCGGCGTCGCTTCATCTGGAGCATGGACCAGACGGGCCGTTTCCTGTCCATCTCGGCCCCGCTGGGTGAGGTTGTGGGTCCGGAGAATGCGTCACTGGCCGGCATGACCTGGGACGAGGCCCTGGCCCGCCTCGTGATCGACCCGGAAGGGCGCCTCGCGGAGTGCTTCGCGGCTCGTTCGACCTGGAGCGACGAGACGGTCCTGTGGCGCGTCGCCGACACCTCCTATGTCGTGCCGGTCGATCTCGGCGGCATGCCGGTCTTCGGCCGTGGCCATGAATTCGAGGGCTTCCGAGGCTTCGGCCTATGCCGGGCGGACGAGATCCAACCTGCCCCCGACAGCCCGGCTCTGCGCATCGCCCCGGCCGCGGTCGTTGAGACGGTGGAAGTCCTGCCGGAGGAGACGACGATTTCCCCCGCGGCTGACGTCGACGCTGGGGCCGGGGAACTCGAAGCGGCCGATCTCGCATTCGGGCCGCTTCACGCCCAGGTCGGGGCTCAACTCGGGGGAGCGCGCAGCGTGCCGCTCCGGCCGGTCACTTCCGAGACGGCATCCCGCTGGGCCGCTGCGGGACGCGCCGAGACCTCCGTCCCGTCGGTCGAGCCGAAACCGTTCCTGTCGGTGGCCGAGCGCGGTGCGTTGCACGAGATCGCCCGGGCGCTCGGCGCTCGCCTCCACCCGGATCAGGACGAGCCGCCGCCCGGGTCTCGCGCCTCGGCCGAGATCGTCCCGCTGTCGCCGGGCCGCCCGCGCGAGCCCGACGCATTCAGGATCCTCGAGCGCTTGCCGGTCGGCGTGCTGGTGCTTCGGGGTGACACGGCCCTCTTCGCCAACCGGACCCTGCTGGATCTCCTGGATTACGGCGAACTGGGTGAGATCAAAGGGGTGTCCCGGATCTTCACCGGCCGGCTCGATGCGCGCCAGGGTGCGATGACGCTGCTGGGGAAGACGGGGCGGCAGATCCCCGTCGATGTCCGGCTATCGAGCCTGGAATGGACGGACGGGCCGGTCTCGCTGCTGGTCGTACGGGCGCTTCCGAAGGCGGGAGGCGAGGGCGAGTTCGCACGTTCGCTCGAGCTCGAGGTGGCTCGCCGCGACGCGCGGATCCGCGAGTATCGCGCGATGTTCGACATCGCGGGGCTGGCGGTGGTCATGATCGACCCGGTCGGCCGCATCATATCCGCGAACGGTCCCGCGGAGCGGCTGTTCGGCTACAGCGAGAACGAGGTGGCGGGGGAGGGCTTCACGACGCTCATCGCCGTGGACAGCCACCGCGCGGCCATAGGTCTTGTCGATGATGCGCGCGAGGCGCAGGAGGCGCCTGAGGTCGAACTCTTCGGGCGCGCCCGCTCCGGCAGCCCGATCCCGCTATTGGCGCGGGCAGGGCGAGTCGAATCCGAGAACGGCGTCGTCACGGCCTTGATGCTTCGGGACGTGTCGGGCTTCCGCCGGACGGAGGCGGAGCTGACCAGCGCCCGACGCTCCGCCGAGGAAGCCGCAAGCCGCCAGGCCGAGTTCCTCGCGCGCGTCAGCCACGAGATCCGTACCCCGCTCAACGCCATCATAGGCTTTGCCGAACTGATGCTCGAGGAACGGTTCGGGCCGATCGGCAACGAGCGCTACAAGCACTATCTGCGCGACATCCACGATTCCGGCGGGCACGTCGTCAGCCTCGTGAACGACCTGCTGGACCTCGCAAAGGTCACCGCCGGGCGAAGCGAGCTCGTCTTCACCAGCCTCGACGTGAACGAGATCGTCGGGCAGAGCGTCAGCATCATGCAGCCCGCAGCCACCCGCGAGCGCATCCTCATGCGGACGAGTTTCGCGTCCGGACTGCCGCGGCTCGTTGCCGACGAGCGCTCCATCCGGCAGGTCGTCCTCAATCTGGTGTCGAACGCCGTCCGGTTCACGGCCGCCGGCGGGCAGGTGATCGTCTCGACCAGCCTCACCGACCGGGGCGAGCTCGTCCTTCGCATCCGCGACACCGGCGTCGGGATGACGCCGGAGGAGATACAGGACGCGATGGAGCCCTTCCGGCAGGTCTCCGTGGTGCGCCGGGACGACGGAACCGGCCTCGGCCTGCCGCTCTCGAAGGCCCTTGTCGAGGCAAACCGGGGCGTCTTCTCGCTCTCCAGCCGGCGCGGGGAGGGCACCCTGGTCGAGGTCTCCTTCCCGGCGGCCCGGGTCCTGGCCGAGGACTGACGCCGGAGGGCGGAACCTCTCGCAGGGCAGGGCGTCTCCGGTGGGGGAGGGCGTAATGGGCAAGCGCATCGTCGGATGGAAGCTCGACCGCGGGCAGCGCGCTGAACTGCTTGCCCGCTTCCCGCCGGCCTATCCCGACCCTCTCGCGGATCACGTGACGCTCGCCCGATCCGAAGCGGAGCCGCTTCCCGCCCCGCCGCGGCGCGCCGAGCTGATCGCCCGCGCGGATGACGGCGAAGGGGTGGAGTGCTTCGTCGCCCGCCTCGACGGCACGACGAATCGGCCGGGCGGCGGCATCTACCACATCACCTGGTCGCTCGACCGGACGAAGGGGCGGCAGGCCAGGGAGAGCAACGGCGTCCTGCGCGAGCGCGGCTGGACCGACCTGCCCGAGCCCATCCCGATTCGGCTGGAGCCGGCCGCCTGGGAATCCTAGTGGCCCAAATCTGACAAGTGATACCGTCGCGAGGGGCTGCTTCCGCCCAAAGCAGACACTGAAAGCGTCCGCTATGGGCAGCGAGCTTAGCTGCGAGCGGTTTCGCTTCGAGGAGAGCTCTGGCCCGAACCGCGCAGTTGCCTGTCGAGAACGCCGAAGCGCATCTGATCCATTATTCTCGATTCCCCCCTGGCCGGCCTGACGCGAAGACTTATCGGCGCCGTCCCCGTGACGCGCTTGCTACCGACGGCTATCGGGGCTGGCGTACTAAGGGGCAACAAGCGCCTGTCCATGTTGCGGCTTGGTTATTCTGCAGTAGCCGTCGATGGGATTGGGTCAACGTGCCCTTGCATCAGGCGTTGCCACTCGGGGACGCAGTGTTCAGTTCTCTGATCAGATCAATGAAAACCCTGAGCTTTGCCGGTAGATGACGCCGGCCGGGGTAATAGACGCAGAGGCCAGGATAGGGCTGCGTCCAGTCCGCAAGAACCTGGATCAGCCGCCCGACCGCCAGATCCTCAGCCACCTGCCATTCGTTGAGATAGGCAAGTCCCACCCCTTCACGCGCCGCGCGCAGCATGAGGTCGCTCTCGTCGAGCATCAGCGTTCCAGGCACGTCCAGCGAGAAGGCCTGACCGCGCTTCTCAAACTCCCAACGATATATCTTTCCGCTCGCCATACGCCCGCGAATGCAGAGATGGTCGAACAGGTCTGCGGGTACTTTCGGCCTCCGGCGTCCCTCGAAGTATGCGGGCGAACCCACGATGGTCGGACGGATCTCTCGGCCGATCGGGATCGCTATCATGTCTGGCGGAACTGCTTCGTGGATGCGTATGCCGGCGTCGAAGCCCTGAGCATTGATGTCCACCAGAGCGCCCTCTGTCACGATTTCGACGTTCATGCTCGGGTATCGGCGAAGAAGCTCCAGCGCGTAAGGCGCAAGGATCATCCGGGCCGCGCCGATGCTGGTGTTAAGTCGCAGCGTGCCAGTTGGCTCGATACGATGCTCGTCCGCTAGCTCGAACGCAGCGCGGATCGCCGTAAGCGCAGGTGCAATCTCCGCGACGAACTGCTCACCCGCCGTCGAAAGCGAGACGCTGCGAGTCGTGCGGTTGAAGAGGCGCACCCCGAGCCGCGATTCCAAATTCGCAATCTGCTGACTGAGCGCCGAAGACGAGAGGCCAAGGTCTCGCGCCGCAGCGCGAAATCCACCCCGGTCGGCAACGGCTACGACCGCCTCCAGTTCAGCCAGGCTCCCACGCATATTGTCCGCGTTTCCTTATCAAGCTGCGAGTCGTTAGCGAGCTTATCGGATCAATGTCCCCTCGCCACATGCCGCTGGACAAATGAAAGGAACAGCCGACATGCGCGCGATTGATCAGATCTACATCGACGGCGATTTCGTAACGCCGCATGGGGAAGAGACATCCGATCTCTTCGATCCCTCGACTGAGGAGAGGATCGGAACGGTGCGGCTCGGTGACCGTGTTGACGGTCAGGCTGCGATCGCGGCCGCCGCACGTGCTTTTCCGGCATTCTCCCGGACCAGCAAGCAAGAGCGCATCGCTATGCTCAAGCGCCTCAGTGCAGCCGTTTCCGAGCGCGCCGATGAACTAAGGGCGGCGATGGCCGAGGAATTCGGTGCGCCCAAGTACTTCATTGATTTTGCCATTCCACACGCGGCCACGAGCTTCCTCGACATGGCTCAAGTGCTGGAGGAATACGAATTCACACGCCATATCGGCCGGGCTGAAGTGACAATGGAGCCTTTGGGAGTGGTAGCCGCCATCACCCCCTGGAACAGCAACTACGGCTTCATCTGTTCCAAGCTCGCGACGGCCATTGCTGCCGGCGTCACGATTTTCATCAAGCCAAGCGAAATGAGCGCTATACAGACGCATCTCCTTACCGAATGCCTGCATGCGGCGGGACTGCCGAAGGGCGTCTTCAACATCGTCAACGGGCGAGGCGACGTTGTTGGCGCTGAGCTCGTCTCCCATCCCGACATCGCCAAGGTGAGCTTCACCGGGTCCACGGCCGTCGGCAAGCGCATCCTCAGAGAAAGCTCGGAAACCGTGAAGCGCGTCACGCTGGAGCTCGGGGGCAAGAGTCCGAACATCATTCTCGATGATGCGGATCTCGAGAAGGCGATCCCTGCTGCCGTGATCGCCGGCGTGATGAACAGCGGCCAGTCCTGTGTGGCGGGGACGCGGATCCTGGCTCCCGAAAGCCGGCTTCCTGAAATCCTGGATCGGCTGAAATCCAGCATCGAAGAGATGAAGGTGGGCGCGTCGAATGATCCAGCGGCATGGATCGGCCCCATGGTCAGCCAGAAGCAATATGATCGTGTTCAATCGTATATCCGGCTCGGCATGGACGAAGGTGCGCGTATTCTAGCCGGAGGGGAGGGGCGGCCGGAGGGTTTGAGCCGCGGTTGGTTCGCGCGTCCGACTATCTTCACCGGAGTGACCAACGAAATGCGCGTCGCGCGCGAGGAGATCTTCGGGCCGGTTCTCGTCGTCATTCCCTACCGCACCGATGAAGAGGCGATCCGTATTGCGAATGACACGAGCTACGGGCTGCACGCCTATGTCCACGGAACCGATGTCGATCGGGCGAAAAGGATAGCCAAGGGGCTGGAAGCCGGCAGGGTTGCGATCAACGGGGCGCCGCACGAGCCGCTTGCGCCCTTCGGTGGCTTCAAGCAGTCGGGCATTGGGCGGGAATTCGGCGTCTATGGCCTGGAAGCGCATCTCGAACCGCGCGCCGTCATGGTCTGACTATGGAGGATCGACTGATACACCCGAGCGGTATCTCACCCGATACCGCCCCCAGAAGCGGAGCGCTTGAGCGGGCTGACTGATCAGCCTGGCGAATTTCCGGAGATGGCAGCCACTTGGTGTCCGCTCTCCACCCTTCCGATACCTTCAGGGTGGGTCGCGAGCGGCAGATTCGGGCCACTCGCTTTCCAACGGATTCGCTGACGCTGCAACGAGCGCGACCTGACCCGATGTCCCGGGCTGCCTCGACCGGCACCCTCGGGGGAAGTAGGTCTGGCGAGCCGCAGCCGCGGAACTGAGCGCCGCGACCATCCTGCTGTGGAGAGCTTCGCGAGTCCCGCTCCGGCGCCCCGCGCGGGATGCTAGGTCCGGGGCATGAGTGCTGGCATCGAACTCGGAGACGCGGCGGGCGCGCCCGCCCTCATGGACCTGACGGAGCTGCTGGCGACGCGGCTCCTCGTCCAGGGCAATTCGGGATCGGGCAAGTCGCACCTCCTGCGCCGCCTGCTCGAGCAGAGCGCCGGGCTCGTGCAGCAGGTCGTGATCGATCCGGAAGGCGACTTCGTCACCCTGGGGGACGCCTTCGGGCATGTCGTGGTCGATGCCGAGGCGAGCGAGGCCGAGCTGCAGCGGATTGCGGCGCGCGTGCGCCAGCACCGGGTTTCCGTCGTGCTGTCGCTCGAGAACCTCGATGCCGAGGACCAGATGCGGGCCGCAGCCTCCTTTCTGGGCGGCCTTTTCGATGCCGATCGCGAGTTCTGGTATCCGGCGCTCGTCGTGGTGGACGAGGCGCAGCTTTTCGCGCCCGCCGCCGCCGGCGAGGTCTCGGACGAGGCCCGCCGCCTGTCGCTCGGCGCCATGACCAACCTGATGTGCCGCGGCCGCAAGCGCGGCCTCGCCGGCATCATCGCCACCCAGCGCCTCGCCAAGCTCGCCAAGAACGTGGCGGCGGAAGCGTCGAACTTCCTGATGGGCCGCACCTTCCTGGACATCGACATGGCGCGGGCCGCCGACCTCCTCGGCATGGACCGGCGCCAGGCCGAGATGTTCCGCGACCTCGAGCGCGGCCATTTCGTGGCGCTCGGACCCGCCGTCTCCAAGCGCCCGCTGCCGATCCGCATCGGCTCCGTCCAGACATCGAGCCGCTCGGGCTCGCCGACGCTCGTGCCGCTGCCCGAGCCGAAATCGGATGCCCGCGAGCTGATCTTCACGCGCGGCGAGGACGAGCCGATCGAGTTCGTGCCTCGGCCGAGCGCGAGACCGCGCCCGACGCCTCCTGTCGACGTTCTGGTCCAGCTCGCGAATTACCGTCCGGCGCCGCGGCCCGAGATGTCCGACGAGCCCGCGATGCCTCCGGACGAGCGGGATGCCGCGATGGCCGAGATCCTGTCGGAGATCCTGGCCGATTCCGACGCGGCGATCTGCACGACCGCGACGCTCTACCAGGACTTCACGGTCCGCTGCCGCATCCGCCGCGTCGGCGGCTCCCTTCCGACGCTATCGGAGTTCAAGCGCCGGCTCGCGGTCGCCCGCGCCGGGGTCGGGCCGGACTCGTCCTCGATGCCGGGATGGGAAGAGGCGGAGGCGCTCGCCGCAGGCCTGCCCGAGGACCTCGCCGGCCTCTTCCTGCTGGTCGCCCGCGCGGCGCTGGAGGAAGCGCCGTGCCCGACCGACCGCGAGCTCGCGGCCGCCTATGGCACGAGCTCGGCGGGCCGCGCCCGGCGCATGCTGAGCTACCTGGAGGAGCGCGGCGCAATCGTGCTCCGCCGCGACCTCCGCGGCGCCCCCATCATCGCCATCCCGGCACTCGGAGCCGAGACACGACCGGGCGAGCCGGAACTCGGCGCAGGGTTGCGCGCGCGGCGGTGAACGGGGCTGGCGGGGCCGTGGCCGCGCGGCTGTCTTGTTTCGTTTTCCGGCCCTGAGATCGGGAACTCGCCGCTGTCCGGCTTCGAGCCTCTGACGTACAGGCCGTTCGATTTGCTGCCGCGTCAGTCGCTGTTTCGTTCTCGCTCGGAACCTTCCTGTGCAGCTTCGGCGCGAGCGCGTCGAGCCGAGCCGCTGAACTAAGGCAGCGCCTCTCGAGAGCGGGGGCCGTGGCTGCGCGACGCGAGTGGAAATATCGTTTCGCGGCTTAGCCGAGTCGGTGATCTTCGACTGACAGCCATATCAAGCCCGCGATGCTCCACAACACGAAGAGCGCCGCCGAGATCGAGAGCGAATACTCAATCCTCTTGGGATATGTATACTCCTGAGGCAGTCCGGGTGGGACGAACACCGACAGGTAGACCGACTGCGCCTCGGCGTTCCTGCGCGCGCGGTCGAGGCCGGTCTCCGCAAGCCCATATAGGGTTTCCGCCATTTTCTGCTTGATAGCGACTTCCTCGAACTTCGCGAGCGAGGCCGCAATGTTTCGGGCCTCCTCCCGATTGCCTGCGAGTTGCGCGCGAAGATCGGCAGTCTGCTGCTTCAAGGCTTCAAGCCGCGTGGTGAGCCGCCGGACATTCGGGGCGTCGGGGGCGAGGGAGCGTTTGGCGACGAAGAGTTCGTTCTCGGTCGTGAGCTGATCGGCCAGGACCTTCGTCAGGAGCTTCCCGGTTTCCGTCGCTGTCTGAACCGGGTCGATCAGGCCCTCCGCGTTCCGATACCGTTCCATCTCGCGGAGGGCCTCGTACATGAGCCCCTGAGCCCGCTCGACCTCCTCGGTGGCACGCCGTAGAGCATCCTGGCGAGCTCGGGTCGAGATCTCGTTCACGAGCTTCTCGCTGAGCTGACCGATAGTCTTTACGAGAAGCACCGCGTCGTCGGGGCGGAAAGCGCGCACCTCGACAGTCACGATTCCGGACATGGACTCGACATAGGTCGTGACCATGTAGCGCCAGTATTCGACGAGTTCCTCGATCGTGGCGTTCGCTTTCAGCCTTGCATAGAAATCCGCCTCCGGCCGCGTAAAGATTGCCCGGAGATCGACCGTCTTGAGCACGTCGTCCACGATGGCCCGGCTCTGGATATAGCTGGTGACGAGATGGGCATCTTCCGTCGCGGTGGTCCCACCGGAATTTCCACCTGCTCCGCCGGACCCTTTCAGGCTCGACAGGACAGAGGACAGGCCGTCCTTCGAAGAAGCATCCTGAGGACCGAGGCGGACCACGAACCGGCTCTCCGCCACGAACTGATCGGAGGCGATGAATGCGAAGTAGAGCGAGACTGCCAGGGCAGGGATCAGGACGCAGGCGATGAAGCTCAGCTTTCCGAGAGGAAAGCGTGATGTTGCGACATCGGGGGCCGCAATGTCGATCGGATCGGACCGGCGGATCAAGCCGCCGGCTGCCACGCGGCCGAGAGCCCGGTGGTAGAACTGGGTCAGCGGCTGCGTGAGCAGCGTCGGAGAGACCCTTTCGATCGTCTGCCCCGTCCGTTTCACGGCTGTGCTGGTCGCCGGATCGCGACCGGGGGGGAACTGTTCTGACATTACCCTCGGCTCGGAATAGCCTCTACCCTCGGCTCGAAGCCGCCAGCGAGCCCATCTACTCATTGATGAGCGACTTTTCAAAGGCGTCCGAGAGGAAGTGGAACAGCGCAACGTCGTGTTCCAGGAGGCGCTCGACGGAGGGCATCGTCCGCAATCGCGCGCCCAACTCCCGGGCGGCCGGGATCGGCTCGAAGATTGGGATTTCGTCAGCGTGCAGCGAAAATATGTCCACCAGGGCCTCGGTGAACAAATCCGCCCGATGGCGAACACCGACGGCCTTGAACGACGACAGGACGCTGAGCGCTTGGCTTATGGAGGACGGCTTAAGCGTCTCATCCGGGAGCCGTGTAGTCAGTTGACGTACGAGCGGGTCGGACAGCATGTTGAAGCTGTCGGGATCGATTTCGCGGAAGGCGCGGGCTAGTTCTTTGTCTGAGTCGAGCGGCAAGGAGGAGACAAAGGATTTTAGGTTCTCTAGTCGAATAACATCGCGTGATCCAAGTACTTCGATGTTGTTTTCGCCTATCAAGCGTAAAAAAAGTATGCGCTCGGCGAGTTCATCGAACGGATCCTGAATCAAAGCCAATACGAGATATGCTTGGTCGATGTACTGTTCGACGCTCCGATACGAAACGCGTCCGCTAGCATACACGGAGTCGCTGTTGTTGATGTTGAACATCTGATGCGTCGTTTCCAGCCCGAAACGATCGATACTCGGGAAGTGAAATTGGAATCGAGCCTGGAACGCGCGGTCGATTCGGCTTGCGGGCAGGAGATGTGTTTCGAGGCGAAACACCTTCTCGTGGACGACTGCTTCCGGGTTGCAGCGGCGATAGATCAGGATATCGGTTTCGCTCTCCCGGACCTCAAGGTCCTGTATCCGCGCAAGTCCCGGGATTTCCATCTCGGTCACAGAGAAGCCGCAGAGCCCTGTCTCGTGCCGCCCTGCCGCAACCAGCGATTCCCGGAGCGAATCGGTCTTCTTGGTCAGCAGAAGCTCGCCCGCTCCTTTGACCCGGACTGCGAGCTGCCCCGTGAAGCCGTCCGGGACGAGGTAACCGCTGATCTCAGTACCGAGATCGCGCTCGATGTTGAACAGCATCGATGTGGAACTTCCTGCCTGGTGGAAGCTAGCGGCTTGATTTGCGCGCAAGCAGGCTGAAGCAAGGGCCGTTCGGATGATCGGTCTGCTCGTGGGCGATCTGGAGCGAGTCGAAGCCGAGCGCGGTCAAGGCGGCGAGCAGGTCCTCGCGCTGGATCCACCGGTGCTCGTCGTAGATCCCTCCGCAGAAGGAAACCTTCGCTTCAGCGCCCTGATAGCTGCGCGGGTACAGGCGGACGTCGATCCCGCGGAACGGGCGGCGCTCGACCGTCTTGCGAAACATGCCACGGCGCGGATCGCCCAGCGGCATCGCTTCGTCGCTCACGTAGTGAGTCCAGAGGAACAGCGCATCAGTGGCGGCCGCAGCCCGTTCGAGGAGATGGAGCGGATCCCGGAGATGGTACAGGACGCCTGACGCGACGATCAGGTCGTATTGGAGGTTCGGTTGATCCAACCAGGCGACGAAGTTTCCCAAGTGGAAGCGCGCCCGCCGAAGCTGGACTAGCTCTTTGAGGATCAAGCACCGGAGGAAGGCGAGGCGGTTGGCCTCGATGGCATCGATCTTCGCAGCGCCCGCCCGCTCCATCATGTAGGTATGGCCACCTTCCAGCGGGCCGAGTTCCAGAACGGTGCGGTTTTCCAACGATCCGTAATGCTGAAGCATCCACGCGATCCGGGCGTCAGCGAAGAGCGGCAGTTGCCCTGCATCGGCCCCCGCTTCGGGAGGGAGCGCTCCCGTCCAGCCAGGAACCGCGTCAACGGCATTCTGTGCGGTGGGAAGACTCTCAACATACTGGTCGAAGAGCTTGGAGACCGACCGATTCCCCTCTGCCATCGTGAACTCCGGGACGTGAAATGGCCTAGTCACGACAGTTCGCCCCTGCCTGATGCGTGCGGGCGCTTAGCGAGGATCGGGAAGCGCGTCGAGAGCACGGAGCGCCGCAACGGAACTCCTGGTGTCGTACCACGGGTTCGAGGCGGGGTCGCTGAATCGCAGCGTGCCGTGCCGCTCGCGCAGGTGCCGCTTCTCCCGTTCGAAGCGCTCGATCTTGTCCGGCGCCTCGTCGCTGCCGCGGCTTGCCGATTCGTGATGAATCAATGTGGCAAAAGGCGTCCAGGCGATCCGAAATCCATTGGCTCCAGCCCTCAGGCAGAAGTCCACGTCGTTGTAAGCTATCGCAAACCTCTCCTCGTCGAATGTGCCGGTCGCCTCAAAGCACTGGCGCGAGACGAGCATGGCGGCGCCTGTCACTGCCGAGACAGACTGCCTCACCGCCAAGCGGCCCAGGGGGCCCCAAAAATCCTCGGGTTTGCCGCCGAACCAGTGCCCCGCTAGCTCGCCAAGCCCAACGATGACGCCCGCATGCTGAATCGTCCGGTCCGGGTAGAGCAGCCGCGCCCCGACGATGCCGACTCCCTCGTAGCGGAAGCACGATACCATCTCCTTCAACCAGGCCGGATCTTCTACCTCGATATCGTTGTTCAGGAGCAGGACCAATTCGCCGGCTGCCCTCGCCACACCCTTGTTGATCGAGCGGGAGAAGTTGAAAGACCCAGGCGCAGGCTCTACCCGGAATGGAATGGCTCCGCCGCGGTACTGCTTGTAGACTTCGAGCGTGGCAGGAGCCTGACTATCGTTATCGACGACGATGATCTCGATGTTCGGGTAGTCTGTTTTGGCAAGGCCTTCCAAGACGGTGCTTATAAGCTGTGGGCTGTCGCGATTGGGAATGACAACCGACACCTTCGGCCACTGTTCTGTGTCGCTGTCGAAGCGGATGCGATGCAGGTCGGGCAGCAGCGCGGGACCGACCTGTGCCGGCTGCCCCGCCCGAGCGTACCGGAGGGCCAGTGCTCGTCGGGCACTCTCGATCGCGGTCTGCTTATGCTCGGTCGAGAAACTCCCTTCGTGACGCCGCCAGAGATAGGCCGGATATGGCAGGTGCAGGACCTTGCTCGGGTCCATCCCCTTCAGGTAGCGCAGCAGCAACTCGTAGTCCTGCGAGCCCTGAAAGCCGTCACGCAGTCCACCGACGGCAAGCAGGCGGTCGCGGCGGTAGACAGAAAGGTGATTGATGTAATTCACCCCTGAGAGAAGGATCGGGTCGTAAGCTGGCTTCAGCATGTAGGCGACGGGCTTCATGTCGCGATCCGTCACGACCTCGTCGGTATAAATGAACATCGCGTCCGGCCGGCTCTCGATGGCTCGTGCGATCTGGGCAACGGCGCCGGGGGCCAAGGCATCGTCGTGATCGGCGAAGCTGACCCACGGGGCCGATGCCTGTTCGAGCGCCCGGTTGGTTGCGGCCGCAATACCGCGGTTCCGTTCCCCAGTGACGATCTTCAGTCCTGGCGTGCCCTTCTGCCTTTCCAGCCAAGCCCGCGTGCGCTCGGACTTGGACCCGTCGTCGCTGAAAATAAGCTCTGCAAGGCCTCGAGGCTGGGCCAGGAAGGACCCGAGCAGCGCGTCCAAGTAAGCAGGCGCTGTGTCGTAGGTCGGTACGAGGAACGAGATCAACGGACGGGACGCATCCAGTGCCGGTTCGTCCAGGCCCGCGTCAGCCGCCATCGCGAGCACGTCCTTGTAGTGGTCCGCCGTCGATCGGTAACGTCGCGCGTCTCGCCCGCTGCCCAGTTCCGCCGGGTCGAATTCCGCGCTTCTGATCCAATGTGTGCGGGTAGGGCCAAAGCCCGGGCGATCACGGTCGAACCGCTTCGTCAGCCAACGCGCGACGTGCCGACTGAAGGTTCTGAAGGCTAAGACGCGTATCTTCCCGGTGGTTCTTGTAGGCTCGATCCGAATTTCTCGAAGGCCAGGCATACGGCGGAGGTCAAGCCGGCATACGGTTCGGCCGGCCGGGAGATACGAGATCGCCCGGCCTTCATCGAAGCCTTGCCCGAAGTCGAGAGAGATGATGGTCTCGACCCGATTGTCGAGCCCGTCGACAACCAGGACGAAAAATCCCGCGCGATCGAGCCATCCGACTCGGAGGGAGAAGCTGGAATTATCCTCGGTGGCTTGCCAAGCGAACAGCCCGCGGCGCTCGAGACCCTTCCGCGCCGTCATCGGGTGGAGACTTATCATGGATTCTCGTCGTGGGCGGGTTGCCGCCGTTCTTGCCCGCTCGGGCGAGGAAGATAAAGTTTGCGCACCGGGCGCCGCTGGGCTCGGCTTCCACGTTTCGCGGATCCCCGATGATGTCAACGAGGGAGCAGGTGCGATTGCGGACGTGCTGCCTTGAAAGTGCCATCCAACTCTGCCAACAGCTAGGCGATACGCACGCGTTCGGACCAAGGTGCGGCTAGGAACCGGGTTCCTCATCCGGCTTGGCTCGCGCCACCACTGACGATGATCCAGCTTTCGAACGTTTACAAATTCTACAAGACAGAAGCGCAGCGCAAGGTCATCCTCGACCACGTCTCAGCCGTGTTCGAGCAGGGTTGGTCCTATGGTCTGCTCGGCGTCAACGGCGCCGGAAAATCGACGACCATGCGGTTGATCGCCGGAACTGAGATGCCAAACGCAGGCAAAATCCGACGGTCGACCCGTGTCTCATGGCCACTAGGATTCACTGGGGGCTTCGACCCTTTGATGAGCGGGCGGGAGAACGTCCATTTCGTCGCGCGGATTTATGGCGAGGATCCCGTCAGGGTGTCGCGGTTCGTGGAGGAGTTCGCCGAGATCGGCGACTACATCAACGAGCCGGTCAAGACGTATTCCTCGGGCATGATGGCTCGGCTCGCGTTCGGGCTGTCGATGGCGATTGAGTTCGAGTGCTATCTGATCGACGAGGTAACAGCTGTCGGCGATGCTCGTTTCCAAGCCCGCTGCGAAGAGGTGTTTCGCCGTCGGCGCGAGAACACCGACCTCATCGTGATCTCCCACTCGATGGCAACGATCAAAGCCTTCTGCAGCCGGGGCGCCGTGCTCGTTGACGGTCGATTGATGATGTTTCATGACGCCGATCAGGCTATCGAGATGTATAATCGGCTGAACCGATGATGCCCAGTATGCGTGATCTGGTCCCCATCGCCCGCGTCTTTTCGAGCAGGTGCGTTAAATGAGTGCGGAGTCCGCTGCTGCGCCTGTGAGGGTTCCCGCCCGCGAGCGCGCGCAACGGATGTCGGACTCGCTGTCGGAGGCGGCCCGACGCCTGCGCTTCAGTGCGGCTGGCCGGACCCAGATGCCCACAAGCCATCGAGCGAGGCGGAGCCAGCGCCTGGCGCGCTTGGCGTTTGCGCTCAGCTTTCTCGCATTCGTCGCGATCCCCACGCTAGCATCGACGGTCTACTTCGGACTGATTGCTGCCGATCAGTTCGTTGCGGAGGCGAGGTTCGCTGTGCGCGGCGGCGCCATGGCCGGCCTTGATGCCCTTTCGTCGCTGACCGGCATGCCATCGGTCCAGATCATCCAGGACACGCAGGTCGTAACGAACTATATCGAGAGCCGAGCTCTTGTTGAGCTCCTGGACGAGAAAGCGGGCCTTAGAGCGCGGTACAGCGTACCTGAGGCCGACTTCTTCGCTAGTTTGAATCCGAGTAAGCCCATTGAGCGAGTGGTCAAGTATTGGCAGGGTATGCACCACGCCAAGATTGAGATGCCTGGAGGTATTGTAGTCCTGAGCGTTCGAGCATTTCGTCCCGATGATGCTGTTGCGTTAGCAAACGCGGTCGTCGCTGCTAGCGAGCAGCTCGTAAACGAAATGAATGACCGCGCGCGCGGCGACGCGGTAGCGAATGCTGATCGGGAGTTCCGGCTGGCAGGCGAGCGTCTGTCCCAGGCTCGCGCTGCGCTCGAAACAGCTCGCAACCGCGAGGGGATTCTCGACGCGGCGACGGAGTCCAAGAAGGCGGACACGATCCTGTCAACTCTTCGCACGCAGCAGCTCGAGCTCGAGCAGCAGTATGCGGTCTCCCTCAAGCAATCTGTCAGTGCAGATGCTCCGCAGATGCGCAATCTCAAATCGCGGATCGAAGCGTTGGCCGGGCAGATTAAGGAGATCCAGAGCGAACTGACAGCGCTGGATGGCGCCGTCGGAGGGCCCTCCGCCCTTTCCGCCTCGATGACGAGGCTGTCGGCACTTCAGCTCGAACAGCAGATTGCGCAGGCCCAGTACACGGCCGCGGCCACGGCCCTCGAGCGCGCGCGCCTTGCGAGCCTCTCGAAGCAAATCTACCTGACAACGTTCGTTCGGCCTGTGGATGCGGAAGAAGCTCAATATCCGAGGCGGGGCATGAACATCGCCCTGACCGTCGCAGGCGGCCTGCTTCTTTGGGTCGGGTTCCTCGCCCTCGCGAGATTTGCGAGCGGCCGCCTCGGGCGGTGACGAAGGTCGCAGCTTCGCTTTGCCCTTTCCGCGCTGTGATCTGCGTCGTCCGGCTGGGCAGGGGAGTATGCATGGTGCCGCATTTGCATCCTGGCGCGGATGGCAGGAACTGCTAGAAGCAGCACCGAGATGGCGATAGGCAGAAATGGTCACAAAGGGCATCATACTGGCGGGCGGTCACGGCACGCGGCTCTATCCGACAACGCGGGCAGTTTCGAAGCAACTGCTGCCCATTTTCGATAAGCCGCTGATCTACTACCCGTTGACCACCCTGATGCTCGCTGGTGTTCGGGAGGTGCTCGTCATATCAACCCCCGCTCATCTGCCACTTTTCGAGGAGTTGCTCGGCTCGGGTACGCAATGGGGGCTCAGCATCCAGTATGCCGCCCAGGCGGAACCGCGCGGCCTGGCCGAGGCCTTCCTGATCGGCGAGCAGTTCGTCGGCGGGCAGGCCTGCGCGCTGGCGCTCGGAGACAACGTCTTCTATGGAGCCGGGCTCACGGCTCAGCTCGTGCGGGCTGCTTCCCTCCAAAGCGGAGCTGTGGTGTTCGCGTACCCCGTCGTGGACGCGCGTGCATTCGGGGTGGTGGAGGTAGATCGGTCAGGCAAAGCGCTGTCCATCGAGGAGAAGCCTGCTCAGCCCAAGAGCGACTTGGCTGTGACGGGCCTTTACTTCTACGATTCAGATGTCGTGAATATCGCCCGACAGGTTCGCCCGTCCGCCCGCGGTGAGCTCGAGATCACATCCGTGAACGAAGCCTACCTCACGCGGGGAGAGCTGCAGGTAGAGGTGCTGCCTCGGGGAACGGCTTGGCTCGACACGGGGACCGTCGACGCGATGCACGAGGCGTCTGCCTTCGTGAGGACCGTCGAGCATCGGCAGGGCTTCAAGATCGCTTGTCCGGAGGAGGTCGCTTGGAGGCAGGGCTTCATCTCGACCGAGGAGTTGCTCGAGGTCGCGGGAACACTTCGAAATGAGTACGGCACCTACTTGAAGCGTATCGTCGCTTCGCCCCGGCACTGATCGAGGCTCGGATGGCACGCGTTCGGCTCGTCAAGCCCCGGCGGTTCGGGGATTTGCGCGGATGGTTCGCTGAGACCTACAGCCGGCGCGCCTATGCGGGGCTCGGCATCACGTCCGAGTTCGTTCAGGACAACCATTCCATGTCAGCCGCCGTGGGCACGCTCCGGGGCTTGCATTTCCAGGTTCCGCCGCACGGGCAGGGGAAGCTCGTCAGGTGCTCCCGAGGCGCGATCATGGATTATGCGGTAGACGTCCGCAGGGGCTCGCCAACCTATGGTCGCTGGCTCTCGGCAGAGCTGACGGCGGAGAACGGCCATCAGCTCTGGGTTCCGGTCGGGTTCGCTCATGCCTTCGTCACGCTCCAGCCGGACAGCGAGGTGATCTACAAGGTCACGGACTACTACGCGCCCGAATGCGACGGTGGGATACGGTGGGACAGCGTGGGCATCGACTGGCCACTTCCTTCCAGCGGCCCAGTGCTGTCCGACAAGGATCTGCGCCTCCCAGCCCTCAGGGACTTCGACAGCCCGTTCGAGTATGATGGCGAGCCGCTCTCCTCGATTCTCGACTGACGCCCGGATTGCTCAAGTGACAGCACGTGTCCTCGTCACCGGCGGAGCCGGCTTCATCGGCTCGGCCGTTGTGCGCCACCTCGTTGCCGACAGTGACTACCAGGTTCTGAACCTCGACAAGCTGACCTACGCAGGCAATCTCACATCGCTCGCGTCGATCGAGAACAGCCCGCGGTACAGGTTCCTTAAGGCAGACATCTGCGACCAGGATGCGGTGGCGCGGGCTTTCGAGACCTTCGATCCGGACGTGGTGCTGCACCTCGCCGCCGAGAGCCATGTCGACCGCTCGATCGAAGGCCCAGGTATCTTCATCGAGACGAACGTCGTCGGGACGTATCGCATGCTCGCCGCCGCCACGACGCACTGGCGAGCGCTGCCGCCGGACCGGAAGACCCGGTTCCGCTTCCATCACATCTCCACGGACGAGGTTTTCGGGTCGCTTGGGCCGGAGGGCTTCTTCGTAGAGGAGACACCTTACGATCCCCGCTCTCCCTATTCCGCGAGCAAGGCCGGATCCGATCACCTCGTCCGCGCGTGGCACCACACCTATGGTCTTCCGACCCTAATCACGAATTGCTCGAACAACTACGGGCCATTTCACTTCCCCGAGAAGTTGATACCGTTGATGATCGTGAAGGCACTCGCTGGGGAAAGCCTTCCCGTGTACGGTCGCGGCGACAACGTGCGCGACTGGCTGTTCGTCGAGGATCATGCACGTGCTTTGCAGCAAGTGTTTGAGGCAGGAGTTCCGGGCGAAACGTACAATATCGGCGGCAACTCGGAACGCACTAATCTCGAAGTCGTCCGCGCGATCTGTCGCTTGCTCGACAGTATGCTGCCTCGCCAGGATGGTCGTCCCTACGAGGATCAGATCTCGTTCGTCCCGGATCGCCCCGGCCACGACCAGCGCTACGCGATCGATCCTTCAAAGCTCAACCGAGAACTCGGCTGGTCGCCTCGCGAGACGTTCGACTCCGGCTTGAAGAAGACTGTGCGCTGGTACCTCGATAACGAACCCTGGTGGCGGGCCATTCAGGCGCGCAACTACAGAGGTCAACGCCTAGGATTGTCCGGAGGCGCCCGGTGACTTCCCCGCACAACCAACTCTTTCGAGGGCCGAGGGACCGAGGCTTGAATGCCAGATCCCGATTGGGATTGTAGCGGCGGTGCGACGATTGCGGCCCAATGCTGCGCCGCTTTTACCAACGATCGCGAGGCTGATATGCCCCGAGAAGGGGTGATGCTCAGGCGTCTGCCTCGCCGCTGCTGTCCAAGAAGCGGCGAGTGCGCCACGTATGTCGGAGATCCGCGGAGTAGCGAGTGCTTCCGATGATGCGGCCGGGTTCTGGAAAGGGTGAAGGGGGGAGTATGGCCTCACGTGGGTCGATCGACGGCCAGACCGCTGGGTCAGGATCCGCGGGCGGCCCGCTGGAAAGTGTCGCCTGTGTGGGAAGGGCGGCGGAACAGGCCGACCGGGTAGTACGGCAACGGGGCGAGGACCGCTTGCGATCAGAAGCTCATCAACTTATCGACTTGCTGTCGGAAAGACTGTCCGCAGCGACGGAGAACTATGCTCGAGAGCGAAGCAGAGGCGAACGCCAAGCGTTCGCGTTGAGGCGCCTTGAAGAGGAGAACGGCTATCTCAAAGCGGAGTTCGCTCGCCTACAGCAAACCTTCCCGCTGCAAGCGTTGGCCGCCCTCCGACGGGCAGAACGAGCAGTCTCGGGATCGTGGAGGAAATTGAGCAAGAGAGGTCAGAACCCGCATTTCGATCCGGACTGGTACCTTGCAACCTATCCTGACGTGCGCGCCAGTGGGGTCGACCCGTACAGACACTATCTCCGCCATGGTGCCGTTGAAGGCCGCGATCCCAGCCCGGCGTTTAGCACGAGCTATTATTTGGAGCGCTACGAGGATGTTCGGCGTAGCGGAGTTAACCCGCTTGTCCATTTCTGGAAGCACGGCGAAGCTGAGGGGCGCCGTCCGCTGCCCGCGATCCTGCCGGATGCGACGGGCGGCGATCACCCGCATCTAACGGTCGATCGCGACTGGTACCTATCCCGGAATCACGACGTGCGGGAGGCTGGGATCGACCCCGTCGCGCATTACTTCTGCAACGGGGAGCGGGAAGGCCGCGCGCCAAATCCGTATTTCGACCCGAAGTTTTATCTGGATCTCTACGGGGACGTGCGTGCCTCCGGGATGGGTGCGCTGGAGCACTACGCGCGATTCGGCTTGGCTCAGGGTAGGCTGCCGAAGAGGGGAAAGCTCGAACCGCGCGGCGGTAAGAGCATCCTGTTCGTAGGACACGATGGCTATCCGGCCGGTGCACAACGAGTTCTTCTGGAGATTATTCGCTGGTTCGTGGACCATACGGCTTACGATATCCGCATACTCCTCCTAGGCTCTGGTGATCTCTCGAATGAGTACGGTAGGCTGGCTCCGTGCTTCTCTATCGGAAAAAGCCTTGACGAGGACGAGGACGCTATTAGGCGGTTTCTCACTCCGCAGCCGGATATCATTTACTGCAACACCGTCGTGAGTGGCCGGCTCTTTCAAGGCAGTATCCGCGACTTGCTGAAGGACAGCATTTGCTTCGCCCACAGTCACGAGCTGGGGGGGGTCGTGCGTCTTTTCGAGACCGAGTTCCGGCAATTAGCCGCAGTGGCGGATTTCTGGATCGCTGCATCTCCCGCCAGCGGGGACTATCTTCGTCAGTCGGCGGCGACCGCGGGAAAGCCCGTCCGCACCATCCCGGCGTTTATATCCCCGTCCTCGCTGAGTGCGGAAGAGCGTAGGGCGCTTCGCATTCGGGAGCGTCGGCGCCTGGACATCGATCAGGATGCGTTTCTCGTCCTCGGATGCGGCACCCTGAACATTAGGAAGGATCCCGGTATCTTCCTCGAAACGGCACGAACACTGTGTCGTCAGCTATCCTGGCAAAAGCTCGCCTTCCTCTGGATCGGCGACGGTGAGATGCGAGCCGACCTGGAGAGAGCCGTTCAGGATTTAGGGCTGGCGGATCGCTTCAAGCTGCTTGGCTACCATTCGGACGCGGCCAATCTGATGAACGTGGGAGATCTTTTCTTTTTGTCTTCGCAGGAAGATCCCTTTCCCCTCGTCGTCCTGGAGGCCGCGCAATTCTCCATCCCGACCGTCGCGTTTAGGGGAGCGACCGGGATGGAAGGCTTTCTAGAATCGGGTGGAATTCTGGTCGAGGAACGAAGCCCCGCGGCCGCTGCGGCGGCGATCACCTCACTCGTCGCGAGCGCGGAGCGAAGGGGCGTCTTGGGTGAGGCTGCGCGACGGGAGTTACAACGGGAACATACAGTCGCCGTGCAGGCTCCCCGCATACTGGCCACCATGCAAGAGGCTGGCTGCGTTCCCGCCGTTTCGGTGGTGGTGCCCAACTACAATCATGAGCGATTCATTTCCCGGCGCTTGGACAGCATCCTCGAACAAAGCGTGAAGGACGTTGAGGTTATCGTTCTCGACGACGCGTCGACCGACGGCAGTCTCGCAGCAATTCAACCCTACCTGTCGGATCCGCGGGTTCGCTTAGTTGCGAACGGGGCGAATTCGGGCTCCCTGTTTAGGCAGTGGCGTCGCGGGCTCGAATTGGCAAAGAGCGATATTGTCTGGATCGCCGAAAGCGATGACGAATGCGATCACGAGTTCCTGCGAATGCTCTTGCCGAAGATGAGCCGGCCTGACGTGAAGATCGCCTTCGGTTGGACGGACGTCATCGACGAGAATAGCCGGCTGGTGTCGGACGGAGTTCGCCCGTATCTGGACCGCGTTTGGCCTGGCTTCGGTCATGAAGCTTTCACGATGCCCGGTGCGCGTTTCGTCAATGCCGGGTTCGGTGCAGTGTCCGCAATCGTGAACGCCAGCGGCGCCCTCCTGAGAAAGTCGGCCTTGCTCCCCTCCCTGGAAGACGCAACGCGATACCGCATGTGCGGGGATTGGAGGATCTATCTTCAGGCGCTACTCGACGGGACGGTCGTATATGAGCCGAAGGCCGTCAACCGGTTTCGCCGACACAGCCAATCGGCAGTTCACCGCCTCGAGGGTACTGACACATATTTCAGAGAACGCCTCGAGATAGCGCGGTACGTCGTTACGCATTATCGCACGACGGTAGCGCTCAGGAGGCGGATACGGTTCGAACTCGACCACGAGGCCGAGCGGTTCGCCGGGCGGTACGACCCGTCCTTGCGGCTCGAGATCTCTGCCGTGGGAAACCGCCCCTTCAAGCCAGACTATGTCGACGGATCGATTCACGTTTGCTTCTACGTGCACGGATTGCTGTTCTCGAAGGGAGGTATCGAGCGCCTGGTAGCGCTACTGAGCTCCGGGTTGCTGGAGCGTGGCTATCGGGTCAGCATAGCTTGCCGACCCCAGGCGAACGCCTGCCCGATCTACCACTTGCGATCGGGGGTGGAGGTCTTTCCGGTAGACATCGAGCGCCAATCCGGACGGAATGCGCTACGCAGTCACCTAATCCACGAAGCGGTCGATGTGTTCATTCCGATGCTATCGGAATCGCTATTCGAGCAGGCGCTCTCGGCCGCAGAGGGCTCCGGATGCCGGATCATCGCCTCCGAGCACAACAACCCTTGGGTCATCGAAGAGCGATGGTGGTCTCGCGAGCGGCGACTCGCGGCTTTCAATCGCGTCGACGCCATCCATCTCGTGTCCGGCCGCTATCTCGCGTCTCTGCCGGAGGAGCAGCGTGGGAAGGCTCAAGTGATCGGGCAGCCTGTTGATGCCGCGTTCGTCTCGGCGACAAGGCGCCTCGGCGCAGCGAGGCGTGTTGTCGGCATCGGCCGGCTCGCCCCGCAGAAGCGGTTCGATCTGCTGATCGACGCCTTCGCGCAGGTCGCGGACGAGTTTCCGGATTGGGAACTCGACATCTACGGGGAGGGCGAATTGCGGGCCCCTCTGGAGCGTCGCATCGCAGATCAGTCCCTGACTGGACGGGTAAGGCTGCCTGGGACAACGACCGACATGGTCAGCGTTCTGGAACAATCGGACATCTTCGTTCTATCATCGGAATTCGAGGGAGCGGGCTTGGCCTTGATCGAGGCAATGGCGGCAGGTGTTCCCGCCGTTGGGTTCGCGGGTTGCTTCGGCAATGAGGATTTCATAACTGACGGTGTGAACGGATTGCTAGCGGCAGAGTTCTCGGCCACCTCGCTCGCTCAGTGCCTTCGCAGGCTTATGGCTTCCCAGGCTGAACGGGAGAGTCTTGGAGCGGCTGCTCGGGAGATCGCCGGGGACCATGAACTCGGATCCATACTCGATCGGTGGGAGGCCTTGATCGCGGACGTGCACCTCGCCGACGCTCGACCGTTGGACGTTGCTCAATCGAGCAACGTTAACGCAGGTAGCAGCCCGCATATCGCTCGCGATGGGCTCGCTTGGTCGAATGACAATCCCCGGAGGCCCGAAAACACGCCGAATCTAGCGTGACCGGCTGCAGCGCTTGAGCGCTGCACTTGGGTTCGGTACCCCGCCAGCTACACGAGATTGAAGACAATCAATGTTTGTGAGGGGCCGCGACGGATACTATTTCCTGAGCAATGACAGCAATGATGTCCTAGCTCAAACGGAAGGCAGGCTGCGGCTAGAGCCAGCATTGCTTGACGCGATAGGGAGTGTACATGAGGAGCGGGTCGCCTTCGCCGGAGGCATCGGCGCCGAATACTACCATCTCGTCGCGCCCAACAAGGAGACTGTGTATCGTCGCTTTCTGCCGAGCGAGATCATCTTCGAGAAGAGAGGCCCGGTGCCGCTTCGCCGGTATCTCCGGCGGTGCCCTGACGCTGCCCGCTTCACGTACTACGACCCCGACCTTCTAAGGCCGGGTGGCGGCGCGATCCCGACCTATCCCCGCACCGACACGCATTGGACGACACACGGCGCGGTCACGTATCTCCAGAGCTTCGCACACCGATTCGGGGTGACTCCGTTGTCGGACGGGTTGGACGCGTTGCGGCTGGAGACGAAGCAAGAGGACGTCAAGGGCGATCTTGGCGTACATGCCGAACTCCCGCCCGAGCGCTATTTGAACACCACCATCTGTAACCCAGCCCCGATCTTGGCGTTCCACGGCAACATCATCAATGAAGGGTTGGTCATACACGCGCACAGCTCCAACCCTCGCGCGCAAGGGCGGGTGCTCGTCATTCACGACAGTTTCACGTATGTTCTCCTGCCGGCGATCAGCTTCTCATTCAAAGAGGCGATGTTCATCCATTCGCCCGATCTGGACTTCTCTTTCGTCCGTGCCTTTGCTCCCGACCTTATCCTTTTCATCCAGGCGGAAAGGTTCTTTCCGCGTCCCATACAAAACGGCATCGATCTGCCCGAGCGTCTGATCGAACTGGCTGCGACCAAACAGAGACCGGACGTGACCTCAGGCTACGTGAAATCCATCCTTGAAGCGCCAAACCCGATCGAGAGAGCGTCGACCCAATCTCAAAGAGTAAGGGCCTCATGGCTTAGGAAGCTACGGCGCGCCCTGGCGCGTTGGTTGTAAGCCACAGGTTGAGGCTGCTTAAGTAAACTGCTCGATAATCTGCCGATGACGAAGTGGCGCGTGGCTCAGCCGCCCTTCATGAGGCGCCGTCCGACGTATCGCTCCAGGAGAAGGGCGATGAAGAGGGTGCTGGCTCCAAAGGACAGCATGTATTGGCGATCAAGCGTCCGCGTGTGGACACCGAAATACGCGCTCTTCATCCATTCGACCCCGTGCAGGACGGGGTTCCACGCGAGGATTTCACGAGCGATCTCCGGTAAGTCATCGACCACGAACACGACTCCGGACAATAGGTATATGATCACCAGGAGCAGCTGATATCCGGTAGCCCACAGCGGGAAACCTAGCGCAACGACGCCGTTCACCATCCCGCAGCCAACCCCGAGCAGGATCGACGCTCCCATGGCCTGCATGATGCCCACTATCGAAGCCGGGGGGGTATAGAAGCCCATCGACGCCATAGCTGCGAATAGCGCGACCGTCATGACACACGCCGCGGCTGCCTCGAGCAGTGCTCTTGCAACAAGCACATCGATGAGCTTGACGATCGGAAAATAAAGGAGGGGTTTGTTGCCGATCGCAGAAAGCATGATCCAGCGCGACGCATACATGAAGCTGATGACGGGGAGGAGCACGACTCCGAAATACAGGGCAACGTTGTTTCCAAGCGGCACTACGCGGCCGGTGCCCGCCCAGATCGCCATTAGCACGCCGATGTGGACTAGAGGCCAGGCTATCGCGATCAGATATCCCAGGCCGTGACCGAAGAAGCGTGTGCGGATGTCCCGCAGCATCAGTGCCTTCAGTACGTTGATCTGATTCGAAAGGGGGAGATGCCGCGAGAGCAACGAGAGCCTCCAGAAGGGGACCATGTTCGCCGACGCGACCGCGTGGCATGCTGGGGCCGCCTTGCACCGACGAGCTTTAGAACGCCACGGCACGGGATGGAACGGGGTGCGCTGACGCAGTTCTATCGGAGCGTCTTCGCCACTGGAGAGCCTGCTTCCTTGCTTATGGCGTTGCGGTAGCCGCCCGCGTCTAATCTATCAGCAAGCCTTGACCCAATCGGGGACTGGGGTGCGCTCGGGAGGAAGCACGCGCCTGTGACTTGGGCTCAGCAGCGCGCAACTTTCAATCCGAGTTGCGGACCCTACGGGCGTCCCTGAGCCACGCAATTGTATCGCGAAGACCTGACACAAGATCAATGCTCGGAGCCCACCCGAGTTCCTCGCGAGCTAGTTTGGTATCCAGGATGTTGATAGGAACGTCGGCCGGTCGAGCGCTGAGGAAGGCGCGAGCAAGCCGGCCGCCTCCCAGTTCACGTTCGAGCGCATCAATGATGTCGTTCACACTCAGTCCCCGGCCGCTGCCTATGTTCATGACACGGTGTGGCCCGTCATAGGAGATGCTCGCGATAAACGCTCGGCTCACGTCATCGACGTGGATGAAATCTCGGACGATGTCTCCGGCTCCCCAAATCTCGAGCGGCAGGCCGTCCAACGCTCGATTCAGAAATGCACCGATGATGCCCTGACGGTTGCGTCCGACCTGATAGCGCCCGTATGGATTCGAAATCCGTAGGACGTGGTAGTTTAGGCCGTACAGGTGATTATAGAGGGACAGGTGCTTCTCGATTATCAGCTTGCCGATCCCATATGCGGAAATCGGATTGGTCGGAGCCCCCTCCGTTATTGGGATTAAGTCAGGAATGCCGTAGATCGCGCCGCCCGACGATGCGAAGACGATCTTCTTGACGTTGTTCGACCTGCATAGATCGAGGAAGTGGATGGTTGCCAGGGGGGCTCCCCGCAACTCGGCGGACGGGTCCTGGTTCGACGACTCTGGAATAGACCCGCTGATAAGGTGAAAAACGACGTCCTGACCTTTGACCGCGCCCGATAATGTTGCTTGATCATGGAAGCTGCCCGTCATGGAGCGGATGCCAAAGTGGGGGGCGGGATCCTCAGGGCGACGCCCGAAGCTTGTAACGTTCGCCCCATGCAAGGCCAGTGATCGACACAGGTTCTTTCCGAGGAATCCGCTTCCGCCCAGCACCAGGCATCGCAGGCCTGCAAATTCCGACCCGGGCGCAGAGGCATAGATCTCGTCAGACAATTTCCCTCACAATCCGCGCTGACCGAGAGCCCCAACCGAGCGGCAGCATACTAGCGGGATTCGGAGTGGGTCGGTGGAGGTCGTGTTTACTAGACGCAAGGGCAATCTCGGCAACGAGAGCAAGGGCTGGCGCTTTCGTATTCATACGCTGCCTTGTAAGATGTGTCGAACGGAGCGGCAATGGTGAGCTTGGCCCTTGATCGCCGCCACGCTAACCTGAGGCTTTGATAACCCCCCCGCGCGGCCCATTTTCACGCGGCTCACTGGGCGGCCCAACCAAACTGGGACATAATAGGAAGCTGGTTATCTCGGCAGACCCGCGACATCGAGCGCTACACGGAGCATCAGTGACCTTCCTGTCCGACGAGGCCATTCGCGCGTTCCAGCCGTCAGTCTTTTCGCCTGCGGCGTCCAGCACCATCGACGATCTCGTCCAGGATATCTTTCGTCGCGATCTCCCGGTGATCGAGAAATTGATGCCCGAACCCTACTTTCTCGACAGGCTCGCGTCCGCGATTTACTATCGCGTCCCGCGGCTGACGAGCCTCGGCTACGATCTGTCGTCTATGACGGTGCTCGAACTGGGATGTGGGCGCGGCCTAAAAGCGATCCCCTGGTCGCATCTGTTCCACCGCTATTATGGCGTCGATCTCGATACGGACGCTATCGGGCTAGCGCGCGAGCTTGCGGCAGCATGTGGGCGGGAGAATTTACACTTCCTCGACGCTAATGCGGCGGATGTTATGCGCATGCCGCGGGCATATGGGATCGAGGATCGCATCGATTGTGTGATCATGTACGCTGTTATCGAACATCTCACGCTCGATGAACGCCGGATCGTCTTGGCGGCGATCCGGGAACTTCTCGCCGGGCACGGCCTTCTTATCGTGTCTGAGACGCCAAACCGGCTGATCCCGCACGACAGTCACTCCACATTTCTGCACTTTTTCCAATCACTACCGACTGAACTCGCACTCCAGTACATTGCGCGGTCGCCACGCATCGGCGCTAAGGAGGTCGCTGGTGGCGACGATCCCTGCGAGGCATTGTATCGCTTCGGGATGGCGGCAAGCTATCATGAATTCGAGCTCTTCCTGGCTGACGGCGAGGGCCGACTGCCGACGATCAAATCCGACGGCTGGTGTCCGTGGCCTGCAGCGGACGAGCCGATCCGGCGGGACGAAGCTGAACTGGTCCGGTACCTAAAGCAGCACGGGCCGCTCGCTCACGCGGCTTTCGCTCGATACTGGCTCGAAATGGTGTTCGACTTCGGCGCCGACCCCGCGACCGAGATGAAGGAGCCGATCATCCGTTGCGTCCCCAGCAGGTCCGACCGGAGCGGGATAATCGAACGACCCGCCTGCTGGACCCTCGACCTCGTGACCGTCGAGGGTGACGGCCACCTCTCTTATGACTTGGTCGGAGAAGCGCCTCGCCTCCTGCAAATCGACCTCCGGAACTCGCAGGGTGGCTTCGGCCTACACGACGCCATGGGCCGAAAGGTGGCCGAGTTCGATACGCAGGCTCTCGGCTCCGCCCTCTACAAGCGCTGGCACGATCGAGCGGTCCTCGACCTGACCAGCGTTGCCTTCGGCAATGAGATGAGCATCCGTCCTCTCACTGCCGGCTCGCGGTTGGCGGTGGAATGCCTGGTGTCCGAAAGCCTCGAAGTCGAGACTTGATGGTCAGAGTGTGATGGGGGGCTCCGGATACCGGCCCTCGTCGGCTCCGTAGCGAAGGAAATGAACGAGCGGGTTCAGCCCCGCGTCGCGCACGTCCGGATTCTGCTCCAGATAGTACGACCCCGAGAAGTGTGGCCCAGGCGAGCGACCCTCGATCGCCCCATGTGCCATGAAGTGGTCGAGTAGATCCCCACCCCAATCAGCTAGATCTGGATATTGCTCGCGATACCAAATGGGGTCGAACAGGCCCGACACTTCTACCATGCGTCGGTCTTCCTGGTAATTTGCGTTGCTCATGGGCCCCTCTTTGCGCTTCCGAAGAAGGCGTAACACTGGCCTCAGGAATCGATCTCTTCGAATCGAGGCGGCTTGAAATTCATAGCTCACTTGGGTGCGGCACCGGTGAGCCAACGCCTTGAAGTGCTCCTGGCGGAAGAAGTTCAGTCGATTTTGTGCTGCTTCGATCTGCGCTTCGAAACTCACTTGGGCACGAGACCTATGCGCGACAGCCCTGAAGCGCTCCTGACGAAAGACGTTCAGTCGATCTTGCGCTGCCTCGATCTGCGCTTCGAAACTCACGTGGGCACGAGACCTATGCGCGACAGCCCTGAAGCGCTCCTGACGAAAGACGTTCAGTCGATTTTGCGCTGCCTCGATCTGCGCTTCGAAGCTCACGTGGGCGCGAGACCTATGCGCGACAGCCCTAAAGCGCTCCTGACGATCGTAGTTCAGCTTCTCCTGAACGGCGCTAACGCGCGCCATCGCGGACGCAGCCTGCTTCTGGAATGTTTTCGCGGTTCGTATCAGACTGACCCCGTCGGCGGGCGGAATGGGACTGAGCGCTCGCCCGATCCGCGCCTCCCCTGGAAGACGCGCGTAGGACTGCAGCATCGAGCCAGGGCGCAGGCGATACAGGAACATTGGCGCTGGGATTGTCAGGATCTTCATCCCGGCGGTGGTCATCATCATGAACAACTGCCAGTCTTCCCAGAGCCCCTTCGAGGAGTCATCCCAGCCGCCGAGGGCTCGAAGAGATTCGGTTCTGTAGACGGCCAGGGCATCCCCGAAGCAGTTGCTGTTCAGCCCCAGGCCAAGATCTTGCCCGAGCGGCTGGTACTCGAAATCCCAACGGGCGCGCCGGGCCCTCCAAGACACCCCATCGACGAAGCACCAACTCCAAGCCGTGACAGCGGCAACATCGGGGTTCTCGTCGAGCACCCGGCAGGCGAGGTCGAGATACCGATTGAGCAGGATATTGTCATTGTCGTGCGCGCAGACATACGGCGTCCGCACTCGCGCGAGACCAGCGTTTCGGGCACCCGCCAGTCCGAGATTCGTGGGGTTATAGGTGAGGTTGTATCTCAGCGGCCCAAATTTGGTCAGGCTGGCCTCGAGCCGCGAACGCCCGGCCTCGTCAGATCCATCGTCGACCACCTCGACGATGGCAGGTTGAAGAAAGCTATTCCTGAGCCCAACGGCCAAATCGTCGAAGAAGTGGGCGTCGCCGTTCAGATTGGGGACCACGACGCTGACTGCCCCTCGGGCAGGCCTCGGATTCAAAGAAGTCTTCCTCAAGCCGTCCACAACATCGCGGAACGTCTCGCGCACGGTCTCGTAATGCTCTCGGATCAAAGAACGCGTCCGTTCGATGAGCCGGGCACGCTCCCAAAACGTTCGCTGAAGCTGTCGAGCGATCGCCTCCGCGAGCGGCTTCGCCTTTGGGGCGCATAAGAGATCGGTGTGAAGCTCTTCCGGAATGATCTCCGGGAGACCGCCGGCTGCGAAGGCGAGCAACTGGCAATCGGCGTCGACAACTTCGAAGATCGACAGTGGATGATTATCTGCCTTGTAGGGCAGAACGGCGAGCGCCCTCGGAGCGTGAGACCTCAGGCAGGAGAGTGCTGCGTCGAGGGTATACTGCCCATGCACGATCCTGACATTCTCCAATGCCAGCAACCGCTCGTCCGGCTGAGGCACACCCATCAGCACGATCTGGCGGATTTGCTCCGCTACGTCGGAGAACCGCTTATCGCTGAACAACTCGACGACGGCGTCGCAGAACTCGGGATAGCCCTTCTGCGGAGTTTGCTTCCCGTAGAAGAGGAGGGTGTCGATCGGGCCGAGCAGGGCCTCGGAGATCGGCCCGTCCCTCAGCCTCATCGGATAGGCCTGCTCGACCACCTGCCGCGGTTGCAGCCCCTGGGTCGACAGATACAGGTCGCGCAGGAAGCGGGACGGGAATAGGACCACGTCGGCCTGTTCGAGCGAGATCCGCTCTCGCACGTCGACCTGCCCATCCCGCGGGACGTCCAGCAGCGCGCCGCTCGCGTTGTCCAGGTAGAAGTGGCTGCCGTGCGCATAAGCAATGACGCTGATCGTGGGCGGCAACAGTCCCGTGCGCTTGGCCTGTGCCACCCGCGCTCCAAGCCCAAGATAATCTTGGTACTCGATGAGCTTGAGATCGTCGTAGAAGAAGACGATCTGTAGAGTTGCCTCGAGAACCGCCTCCGGTGAATGGGCCGAGACCGTCGCGAGATCTTCACGAATTTGGTTGTTGAACTCGGCAACGTGCATCCATCCCTTGCGACGGACGAAGGGCAGCCAGTCCTGCGGAAGGCCGTGACCGCCGGCGAACAGGTAGATCCGGGCTCGGTCTAATTCCGCGTCACTGTACCTGTAGTACGAGCCGATCCCGCCGGTCGCGTTCGCATCAGCATGCTCGGTCGTAATTGCGAGATGGTCGTTGAGCTTAGGGAAGCCGTGTTGAGACAGAAAGGCGCTGTAGCCCTCGGTCGTGCAGCGCAACTCCGCGGCGATTGTCCGGTCCAAGCCGTCAAAGTTATTCTGGGCGAGGTGGCCGATCCGAACCACGTCAAACCCGGCCGAGTTCAAAGCGAGGCCGAATTCAGCGGCGTTCCACTGGCGGACATGGCCCAAATTGTCTGGCAGCCGTGAAGCGCCGTATCCGTCCACCCGATCGCGATCCGGCGTCGAGATGATGAGGCGATGCCGCTCGTGCGCTCGTAGGAGCCGTCGAAGAATCCGCAGGACGGGGCGGACATCGATGAGATGCTCGATGACGTCGGAAAGAACGAAGACTGTTGCAGGCCCGTCGGCGAGCTCGCTCGCGAGACGCTCGAGATCGCCGGGATCCTCGAGATTGGCCGTGACGAAGCGGCTCGTTTCCGGCGATCCGTTGGGAACGACGACCTCGCGCCGGTCGTCCCAGTCCACCTGGATTCGTATAAGGTCCATTCCGGCAAAGGCGGAGACAAATTTCGCCCCAGAGCCCGTTCCGATATCAACGACCCGCCGGGCGCCGACCCTTTGGATTACGTCGCGGGCGAGATCGTAGACCTCCTGCTGCCATGTGACGTTGACGTCGGAATAATTCCGATCCGTCTCGACCAGGGTGCGGGCGAGCGCGCCCGCTCCGAAGTTGTTGGCCGGAGAGAATGCGCGCGGATCGACAATCCCATCCTGAGCACAAACCCGGATACGCGTGGGCTCGTGGGACCACACGGGAGCCAATCCGAGGGAAGGGCTGTCGGCAGCAGGGCTCGGGCTCACGGTGGAACTCACCGTTCGGGGCGACGAAGCGCCACGTCGCAGTACATCAACTGATGCAGAGCGAAATGCGTGAAGCGGAAGTTATGGTTCAAAGCGAGCTCGCAGACCGCGTGCGGCACGCCGTAGTCGATGCACTCCACCGGGCTCCACATGACGAAGTCATTGAAGACCAGGGTCCCGCCAGGCTTCACCTTCGTCCTAGCAACCTCGACGTCGCGCTTCACCCCGGCGTAGCTATGGTCCCCGTCGATGTACATCCAGTCGAAATAGTCGTCGGGAAGCCTGGACAACATGTTAGCCGAATCGCCCTCGTGAAGGGTTGCCGTTCGCGCAAGCTCAGTATCTGTCCGCCGCGTCAGCGGGGAGAAGTCGATGTCGAACAGGTGCAACTCCTCCGGTCGGCATTCCGCGCTGATATGATCGGCGAAGCGCCCCTCCTGGGTACCGACCTCCGCGACCCGGCCGCCCTTGGGCAGGAGGGGAAGAATAGCGTAGCGATTCGGCAAGAGCTTGCAGTCCGCCAGAAGTTCGGGCGGCAGGGCGGGAAGAGGTTGGAAGAGAGCGCTCGGACCGTAACCATCAAATGGGCGCATGACCGAGAGCCATTCCCCCCGCATGCGAGAGAACCAATCATTCTGTTCGGGGGTCATCACCATCGGCATGGCTTTTTCGATTCCTTCAAGTTCGTAGAGATTGGAGAAAAATCGGCGTCAAAGGGGGTCCGAGAGACCACGGCTCTGCTGCTTCCGGAACCATGCCCAGATGAAGCCCGAGCCCTCTTGCCGCAGGCGGTAGGGAATGTCGTTGTGCGATAGGTAATCGTGCGCGGCCCGGGCGCATCCGTCCCAGGCGTAGTAGTCGTCCAGAATTACGACTCCGCCCTCAGCGACGAGCGGCTCGAGTTCGTCCAGGACGAACCGGACCGGCGCGTACCAGTCGCAATCAACCCGCAGCCAGGCTATGCCCTGCGCGAGCAGTTCCGACCGCAACGGCGGCACCGTCTCCGAGAACCATCCGGGCCTTATCGGGCATTCGGACTCGCTTAGGGACAGGCTGTCGCGCGTTGCGAGGACCTGCGGAAGGGGAGCCCGGCAATTGTCTAGGTACCCCGGGTCGTCCGGGCGGCTCTGGTACTCGATCGCGGCCGGACCGTCTCTGCCATCAGCGGGCGGGAGGCCTTCAAAGCTGTCAAGCATGTAGACCGGACGGACAACCCGCCCGAAAACGGCCCTTTGAGCAAGGGCGAGCCCGAAGCTGCACCCGCCCTTCCACGTTCCGCACTCGACTAGGGCGCCGGGGACCCCATCGTTGATCAGCTCGCAGGCGCTTCGCCAGGAGAAAAGCAGCGCCTCCTCGTCGACCATCGAAGCGTGCCGTACTTTCTCGATAAGCGGCCGCAGGATCTCGTCCATTACCCATCTTAACTCAGGAGCGCCCCGAGCGAGCTACCGCGATGGACGGTTAAAGGCAACGACCTGCCCGAACTCGTGGTCGGCAGCGGTTTAGCCGTTGGCAAGCACCGGCCGGGAACGCTGTCCTTCGCTCACCCGGATGCTATGCGTCTGACGCACGCGTTGACGGTGTGTACGGTCCGGGGTGTAGTGTGATGGGTCGAGTTCGAAGTTCAGGCTCTTTCGTCCAGGCCGGAAGGACGTGTTTTCTAGCGTGTAAGGCTCCGCAGGGTCTTCAGTTGGCGGGCGTGGTTGTAGGAGTGTAGGAAGAGTTGCAGTTGCGGAGCAGGCCGTGGCTCCCGTAGAGGTAGCGATTGACGGTCGCGACCTTGAGCGTCCGGTTCATCCGCTCGACCTTGCCGTTGGTCCATCGATGGTTGGGCATTGTGATGCGGTGCTCGATGGCGTTCTCGCGACAGACCCGGTCAAACGCATGCCCGTTGTAGCAGGCTGTCGGGCCCAAGCGGTTTGGGGGGTGGTAGCCACGTACTTTGGTTGAAGAGGCCAGGGCACGTGATCGAGGCAGATAATTCCGGAGCCGCGCAGATCTCGCGGAGTACGCTACCGCCCTTCGAACCGAAGAACTTCACGCTATAGCGCCCCAGACGGATCAGCGATGAGTCGACATAGGCCGTTCAAACCGCCGGAGTCGAATTGTCGCCCGCGGGCTCGGCCCTGAGGCGAAGGAGGCGCTTGGGCGAACGTCAGCGACGCGAGCAGAGCCACGAGCGAATCGTGACTGCGAACATGATCAGCGAGCAAGGGAAACCAGGCTCCTGTGGTAGCGCCTGCCAGCCGCAAGGTGCCTCTGAGCGCTTGGCCAAGCTGACTCGATGCAGGCTCGCGCATGATCTTTACACGTCGCGACCTAGGGCGAGTGACCTGGAGAGCGGGTGCTCCGCTCGGTTCCCCATTGTGAGCTCCTGGTCGCCAGCCGTTTCAGCGGGCACAGTTACGGCGATGAGGCGAACCCGTCCGTCCAGGCTCAGAATGGATTGCAGTACGACGCGGCTCTCTGACCTGGAGGCGCTCCGCGTCGGCCTCGTTGAATGGGTGCACCCTGCCGCGGCCTTCGCGACGGCTGCCGAAAAACTCGTCACCCGAGCCGGCGCGCTTCCAGGCGAGGGCAATCCGCCTTGCGACGGACTGCATCGCCGTCGCTGCCTCGCTGGCGCCTTTCGGTGCCGCGGCCTAGATCGCCGGAGTCGGCAGGCTGCTCGGCGGTGCCGAGAGCAGGCGAGCCGGTGAGGGGTTTCTGGGCAGAAAGCGCTCCCGAGGGGCTCAACGAGCCCGGCAGCCGGGCGCGAGACCACCGGGATGCCGCGGGCCTCTGTCGAGGCCCAGCCGCCCGTGCGCGGCTATCGCAGGTTGGGGTTCGCCACCTCCGGCCGGCCGGTTTCCGCGGCGGCCTGCTTCCAGGCGTGGTTCTCGTCGCCGATATAGGTCTTGCGGCGGCGTGAGCGGGCGACGGCCATCGTGATGCCCAGGATGACGATGCCGGCCCCGAGTCCGATGAACCAGATGTAGCTGCCGAGGTCTCCCACCGACGCGCTCCTTCAAAAGTTGCTGACTGCCTGTTCTACGAAGTCAACCTGGACGGTGTGCTGACGTTCCCGTGAGCGTGTCGCGCTTGACGGGGCGGCGGCGTCTTGCATCCATGGCGCGATGAACCGGCGAAGCGTTGGGCGGATCGCGAGTGCGGCTGCCGTTCTGACATTGGGCGGCGTCGGCTATTCCGCCGTCGCGCGAAGCCGCAACCGGTATTACGACGGCCCGGTCACGGACCATTACGACGGGGTGCGCTTCTACGGCCCGGGGCCGGTCGCAGATCGTGGCCTCCTGGATCTCGCGCGCTGGCAGGTCAGCGGCGGCCGCGCAGCCTGGCCCGACAGCTTCCCGAGCCCGTTCACGGACAAGCCGCCGGAGCGGGTCGCCGGGCTGCGGGTGGCGCTCGTCGGCCACGCGACGGTGCTGATCCAGGTCGCCGGCCGCAACATCATCACCGACCCGGTCTGGTCCGAGCGCGCGAGCCCGGTCCGGTTTGCGGGCCCGCGGCGGGCTAATCCGCCCGGCATCGCCTTCGACGACCTCCCGCCGATCGATGCCGTCCTGATCACGCACAACCACTACGACCATCTCGACGTCGAGACGATCGCGCGGCTCTGGCACCGGCACGCCCCGAAGGTGATCGCGCCGCTCGGAAACGATTCGATCATCCGCGCGCATGACGATGCCGTGAAGGTCGAGGTTCTGGACTGGGGGCAGTCGACGGGACTCGGCGGCGGGGTCGCGGCCCATCTCGAGCCGGCGCATCATTGGTCCGCGCGCGGCATCAACGACCGGCGCATGGCGCTGTGGGGCGCCTATGTCCTGACCAGCGCGGCCGGGACGATCTACATGGCGGGCGACACCGGATACGGCGAGGGCGATACCTTCCGGTCCGTGCGGGACCGCTTCGGTTCCGTGAAGGTGGCGGCCCTGCCCATCGGCGCCTACGAGCCGCGCTGGTTCATGCAGCCGCAGCACATGAACCCGGCCGACGCCGTCCGGGCCTTTGGCGATCTCGGCGCCGAGCAGGCGCTCGGCATCCATTGGGGTACGTTCCAGCTGACGAACGAGAAGGTCGACCAGCCGCTGATAGACCTCACGGCTGCGCTCGCCGAGGCCGGAATCGCGCCGGAGCTTTTCCCGGCGATGCAGCCCGGACAGGTCTGGGCGCCGCCCGAGTGAGGCTCAGCGTGGCTGCACGAAGATGTTGATCTCGAGCGCCGGATCGGTCTGGTCCGCCACGTCGTTCACGTATTCCTCGATGAACGAATCCTTCGCCAGGATGTCCTTCGCGTCCAGGTAGGTCGTGATGGTCTCGTAGGTCGTGTCGATGTCGTCGTAAGGCCCCTTGTGGACGAAGCGGTACGCCTTGCCGGACGGGGTCACGCCGAAGCGCATCTCCGGGCCGAGCCCCGGCACCGGCGAGGGCGCGGCCCCCACGGGCACCATGGCGTCGAAGCGGAAATTGTCGTCCGTCGTCTGGACGAAGACGGCGAGGGGCCTGCCTGCCGGCGGGATGCCGAGACGGACGAGTTCGGCCTCGATCGTGCCGAAGGCCGCCCGCAGGTTCTTCAGGCCGTCGTCCCACACGCTCGTGCCGGACAGGATCAGGACCGGCTTCTCCGGGAGGACGACCTCATCGACATTGGACGTGTCGCCGCTGTTCGGAATGAGGGTCGGCCGGCTCGCGAGGGTGCTTGTGGAAGGAGCCGCGGGCTTCGGCGCGCCTGGGGCGGGGGCCTGCTGGAGGATCACGGCGGGAGGGGAGGACGAGGGCGGCGTCGCCGGAGCCGGGCTTGTCGACGATGCGGGCGGCGCGCTATCCGCCGGCGTGGCCGTCTGCGCCGCTGCAGGTTGAGCGAATGCGAGCGCGAACAGCATCGCGCCGATCATGAGCCGCCTTGGCCTGACCATCTGGTTCGACCCTTATCCCGCCTGTCGCGGCGCCCCGGCCGGAGCGCCGCACCCACCCCTCGCGACAGAGACACCGGGCTCCGATATACGGGACCCCTTACGGATTGTTCCCGATGAACTCCCTCGCGCATCGCCGCTATCTGAAGATGAACGGCCTCGGCAACGAGATCGTCGTCCTGGATCTGCGCGGCTCACAGCTTTCCGTCCAGCCCGGGGAGGCACGGGCGATCGCGGCCGCGCCGCGGACCCGCTTCGACCAGCTGATGGTCATCCACGATCCGGAGCGGCCGGGCGCCGACGCGCGCCTCGCGATCTACAATACCGACGGTTCGTCCTCGGCGGCCTGCGGCAATGGTACGCGCTGCGTCGCCTGGGCGATGCTGGACGACCCGGGGATGGCACGCCAGCACGGCGACACGCTCGTGCTCGATTCCGATGCCGGCCGCCTCACGGCTGCGCGAGCCGGCGAGCGGCTGTTCACGGTCGACATGGGGGAGCCGCGGCTGCGCTGGGACGAGATCCCGCTCGCCGAGCCGTTCCAAGACACGCGCCGGATCGAGCTGCAGATCGGGCCGATCGACGCCCCGATCCTCCATTCGCCCTCCGTCGTCTCGATGGGCAATCCCCATGCGATCTTCTGGGTGGAGGATCCTGACGCGTATGACCTCGGGAAGGTCGGGCCGCTCCTTGAGAACCATCCGATCTTCCCCGAGCGCGCGAACATCTCGCTCGCGCGAGTGGCTTCGCCCGACCACATCGTCCTGCGCGTCTGGGAAAGGGGCGCCGGGATGACGCGGGCCTGCGGCTCGGCCGCATGCGCCGCCCTCGTGGCGGCTGCGCGCAAGCGGCTCACCGGCCGCCAGGCGACCGTGACGCTGCCGGGCGGCCACCTCGTCATCGCGTGGCGCGAGAGCGACAACCACGTGCTCATGACCGGGCCGGTCGAGCTCGAATATGACGGCGTGCTCGCGCCGGAGCTCTTCGCCGGGGCGGCCTGATGGGCGTCGAGGTCCTCACCTTCGGCTGCCGCCTGAACGCGGCGGAATCCGACGCGATGCGCCATGAGGCGGAGCGGGCGGGGCACGACAACCTCGTCGTGGTGAATACCTGTGCCGTGACGGCCGAGGCGACGCGCCAGGCACGCCAGGCGATCAGGCGGGCCGCGCGCGAGCGTGACGGGGCCCGCATCGTCGTCACCGGCTGCGGTGCCCAGATCGAGCCGGAGAATTTCGCGGCGATGCCCGAGGTTTCGGCCGTGCTCGGCAACGGCGAGAAGACGAAGCCCGAGACATGGCGGGGGCTCGCCGGCGCCGGCTCCAGGCGGGTCCAGGTCGGCGACATCATGGCCGAGCGCACGACCGCCGCCGCCGTCGCGGGCCGTGAGCTCGGCCGCACCCGCGCCGTCGTGCAGGTGCAGAACGGCTGCGACCATCGCTGCACCTTCTGCGTCATCCCCTTCGGGCGCGGCAATTCCCGCTCGGTCCCGGTCGAGACCGTCACGGCCGAGATCCGCCGCCTGGTGGGGGAGGGGGCGCGCGAGGTCGTGCTGACCGGCGTCGACATCACGAGCTACGGGGCGGACCTGCCCGAGGCGCCGCGCCTCGGCACGCTCGTCAAGGCGATCCTCCGTGCCGTCCCCGAACTGCCCCGGCTGCGGCTCTCCTCCATCGATTCGGTCGAGGCCGACGACGATCTCCTGGACGCGCTCGCGACCGAGGAGCGGCTCATGCCGCATCTGCACCTCTCGCTCCAGGCGGGAGACGACATGGTGCTGAAGCGCATGAAGCGGCGGCACCTGCGCGGTGACGCGATCGCGTTCTGCGAGGAGGCCCGGCGCCTGCGGCCCGACATCGTGTTCGGGGCGGATCTCATCGCCGGCTTCCCGACGGAGACGGAGGAGATGTTCCAGCGCTCCCTCGACATTGTTGCGGAGTGCGGCCTGACGCATCTGCATGTCTTTCCCTTCTCCCCCCGCCCCGGCACGCCGGCCGCTCGCATGCCGCCCGTCGCGCGCGAGGTCGTCAAGGAGCGGGCCGCCCGCCTGCGCGAGGCCGGGGAGGCGGCTCTTCGAAGCCATCTGTCGGGCGAGGTCGGGGCAGAGCGCGAGGTGCTCGTCGAGACGGGTGAGATCGGCCGGACCGCCGGGTTCACGCCTGTGCGCTTCCGCACATCGGTGACCGCGGGGGAGATTGTGCGGGCGCGCATCGCGGGGCATGACGGCCGCCACCTCCTCGCGGCCTGAACCCCGGTTCTCTGCATGACTGCAGCCATCGAGATCTCGCATCTCGAGAAGACCTACGCGTCCGGATTCCTGGCGCTGAAATCGGTCACCCTCGAGATCCAGTGCGGAGAGATCTTCGCGCTCCTCGGCCCGAACGGTGCCGGCAAGACCACGCTGATCTCGATCATCTGCGGGCTCGTGAACCCGACATCGGGCCGTTGCCTGGTCGAGGGCCACGACATCCTGGCCGAACCTCGCCGGACGCGCTCGCTGATCGGGCTCGTACCCCAGGAGCTGACCACGGACGCCTTCGAGACCGTCTGGGACACCGTGAGCTTCAGCCGCGGCCTGTTCGGCCGGAAGGCCGATCCGGACCACATCGAGCGCGTGCTGCGTGACCTCTCTCTCTGGGAGAAGCGCGACAACAAGATGCTCTCGCTCTCCGGCGGCATGAAGCGGCGGGTGCTGATCGCCAAGGCGCTCTCGCACGAGCCGCAGATCCTGTTCCTCGACGAGCCCACGGCGGGCGTCGACGTCGAACTCCGGCGCGACATGTGGGGGCTCGTCCGGCGCCTCAAGGAGCAGGGCGTCACCATCATCCTGACGACCCACTACATCCAAGAGGCCGAGGAGATGGCCGACCGGGTCGGGGTCATCAATCGCGGGGAGCTGATCCTCGTCGAAAGGAAGGCCGAGCTGATGCGCAAGCTCGGCCGGAAACGGCTGGTCCTCGAGCTGCTCGAGCCGCTCGCCGCCATCCCGGCTTCGCTCGCGCGGGAGGGCCTGGAGCTGGCGGAGAACGGCTCCGAGCTCGTCTTCACCTATGACACCAAGGCGGGGCGGACCGGGATCGCGACGCTCATCGGCGAGCTCACCGGCGCCGGCATCCGCTTCAGGGACCTGCGAACGGAGCAGAGCTCGCTGGAAGACATCTTCGTGAACCTCGTCCGGAGCGACGCATGAACCTTCACGCGATCCGGGCGATCTACCTGTTCGAGATGGCGCGCACGCGGCGCACGCTACTCCAGAGCATCATCGCGCCCGTGATGTCGACCGCTCTCTATTTCGTTGTGTTCGGGGCCGCGATCGGGGGCCGGATCAGCGAGGTCGAGGGCGTCGCGTACGGCTCCTTCATCGTGCCGGGCCTGATCATGCTGACGCTGCTGACGCAGAGCATCGCGAACGCATCCTTCGGGATCTACTTTCCCCGCTTCACGGGGACGATCTACGAGGTGCTGTCCGCCCCGATCTCCGCCGCGGAGATCGTGATCGGCTATGTCGGAGCGGCGGCGACGAAGTCAGTCATGCTGGGGCTGATCGTCCTGGCGACAGCGGCCTTCATCGTTCCCCTGCGGATCGACCACCCGTTCGTCATGCTGGCCTTCTTGGTCCTGACCGCCGTGACGTTCAGCCTCCTCGGTTTCATCATCGGAATATGGGCGGAGGGCTTCGAGCAGCTTCAGCTGGTGCCGCTGCTGGTCGTGACGCCGCTCACCTTCCTGGGCGGCAGCTTCTACTCGATCGACATGCTGCCGGAGGGCTGGCGCACCGTCGCGCTGCTCAATCCGGTCGTCTATCTGGTGAGCGGCTTCCGCTGGAGCTTCTTCGGGCTGGCGGACGTGAACCCCGCCATCAGCCTTGGCGCGACGCTCGCGTTCCTGGCGGTCTGCCTGGGGCTCGTCGCCTGGATCTTCCGGACGGGATACCGCCTCAAGAAGTAGGTGGGCGCACCGCCCCCGCCGCGGGGCGAGGTGCAGGCCGGCCGCTGTCCCGCACGCCCGGGTGCGGAGCGCCACGCTTGTGTGCGACCGGGAATTCGCGGCCGCTTCCAGCTGCCGACTTACGTAAATGCGGGCGATTAGCTCAGAATAGGCGCGTATCGTACCCTGTATACAGTCTGACGATCCCGACCGTTCCCTTGATCAGTTGGGACAATTTTCAAGAGATTCCAGATTATGGCGTGAAACCGATTTGGATCGGTGCCAGATTGGTCGTGCTCAGCATTCGAGTGAATGAGCCAAAGGGAGATAGGAAATGCGCCTAGCGCCCCAAAAGCTTCCCATGATCGCTCTTGTTTCGGCCGTTCTGCTGCCGGCGCTTGCGCAGGCGCAGCCGCTCCAGGTGCCGGTCTCGCCCAGTGGCCCGAGTGATGCGGGGAATGTCGTCTACGTCGAGCCGGGCGGAGTGCCGATCCGGCAATTCGGGTACACGTCCAATAGCTGGATGATAACCGACCCGCCCAGCCTGAAAGTGCTGGGGCCGAGCTATGAGCAACCGAGCGGGATCAGGATCGGGCGTGGATCCTACATCCCCGACTGGATCGATACCGCTCCCGTGCAGAACATCTCCGTCGGGGGCCTGCAGCCGGATGGCTACTACACCTACTTCATCTCGCCCGACCGGAGGACCGTCGTCCTGGACCCGGCTTCGCGGCGGGTGGTGCGCGTGCTGCGCTGAAGGTTGCCGAGGCGAGGGAGGCTGGCCTGCAAGGCACAGCCTCCTTCGCGGGTTCCCGGGCGGGGTGCGCGCCGCCTTGATGGGGGCCGCCGCCAGGGCGGCCCACCATCCTTACCAGCTCGCGATGACCGCGCCCTTGAACTTGTCGGCGATGAAGGCCTTCACCTCCGGCGAGCGATACGCCGCGACGAGTTCCTTGACCCAGGGCTTGTCCTTGTCCGCCGCCCGCACCGCGATGAGGTTCACGTAGGGACCCTTGGGGTCTTCCTTCACGATCGCGTCCGCGGGGTTGAGGCCGGCCGAGACGAGATAATTCGTGTTGACGGCAGCCGCGTCCACGTCGTCAAGCGAGCGGGGCGTCTGGGCGGCGTCGACCTCGATGAACTTCAGCCGCTTCGGGTTCTCGACGATATCCGCGACGGACGGCTTGAAACCGACATCCGGCTTCAGCTTGAGCGCCCCCTTGTCCTGCAGCAGGAGAAGCGCGCGGCCGCCATTGGTCGGGTCGTTCGGGATCGCGATCGAGCCGCCCTGAGGCACGGCGTCGAAGCTCTTGTGCTTCCTCGAATAGATCCCCATCGGGAAGTTCACGGTCGAGCCGACGGCCTCGATCTTGAAGCCGCGATCGGTCTTCTGGTTGTCGAGATACGGGGCGTGCTGGAAGGAATTCGCTTCCAGCTCGCCGGAATCGAGCGCCGCATTCGGCACGACATAGTCGGAGAACTCGACGATCTTCACGTCCAGGCCGCGCTTGGCGGCGATGGGCTTCACGGCTTCCAGGATCTGGGCGTGCGGGCCCGGCGTGACGCCGACCCGAACGGTCTGCGGCGATTGCGCGAGCGCAGGCGCCGCCACGATCGAGGCCGCGATGCCGGCGGCGAGGAGAAGCTGTTTCATCGTAGGGTCTTTCTTCTTGTTGCAGTCTCGGAAGAGGTGGCGCGGCGCTACCAGGTCGGCTGGTAGGCGCCCTTGAAGCGGGCCAGGATGAACTCCTTCACGGGCTCCGAGCGGTAGGCCTCGACGAGCGCCTTCACCCAGGGCTTGTCCTTGTGCTGTTCGCGCACCGCGATGATGTTGACCCACGGCCCCTCGACCGGTTCCTTGATGAGCGGATCGGTCACGGGAGAGAGCCCGGCCTGGAGCGCATAGTTGTTGTTGATCGAGGCGGCATCGACATCGTCGAGCGAGCGGGCGAGCTGGGCGGCGTCGAGCTCGACGAAGCGGAAGCGCTTCGGATTGCCGGCGATGTCGGCGACCGTCGAGGCGGTGTTCGTCGGGTCCTTCAGCTTGATCACGCCGTTCGCATCCAGGATCTGGAGGGAGCGGGCGCCGTTCGAGGGATCGTTCTGGATCGCGATGGTGGCGCCGGCCGGCAGGTCCTCGATCTTCTTGTACTTCTTCGAATAGATGCCCTGCGGCGAGGCCGTGGTCGTGCCGGCCTTCACCAGCTTCCAGCCCGTCTTGGCGATCTGGTTCTTGAGGTAGGGCTCGTGCTGGAACGAGTTTGCCTCGAGATCGCCGGAGGCGAGCGCCTGATTGGGCACGACGTAGTCGGTGAACTCGATCACCTTGAGCTCGAGCCCGCGCTCGGCCGCGACCTTCCTCACGGCGTCGAGGACCTCGGCATGCGGGCCGGCCGTGACGCCCACCCGGATGGTCTGGGCGTCCGCCGAGGCCGTGCCCAGGCACAGGGCCGCCATCGCCGCGCCCAAGAGGGCGCGCCGGGACCAGTTCACCATGATGTTCTCCTGAGGTTGCGAGTACGGTCAGCCGTGCCGGAGGCGCTTGTTCAGCCGGCGGGAGAGGTGGTCGCCCGTGCTCTGGACGAGCTGCACGAGCACGATGAGCACGACGACCACCACGGCCATGACGTCGGGCATGAAGCGCTGGTAGCCGTAGCGGATGCCGAGGTCGCCGAGCCCGCCGCCCCCCACGGCACCGACCATCGCCGAGAAGCCGAGGAGGCTCACGACCGCGAGGGTCAGGGCCAGGACGATGGCCGGCAGCGCCTCCGGCACGAGTACTTTCCGGACGATCTGGAGGGGCGTCGCCCCCATGGCGCGTGCGGCCTCGACGAGGCCCTGGTCGACCTCGCGGATCGCGCCCTCGATGAGGCGCGCGATGAAGGGCGCCGCCGCGATGGTCAGCGGCACGATGGCGGCCTTGGTGCCGATGGAGGTGCCGACGAGAAGCCGCGTGAACGGGATAATGGCGACGACCAGGATGATGAAGGGCGTCGACCGCGTCGCGTTCACGACGAAGCCGAGCGCCTTGTTCACCAGCGGGGCTGCGAAGAGCTCGCCCCGGCCGCTGGTGGCCAGGAAGACGCCGAGCGGCAGGCCGATCAGCGTGGCGAGCGAGGCGGAGACCGCCACCATCCAGAGGGTGTCGAGGGTGGCCTCCCAGATGAGGCGCAGGATTTCAGGCGACATAGCCGATCACCTCCGTGTCGAGGTCGCGGGCCTGGAGAAAGGTCAGGGCCTGACCGAGCTTCAGCGGATCGTTGGGAAGGCTGACCACGAGGGTCCCGAAGGGGCGGCCGGCGATCTCGTCGACCGAACCGGACAGGATATTGAGGTCGAGCCCGAGCTCGCGCGACAGCTCCGAGATCACGGGATCGGTGGCGTGCGGGCCGCGGAACAGGATCCGGATCGCGACTGCGGCGCCAGGCAGGGGCTCCGGCTTCAGATGGGCGCGCAGGTAGGGCGGAAGCTCGTGGCCGGTCTCCGCTCCGAGGAAAGAGCGCGTGGTCGGGTGCCGGGGCCGGGTGAAGACGTCGAAGACGTCCCCGTGCTCGACGATACGGCCGGCATCGATCACCGCGACCTCGCGGGCAACGCCGCGGATCACCGACATTTCGTGCGTGATGAGGAGGATCGTGAGCCCGAGCTCCCGGTTGATCGAGGACAGGAGCTCCAGGATCGAGCGCGTGGTCTCGGGGTCGAGCGCGGAGGTCGCCTCGTCGGAGAGCAGCACCCTCGGCTGCGTCGCAAGCGCGCGGGCTATGCCGACGCGCTGCTTCTGCCCGCCCGAGAGCTCGGCCGGGTAGCGGTTGCGCTTGTCGGCGAGGCCGACGAGTTCGAGCAGCGGCTCGACGCGCTTCCTGATCTCCTCCGCAGGGGTGCCGGCGATCTCCAGCGGCAAGGCGACATTGTCGAAGGCCGTGCGCGAGGACAGGAGATTGAAGTGCTGGAAGATCATGCCGACGCGGCGGCGCACGTCCCGCAGCCCGCGCTCGTCCAGCGCCGAGACCTCCGTGCCGTCTACGACCACGCGGCCGCTCGTCGGCTTCTCGAGGCCGTTGACCAGCCGAATGAGGGTCGACTTGCCGGCGCCGCTGCGCCCGATCACGCCGAGGATCGAGCCGGGGGCGACCGCGAGGTCGATCCCGGAGAGCGCCCGCACCTCGGCCACCTTGCCGCGGGCAGAGAAGGTCTTCGTTACGTTCGCGAAGCTGATGGCGGGCTTCTGCGGAGAAAGCCGCTCGGCGCCCGCCAGCTCGGATTGTCGCAAGGGCATGTTCATCGCTGGGATGATCTAACGATCGCTCTGGACTGAAATGACGAACGATGAATGCCATATCGTTCGTCATTGCGCAACGGAATGTTCTTTTTGAAGAACGATCCACAGAGGGGCCGCTGTTCCCGGATGCCGCCCGGCAGGAGAACGCCATAACTCCGGCTGCGGTCCCGCCGACCTGCCCGTTGCGCCTGCCGCGCCCGGACTGCTAAGCCCCGCCATCCCTTTACCGGACCGACGCTTCCTCAGATGGCCGACAAGCAAGTGAAGAAAGTCGTGCTCGCCTATTCGGGCGGCCTCGACACCTCCATCATCCTGAAGTGGCTGCAGACCACCTATGGCTGCGAGGTGGTCACCTTCACGGCGGATCTCGGCCAGGGCGAGGAACTGGAGCCGGCGCGCCGGAAGGCGCAGCTCCTCGGCATCAAGGACGAGAACATTTTCATCGAGGACCTGCGCGAGGAATTCGTGCGGGACTACGTGTTCCCGATGTTCCGCGCGAATGCCCAGTACGAGGGCGTCTACCTGCTCGGCACCTCGATCGCCCGGCCTCTCATCGCCAAGAAGCAGATCGAAATTGCCGAGAAGGTGGGAGCGGACGCCGTCTCCCACGGCGCCACGGGCAAGGGCAACGACCAGGTCCGGTTCGAGCTCGGCTACTACGCGCTGAAGCCGGACATCACCATCATCGCACCCTGGCGGGAATGGGACCTGCGCTCGCGCGAGCAGCTGATCGACTTCGCCGAGAAGCACCAGATCCCGATCGCCAAGGACAAGCGCGGCGAGGCGCCGTTCTCCGTCGACGCGAACCTCCTCCACGCCTCGTCCGAGGGCAAGGTGCTCGAGGATCCCGCGCAGGAGGTGCCGGACTACGTCTATTCCCGCACGCTCTCGCCCGAGGAGGCGCCGGACAAGCCGACGGTGATCAAGATCGGGTTCGAGCGCGGAGATGCGGTCTCGATCGACGGCGAGAAGCTGTCGCCCGCGACGCTGCTCGCCAAGCTGAACGAACTCGGCCGCGCCAACGGCATCGGCCGGCTGGACCTCGTCGAGAACCGCTTCGTCGGCATGAAGAGCCGCGGCATGTACGAGACGCCCGGCGGCACCATCCTGCTTCCGGCGCACCGGGCCATCGAGTCGATCACCCTCGACCGCGGTGCCGCGCATCTCAAGGACGAGCTGATGCCGCGCTATGCGGAGCTCATCTATAACGGCTTCTGGTTCTCGCCCGAGCGCGAGATGCTGCAGGCTCTGATCGACAAGTCCCAGGAGATGGTCACGGGCGAGGTGACGCTGAAGCTCTACAAGGGCGGCGTCCACGTGATCGCGCGCGAGAGCCCGAACTCGCTCTACGACCAGGACCTCGTGACCTTCGAGGAGGGCGCGGTCGCCTACGACCACCGCGACGCGGCCGGCTTCATCAAGCTGAACGCGCTGCGCCTGCGCACGCTCGGCCAGCGCCGGAAAAAGCTCGGCGGCTGAAGCCCGTCTCTGTGACCGCGGCGTCATCCGGGCGTCGCGAGGGCTACAAGTGTCCGGGTTCATTGGAGCCGTTCTCAACGAGCGGAGATTCCGATGGCGGGCAAGATCAAGCTGGGGCGCAGGCAATTGCTCCTGGCGGGCAGTGCGGGCGCAATCACGGTCGCGACCGGGATTGCCCGGCCGGCCATCGGCCGGGCGGGTGAGCGTCCGGTCCTGACTCATGGCGTCCAGTCGGGCGATGCGGATCTAAATTCCGCCACCGTCTGGACCCGCGCCGACCGGCCCTCGCGCGTCACCTTCGAGATCGCGACCACTGACAGCTTCAAGGCGGTCCACCGGGCAGTCGGCCTCGATTCCCTGCCCGAAACCGACTTCGCCGTGAAGGCGCTGATCCGCGACCTGCCGGCCGGGCAGGACATCTTCTTCCGGGCGACCGCCCGCGACCTTGCGGGCGGCGTCGCGAGCGAGCCGCTCGTCGGCCGCTTCCGGACCGCTCCTGCCGGCAGGCGGGACATCTCCTTCGTCTGGTCCGGCGACACGGCCGGGCAGGGCTGGGGCATCGACGAGGCGCGCGGCGGCATGCGCATCTACGACACGATGCTGAAGCTGCGGCCGGACTTCTTCATCCATTCGGGCGACACGATCTACGCCGACGGCCCGATCCCGTCCGAGCAGAAGCTGCCCGATGGCTCGATGTGGAAGAACCTCGTCACTGATGAGGTCTCCAAGGTCGCCGAAACGCTCGCCGAGTTCCGCGGCCGCTACAAGTACAACCTGATGGACCGGAACCTGCGCGCCTTCGCGGCCGAGGTCCCCATGATGGCGCAGTGGGACGACCACGAGGTCACCAACAACTGGTCGGCCTCCAAGCAGCTCGCCGACGACAAGCGCTACAGCGTGAAGTCGGTCGGGCTCCTGGCCGCGCGTGGCATGCGGGCCTTCCACGAATACATGCCGATGTCCGCCTCTCCGGAGGAGGTCGGCCGCGTCTACCGGAAAGTGTCCTACGGGCCCTCGCTCGACATCTTCTTCCTGGACATGCGCACCTACCGGGCCGCGAATGGCGACAACCGCCAGACCGAAGAAGGCCCGGAGAGCGTGTTCCTCGGCGAGGAGCAACTCGCCTGGCTGAAGCGCGAGCTTCTCAACTCGCGGGCGACCTGGAAGGTGATCGCGGCCGACATGCCGCTCGGCGTCGTGGTCTTCGATGACGGCCGGCTGAAGAAGGGATCCGAGGCGATCGCCCAGGGTGACGGGCCGGCGCTCGGACGCGAGCTCGAGATCGCGGCGCTGCTGCGCTTCATCAAGCACGCCCGCATCCGCAATACCGTCTGGCTCACGGCAGACGTGCACTACACGGCCGCACACTACTACGATCCCAACAAGGCGCAGTTCCAGGATTTCGACCCGTTCTGGGAGTTCGTGTCCGGGCCTCTTCATGCCGGCAGCTTCGGGCCGGGCGACCTCGACAACACGTTCGGGCCGCAGCTCCGCTACGTGAAGGCGCCGAGTGCCGAGCAGGGGCAGAACACGCCGCCGAGCGCCGGCCTGCAGTTCTTCGGCCATGTCGCCATCGACGGCAACACGGAGGCCATGAAGGTGACCCTGAAGGACGTCGCCGGCGCCGACCTCTGGAGCACGGTCCTGGAGCCGGCCCGCGCCTGAGCTGCTGCGCCGGCTGTCCGGTTCCGTACCGTCAGCATTGCCGTGGAGGCGTTTACGGCTCCTCCACGGCTCCCGTGCCTCACTCCGGCCAGGAGTGATTGATGATTGATTTTGCAAAATGTTCGATCCGGGAGATCGAGGCTGCCTCGCCGGCGGAACTCGATGAACAACCCTTCGGCGTCATCGGCTTCGGCCGGGACGGCACGGTCGAACTCTATTCCGCGACCGAGTCCCGGATGGCCGGGCTGTCTCCCGACAAGGTCGTCGGCCGGCACGTCTTCGGCGTGGTCGCGCCCTGCATGAACAACTTCATGGTCGCCCAGCGCTTCGAGGACGAGCCGGAGCTCGACGCGACGATCGACTACGTGCTCACGCTCAGGATGCGGCCGACGCCCGTGAAGCTCCGCATGCTCCAGAGTGCGGGCGCCTCGCGACGCTACCTCCTGATCCAGCGCTGACCATGTCGGCCCAGGTGCCGGCGGAGCTCCCGAGCCTCGCCGAGGAGAACGAGCGGCTCCTCCAGTTCCTCTATGTCTGCCCGGTCGGGTTGGTCGAGATGGACGAGGCTGGGACGATCGGGCTGATGAACCCGCTCGCCGCGCAGCTTCTCCTGCCGATCGCCGATTCCGCCGCTCTCGCGAACCTGTTCGTCGCCCTCGAGCCCTACGCGCCGGATCTGCGCTACATGGTGTCGAGCTTCGGGGGAGAGCGGGGCGCCATCTGCGAGAACCACCGCATCCACGTCCGCCGCGGCGCGGGCGCGGCAGCCCAGGTCCTCGCCTGCTCGATCATCAAGATCGAGGCTGGCCGCCTCATGACCGTCCTGTCCGACATCACCGAACAGGTCGCGCAGGAGCGGCGCCTAAAGGAGGCGGAAGCGTGGTTCTCGGCGATCATCGCCGGCGTGAACGACTTCGCGCTGCTGTCGCTGGACGAGACCGGCCGGATCAACGCCTGGAACCGGTCGGGCGAGCGCCAGACCGGCTATTCGGGCCGCGATGTGCTCGGCCGGACCTTGAACGTGTTCTACTTTCCCGACGAGGCCGTGCAGGGCAGGGCGATGCAGCAGGTGGATCTCGCCCGCCGCGACGGATGGCACATCGACGAAGGATGGCGCCGCCGAAAGGACGGCTCGCGCTACTGGTGCCAGAGCCTCGTCTCGGCTTTGGAGGAGCAGACGGGGGAGATCACCGGCTTCTCGGTCGTGCTTCGCGACGTGACCGAGCGGAAATCGAGCGGCGACGAGATTCGCCGGCTGCTCACGACGGACCAGCTGACCGGCGTTTCGAACCGCGCCCGGTTCTTCGAACTCGGCGAGGCCGAGCTCACGCGCTGGAAGCGATTCGCGCAGCCGCTCTCGGCGCTCATGATCGACGTGGATCACTTCAAGGCGATCAACGACACGCATGGCCATGCGGCCGGCGACGAGGTGCTGAAGCAGGTCGCGGGCGCCCTCCAGTCGACGCTGCGGTCGATCGACGTCATCGGCCGGCTCGGGGGCGAGGAATTCGCGATCCTGCTTCCGTCGATCGACATCCAGGGGGCGGAGATGGTCGCGGAGCGGCTGCGGCGCGGAGCGGCCGGTCTCGTGCCGACCTTCGAGGGACGGCCCATCCCGGTGACGATCAGCATCGGCTGCGCCGAACTCTCGGGGCCCGTCGACGACATCGATGCGCTCCTGCGGGAAGCGGATGGCGCGCTCTACGCCGCCAAGCAGGGTGGGCGGAACAGGGTCGTGGTGCGGCGCGCCTTGGCGGCCTGAGGTCGCTCGCGCCGAGCTTGCTTCCGGTCTAAACTGACCCGAGGGTCCAGGACCACGAGGGAGCGCCATGTCCATCGCCTTTCCGGCGCCGGATCAATCCATTCTCGCTCGCCGCGGGGAGATCATCGCGGGGCTGGCGCGCCTCGTTCATCCGGAGGCCCTGATCACCTCCGAGGACGAGCGCCGGGCCTTCGAGACGGACGGCCTGACGGCTTATCGCAAGATGCCCATGGCGGTCGTGCTCCCGTCCTCCACGGCCGAGGTCTCGGCGGTGATGAAGTACCTGAGCGAGCAGGGCGTGAAGGTGGTGCCGCGGGGGGCAGGCACATCGCTCGCGGGCGGCGCGATCCCGCAGGAGGATGCCGTCGTCGTCGGTGTCTCGAAGATGGCGCGGGTGCTCGACCTCGATTTCGAGAACCGCACCGCGCGCGTCGAGGCCGGGATCACCAACCTGGCGATATCCGGGGCGGTCTCGCACGAGAGCTTCTTCTACGCGCCCGACCCGTCGAGCCAGCTCGCCTGCACGATCGCCGGGAATATCGGCATGAACTCGGGCGGTGCCCACTGCCTGAAATACGGCGTGACGACGAACAACATCCTCGGCGTCACGATGGTGCTGCTCGACGGCACGGTCGTGGAGATCGGCGGCCCCCATCTCGACAGCCCCGGCCTCGATCTGCTCGGCCTCGTCATTGGCTCCGAGGGCCAGCTCGGGATCGTGACGGAAGCGACGGTGCGCATCCTCCGGGCCGCCGAGGGTGCGCGCCCTGCGCTGCTGGGCTTTCCGTCCGCCGAGGACGCCGGCGCCTGCGTCGCGGCCATCATCGGCGAGGGGCTTGTGCCGGTCGCGCTGGAATACATGGATAAGGTCGCCATCGAGATCACGGAGGGCTTCGCGCAGGCGGGTTACCCGCTCGACGTCGAGGCCATGCTGATCGTCGAGGTCGAGGGCTCTGATGCCGAGATCGACGAGCAGCTCCGCCGCGTCGTCGCCATAGCGGAGGGCCACAAGGTCAGCACCGTCAAGGTTTCCCGCTCCGAGGCCGAAAGCGCGGCGATCTGGAAGGGCCGCAAGTCTGCCTTCGGGGCGACGGGCCGGATCTCCGACTACATCTGCATGGATGGCACCATCCCCACTGGCCAGCTGCCGCTCGTGCTCCGGCGCATCGACGAGATCGTGAAGCGGGAGGGGTTGAGGGTCGCCAACGTGTTCCACGCGGGCGACGGAAACCTGCATCCCTTGATCCTGTTCGACATCAACAAGCCGGGTGAGATGGAGAAGGCGGAGCGCGCGGGCGAGGACATCCTCAAGCTCTGCGTCGAGGTGGGCGGCTGCCTGACCGGCGAGCACGGCGTCGGGATCGAGAAGCGCGACCTGATGCGCTGCCAGTTCGACGAGGCCGACCTCGCGCAGCAGATGCGCATCCGCAACGTCTTCGATCCGGCCTGGCTCATGAACCCCGCCAAGGTTTTCCCGCTGGACGGCCGGGTCGCCGCATGAGCGAGGGATCCGCCATGACGAAGGACGACATCGAGGCCGTCCTCGAGAGGGTTCGCACCTGGCCGCTGGATCGGCAGGCCTATGCCGCCTTCCTTCTGCAAGGGATAGAGCGCGAAGTCGCGGAGCCCTATGAACTCACGCCGGAGGAGATGGTCGAGCTCGATCAGGCCGAGGCAAGCGGCGTAGCGTCGACCGCTGAGGTCGAGGCGCTGCTCGGGCGCTACCGCTGAACCGGCCCGTCACTTTCAGCAACGAGGCGGTGAGGAACCTGCAGGTTATTCGCGCCTATTATGCTGCTGCCGCCTCGGAGCAGGTCGTCCGGAGGTTTTTCCAGGAGCTGGACGCAGCACGATCCCTGATAGCCGACTTCCCTGGCGGAGGGCGGCAAACCAATCGCCCGGGAACGCGTATGCTGCGTCTGGCGCACTTTCCCTATCTCGTGTTTTACCGGATCTTCCCGGACGGCGAGCTCCGGATCATTCAGGTCCGACACGCCCGCCGACGTCCGCTGAAACTCTCATGACGACCATCGCACCTCGTGACGAACAGGAAGCCTGCGCAGCCGTCTCGGAGGCGGCGGCCGACCGGATTCCCCTGGCGATAGCGGGAGGCGGCACGAAGTCGGCCATCGGCCGCCCGGCCCAGACGGAGCGCACGCTCTCCGCCTTCGGCCTCACCGGCGTCACCCTTCACGAGCCGGCAGAGCTCGTTATCGGCGCCCGGGCCGGCACGCCGCTGGCCGAGGTCGAGCGAACGCTCGCCGAGAAGGGCCAGCAGCTGACCTTCGAGCCGATCGACTACCGCCCGCTCCTCGGCTCGAACGGGGAGCCGACCATCGGCGGGGTCGCGGCCGCGAATCTCTCCGGACCGCGCCGCATCCAGGCCGGCGCTGCCCGCGACAGCCTCATCGGCGTGCGGTTCGTGAACGGGCGGGGCGAGGTGATCAAGAACGGCGGGCGGGTCATGAAGAACGTGACCGGGCTCGACCTCGTCAAGCTGCTCGGCGGCTCCTGGGGCACGCTCGGCTTCCTGACGGAGGTCACGTTCAAGGTCCTGCCCAAACCCGAGCGCACGCGGACGCTGGTGTTGCGCGGCCTCGACGAGGCGCAGGCTGCCGCCGCGATGGCGGCTGCGCTCGGCTCCCCCTACGAGGTCACGGCCGCGGCGCATCTGCCCGCCGGGCTGCGTGGCGGCGCCCAGACGCTCCTTCGGCTGGAAGGCTTCGCCTATTCGGTCGATCACCGCGGCGGAGAGCTCCGGCGGCTGTTCCGACGCCACGATACCGACATCGTGGATGGGGAAGCCAATAGTGCGCTCTGGCGCGGCGTGCGCGATGTCGCCCCCTTCGCGGCGAACGTCTCGAGCGAGGCGGTCTGGCGGATCTCCGTCGCGCCGACCAAGGGCCACCTCCTGACGGCCCTCGTCGCGCGCGATCTCCGGTGCCGCTGGTTCTACGATTGGGGCGGCGGGCTCGTGTGGCTCGCCTGTTCGCCGGGAGATGACGCGGGCGCGGCCGTCATCCGGGGCGCCCTCGCGCAGACGGGCGGACATGCGACCCTCGTGCGCGCCCCGGCGGAGATCCGTGCCTCGGTCGACGTCTTCCAGCCGCTCGCCGACCCGCTGCGAAAGCTGACCGCCGGGATCAAAGGATCCCTGGATCCAGTCGGGATCTTCAACCCGGGCCGCATGTATGCCGGCATCTGAGCGGGCGGCGCCGCTGCCGGCCGTGCTGTCGGGGTCAGGTGAAGGTCAGCGCTGGACGGCGCGCGCCTTCGCGCTACCCGCCATCCTCGTCCTTCTCACGGCCGTCATCCTGTTCTGGCTGGGCAGGACTCCGATCTGCACATGCGGCACCGTCAAGCTCTGGCATGGCGTCGTCCAGAGCGCCGAGAATTCGCAGCACCTGACGGACTGGTACACGTTCTCCCACGTCATCCACGGCTTCCTCTTCTACTTCGGCGCGTGGGCGGCCTTCAGGCTGGCGGGCCGCGAGATGCCGCTCTGGGCCGGCCTCCTTGCCGCGACGGTGCTGGAATGCGCCTGGGAGATCATCGAGAATACCCCCATGATCATCGAGCGGTACCGGGCGGAGGCGATCGCGCAGCATTATTTCGGCGACAGCATCGTGAACTCTGTCGCCGACATCCTGGCCATGATCGTGGGATTCGTCCTGGCGTCGCGCCTTCCGGTTGTGCTCACCGTTGTGGCGGCGCTCGCGATGGAGATCGGTGTCGGCTACGTGGTTCGTGACAATCTCGTCCTGAACGTCATCATGCTTCTCTATCCGCTGGATGCTATTCGTCAGTGGCAGGCGGGAGCGTAAGGCCCGATGCAGACCAACTTCACGCCGGCGCAACTGGCCGACCCGCACATGGAAGCGTCGGAGAAGATCCTCCGCACCTGCGTCCATTGCGGCTTCTGCACGGCCACCTGCCCGACCTACCTGCTGCTCGGGGACGAGCTCGATTCGCCGCGCGGACGCATCTACCTTATCAAGGACATGTTCGAGGGCGGGAAGGCCGCGACCGCGCAGGTGGTCCGGCATATCGACCGCTGCCTGTCGTGCCTCTCCTGCATGACGACCTGCCCCTCGGGGGTGCACTACATGCACCTCGTCGACCATGCGCGCGCCCATATTGAGCAGACCCACAAGCGGCCGCTGCATGACCGCCTGATGCGGGAGGTTCTCGCCCGCGTCCTGCCCTACCGGAACCGGTTCAGGCTGGCGATGCTGGGCGCCCATTTCGGAAAGCCGTTTCGGGCCCTGCTCGCGAGGCTGCCGCGGGTCGGCAATCGGCTGTCCGCGATGCTGGAACTCGCCCCCGCCCAGGTGCCGAACCGCTCGGCGGGCGACCGGGCGGGCACCTTCCCGGCCGAGGGGAGCCCGCGCGCTCGCGTCGCCATGCTCAAGGGCTGTGCCCAATCGGTACTGGCACCGCAGTACAACGAGGCCGCGATCCGCCTGCTGAACCGGCACGGCGTGGAAGTCGTCCAGGCGGACGAGGGATGCTGCGGCGCGCTCGTCCACCACATGGGGCGCGAGGACCAGGCGAAGGCGCTCGCCCGCAGGGCGATCGACATCTGGTCGGCGGAACTGGACCGCGGGCTGGAGGCCATCATCGTCACCGCCTCGGGCTGCGGCACGACGATCAAGGATTACGGCTTCATGTTCCGGGACGAGCCGGCCTATGCCGAGAAGGCGAAACGGGTCTCCGCGGCCGCCAAGGACATCGTGGAATACACCCTGTCGCTCGGCCTCAAGGCCCCCGTGCGGGACAGCGATCTCGTCGTCGCATATCACTCCGCCTGCTCGATGCAGCACGGCCAGCAGATCCGCACGGAACCGAAGACGCTGCTCAAGCAGGCCGGCTTCACCGTGAAGGACGTGCCGGAAGGGCATATCTGTTGCGGCTCGGCCGGCACCTACAACCTGCTGCAGCCCGAGATCGCCGGCCGGCTCCGCGCCCGCAAGGTCGCCAACATCGAACGTATCCGCCCGGACGTGATCGCGACGGGCAACATCGGCTGCATCACGCAGATCGGGAAGGGCACGGACATCCCGATCGTGCACACGGCCGAACTGCTCGACTGGGCGACGGGTGGGCCGCCGCCTGCCGTGCTGGCCGCGCGGGGCCTCGACCAGGATCGTCGGCCGACGCTCGCGGCGGCCGAATAGGCGACCCGCCCCCGCGAGGGCAACCCTCCGGGACCGGGCGCGTTGGCCGCGAGCGAAGAGGAGCTCGCATGTCTGACAAGCATTTCCGGCCCCCGGGCCCGCTCGGCTTCGGCGGGGCGCCGCTCGGCAACATGTTCAACACGGTCGACGAGGAAACCGCCGAGGGCGCCCTCGTGGCGGCCTGGGACACAGGTGTCCGCTACTTCGACACCGCGCCGCACTACGGCCAGGGCCTGTCGGAGCACCGCTTCGGGCGCGTCCTCCGGCGTTATCCGCGCGACAGCTTCGTGCTGTCCTCGAAGGTCGGACGCCTGCTGGTCGCGGACGAGAGCGCGCCGGAGAACCCGCCCTTCAAGGAAGGCCTGCCGTTCCGGGTCGAGTACGATTACAGCTCCGATGGCGTCCGGCGCTCGATCGAGGACAGCCTGAACCGCCTGGGCCTCGCCCGAATCGACATCGCCTTCATCCATGACCTCGCCGAGGACCATCACGGCGCGGCCTGGGAAGAGGTGTTCGAGACGGCGATGGGCGGCGCTGCGAAGGCCCTCATCCGGCTACGCGAGGAGGGCGTCATCAAGGGGTGGGGCCTCGGGGTCAACCTGGTCGAGCCCTGCCGGCGGGCGCTCGAGCAATCCGACCCGGACGTGTTCCTGCTCGCCGGCCGGTACAGCCTGCTCGATTTCTCAGGCCTGCGGGAGCTGTTCCCCGCCTGCGTGGAGCGCGGCGTCCACGTGGTGGTCGGCGGCCCCTACAATTCGGGCCTCCTCGCCGGCGGAAAGAACTACGACTACCAGGAGGCGCCCGCGGACAAGGTCGCGGCCCGGGACCGGATCGCCGCCATCGCGAAGGAGCATGGCGTCGACATCAGGGCGGCGGCGCTCCAGTTCTGCGCCGCTCACCCGGCCGTCGCGGCCGTGATACCGGGCGCGAAGAACGCCGAGCGGGTCAGAACCAATGCCGAGCTGATGAGCCAGCACATCCCGGCCGCATTCTGGGAGGCCCTCCGGAGCAGCAAACTCATCCCGGACGACGCGCCCACGCCTGCCTGACGTTCAGGCGCTCGTCCGGGAGCGGTCCCGCTCCTTGTGCCGGAGCCGAAGCAGGAGATCGACGTGATCGACCGGCAGGGGATCGGCCTCGGGCCGGTCGAGGTGCTCGCGCAAACGCCGCCCGATCTGGCGGGCGATGATCTTGTAGATCGGGCCCGCGGCTGCCGGGCGGGCGGCGACCCGATCGTGCTCAGACGCAACCGACATGTCGTCTCCAACTTCTCTCAAGTTGTGGAGACGTTGGCGCCGTATGGTTACTAAACGGTTAAGCCGGTCGTGAAGCTTGACCGTAAGTCCCTGAGGAAAAAGTGACTTTCCTGGGGCGGAAATCGGGCCGGACCCGTCGCGGCTCCGCTGCGGGTCCGGCCAAGGTTGTGCTCGTCAGGCGATGCTGGTCGGCTTGCGATCGGTCGGTGCGGCGGCATCGCCGGACCGGTCCGGCCGGCCGAGCGCCTTCGCCTCGCGCCGGCGCTCGTGCAGGATCCACTCCGTGTAGCCGTTGGGCTGTGCACGGCCCTTGAAGACGAGGTCGCACGCGGCCGCGAAAGCCGGGCCTTCGAACTTGGGCGCCATCGGCTTGTAGGCCGCGTCGCCCGCGTTCTGCCGGTCCACCACCTCGGCCATCCGGCGCATGGTGGCCATCACCTGCTCCTCGCTCACGATGCCGTGCCGCAGCCAGTTCGCGATATGCTGACTCGAGATACGCAGCGTCGCGCGGTCCTCCATCAGGCCGACATCATGGATGTCCGGCACCTTGGAGCAGCCGACGCCCTGGTCGATCCAGCGGACCACGTAGCCGAGGATGCCCTGGGCGTTGTTGTCCAGCTCCTCCTGGACGGCCTCCGGCGCGAAGTTGGACTGCGACAGCGGGATCGTCAGGATGTCGGAGAGCTTCGCCATGCCGCGCGAGCGCAGCTCCTGCTGCCGGGCCGCGACGTCGACCTCGTGATAGTGGAGCGCGTGCAGCGTCGCGGCGGTCGGGGAGGGCACCCACGCGGTGTTGGCGCCGGCCTTCGGGTGGGCGACCTTCTGGACGAGCATGTCGGCCATCCGGTCCGGCATCGCCCACATGCCCTTGCCAATCTGCGCGCGGCCCGGAAGCCCCATGGCGAGGCCGACATCGACGTTGCGGTCCTCGTAGGCCTTGATCCAGGGCGTCGCCCGCATCTCGTTCTTGCGGATCATCGGCCCGGCTTCCATCGAGGTGTGGATCTCGTCGCCGGTGCGGTCCAGGAAGCCGGTGTTGATGAAGACGACGCGCCGGCGTGCGGCCGCAATGCAGGAGGCGAGGTTCACGGTCGTGCGCCGCTCCTCGTCCATGATGCCCATCTTGAGCGTGTTGCGCTCGAGGCCGAGCAGGTCCTCCACACGGCCGAAGAGTTCGTCCGCGAAGGCGACCTCCTCGGGCCCGTGCATCTTGGGCTTCACGATGTAGACGGAGCCGGCCCGGCTGTTGCGGAACGGGTAGCGGCCAGAGAGATCGTGCTTGGCGATGAGCGAGGTCACCGCCGCGTCCAGCATATGCTCCGGGATCTCGGCGCCGGAGGCGTCGAGGACGGCCCCGGTATCGATATGCTGGCCGACGTTGCGCACGAGCATGAGGCTGCGGCCGGGAAGCGAGACCTCGCCGCCCGCGGGAGCCGTATAGGTCCGGTCGGGATGGAGGCGGCGCTCGATGGTCCGGCCGCCCTTCTCGAGGTTCGCCGTAAGCGTGCCCTGCATCAGGCCGAGCCAGTTGCGGTAGACCTCGATCTTGTCCTCGGCATCGACGGTCGCGACGGAATCCTCCAGGTCCATGATCGTCGTCACGGCGGACTCGATCACGAGGTCGGCGACCCCGGCCGGATCGTCGCGCCCGATCGGGTGCGAACGGTCGATCTTCAGCTCGAGATGCAGGTTGTTGTGCCTGAACACGATGGCGGACGGGCTCGCGGCATCGCCGAGATAGCCCACGAAGCCTTCGGGGCAGGCGAGCGCGGTCGTATCCCCGTTCCCGAGCCGCACGGACACCCTGCCGCCCTCGACCGAATAGGCGACCGCGTCCTTGTGGCTGCCCTGCGCCAGCGGCGCCGCGAGGTCTAGAACCTCGCGCGCCTTGGCGATGACGCGTTCGCCCCGGACCTTGTTGTACCCGCCGGAGCGCGTTGCGCCGCCGTCTTCCGGAATGGCGTCCGTGCCGTAGAGCGCGTCGTACAGCGACCCCCAGCGCGCATTGGCGGCATTCAGCGAATAGCGCGCGTTCGAGATCGGGACGACGAGCTGCGGACCGGCGATGGTGCCGATCTCCGCGTCGACGTTGTCGGTCTCAACCGTGGTGGGAGCCGGATCCGGCAGGAGGTATCCGATCTCGCGCAGGAAGCGCTCGTACTCGGCCTCGTCGATCGGGCGACCCTTCCGCTCCGTGTGCCAGGCATCGATCCGTGCCTGCAGCCGGTCACGGACCGCAAGAAGCTCGCGTGCACGCGGCGCGAGGTCCCGGACGATCGCGCCGAAGCCGTTCCAGAACGCGTCGGGCTCGACCCCGGTCCCCGGCAGGGCCTCGTTGACGATGAAGTCGTGCAATTGGCGGTCGATCTTCAGCCCGCCCGCCTCGATGCGTCCCACGTTTCTCTCCGCAAACTCGAACTGTTGGCCGGTCCTTAACAGCGCCCCGTGGGAGCGTCAGCCCCCGATAGGGGACGGACCGCCTAAGGTTTAATGTTTCGGCGCATAACATTCGTGCGCGGGGGGCTTCAAAACGCCCGCAGCTCACCCATGTCTCTCATTGGCCGTCTACCGGCCTCCACCAGAGGGGACCAACGTGAACGACCAGGAAAGACAGATCATCTCAGACATCTTCAGGCGGCTCGAGCAGACAGCCGGGCAGCAGCGGGACCCCGAGGCGGAGCGTTTCATCGCGGACAAAGTGCGTCAGCAGCCCTACGCGCCCTACGCCATGGCGCAGGCGCTCTACGTGCAGGAAGAGGCGCTCAAGAGTCTCGAGCAGCAGATGGAGCAGCTGCGCGCCGAGAACGAGCAGCTCAGCCGGTCCGGTGCCGGTGCCGGCGGCGGCGGGATCCTGTCGTCGATCTTCGGCGGCGGCCAGCGGCGCGAGCAGCAGCCCTTCGGCCGTCCGGGCCAGGGTCCGCAGGGCGGCCACGGGCAGGGCGGTGGCTACGGCCAGCAGCCCGGCTATGCGCCGCAGCAGGGCGGCCCTTGGGGAGGCCAGCCGCAAGGCGGGCCGCAGGGCGGTCCCTGGGGTGGGCAGCCCCAGGCTCCTCAGGCCGCGGGCGGCGGTGGCGGGTTCCTCCGCGGGGCCTTGACCACGGCGGCGGGCGTCGCGGGCGGCATGGTCGTCGGCAACGCGCTGATGAACGCCTTCTCGGGCGGGCATAGCGCGCTCGGCAACTTCTCGAACAACGACCTCGCCTCCCTCGGGGCGCCCCTGCAGGGCGGTGACGCAGCCGCGCAGGATGCGTCATTTGGTGGCGGGGATGGCGGCTTCGGCGGGTTCGGCGGAGACGACGCCACCTTCCAGGACGCCTCCTTCGACGATGGCGGCGATTTCGGCGGCGACGATTCCAGCTGGACCTGACCGGGTCCGCAGCCAAGTTCAGGACGGCCGGGAGCGATCCCGGCCGTTTTTGTTTCTAACCTCAGATCACCTTCACGCGGGTGCCCACGCGGACGCGCTCGTAGAGGTCCTCGACGTCCTCGTTCATCATCCGGATGCAGCCGGAGGAGACGTTCTGGCCGATGGTGTGCGGCTCGTTCGTGCCGTGGATCCGGTAGAGGCTCGAGCCGAGATAGAGCGCCCGGGCGCCGAGCGGGTTGTCGGGGCCGCCCGCCATGTGGCGGGGCAGGTCGGGGCGGCGCTTCAGCATGGCGGGCGGCGGAGTCCAGCCGGGCCATTCGCGCTTGGCCGTGATGGTCTTCATTCCCGACCAGGTGAAGCCGGGGCGCCCGACCCCGATGCCGTAGCGGAGCGCCTGCCCATTGCCCTGCACGAGGTAGAGGAAACGGGACGGCGTATCGATGACGATGGTGCCGGGGGCCTCCGGGCCCTGATAGGCGACGGCCTGTCGCCGGAATTCCGGGGAGATCTCGCGCAGGGGTACGGCCTCGTGCGGCGCCGAGGGGAGGGCGGCCATGCGACGCCGCTCGGCGCGTGCTTCGGGCTCCGCAAAGGGATCGGCATACCGGATCGCTGCCGAGGAGGCCGGGGCGGAGGGCGCGACCTGCCTGACGGGCCTGCCGGGATCGCGCCCGGTCATCAGCAACTCGATGAACCCGCCGCCGTACTGGCCTGACCGTGGCTGGTTGTACATGACCTGCGCCTCGGCGGCGCCGCATCCGAGCGCCAGCGCCAGCCCGAAGGCAGCGGAACCCAATCTCATTGGTCTGTCTCGCGAAGGTTGCTCCACGGAAAGGAGGGAGAGCGTCCGTGGCTGCGAGACACCATCGGGGTCGATCTTTAATCCGATGCTGCAAAGCGAGACGCAGCTGGAGCAAAGAGCGCCGGATATGCTCGAAACGATGCTTGAGGGTTACTGGGCGCTTGCCGGTCGTGCTTAATGCTTCTTTGCCCGGCGCAGCCGCGCCATGAGGCCTGCAAGGTTTCGCCGGATGTCGGCGATGTCGAAGGCGAGGGCGAGCATTCCGTAGATCGCGGCGCCGGCCGCGACCTGGGCGGCGAGGCCGAGAGCCGGGGGAAACGCCTCCCGCCATGGCCAGAGGGCGGCGCCCATGATGGCGGATGCCACCACCGCGAGCCCGAGGTCGCGCCATGGGAACACGGCGCGCACCAGAAGCGCCGCGGCCGCAACGACGACGAGACCGGCGGCGAGCGATGCCAGCTGGACGGCCGCGACGCCCTCCGCTCCGAAAGCTCCGGGCCAGCCGAACAGGAGGGCGAGGTTCACGGCGAGCGCCGCGACGGCTGCCGCGATGACGGGCGCCGTCCGGTGCCGGATCTGGAAGACCGGATTGAGCCCGTACTGGACGAGCGCATAGGCCGCGAAGGCCGGAATTGCGAGCATCATCGGGCCCGCCACCTCGCCCCGGAACGACGCCGGCACGAAGAGGGCCTCGAAGCTCGGCCACACGGCGCAGAGGCCGATGGCGGCGGGAAGCAGGATCGCGACGACGAGCGCCAGGTTGCGCGCGACCTGCCGCTCCCCGGCCGCCCGGCCGGCGCGCTCCTCCTCCCGGACGGCGAGCTGGAACAGCGCAAGGTCCAGGGCGGAGCCGAGGTTCTGGAAGAGACGCACGGCGATCTCGCTCGCCAGCGAGAAATAGCCCGCCTCCGCGAAGCCGGCCCGCCCGGCCAGGACGGAGCGGTTGAGGAGCGGCAGGAGCTGGTAGAGAGCGCTCGCGGCGACCAGGGGCACGGCGTAGCGCGCGAACCGGAGCGCGAGCGCGCGGTCGAACCGGAACTTCAGGCGCGTCTCCCGGTCCCGCAGAATGGCCATTGTCGCCACTGCCGCAAATGCGGATGCCGAGATGACATGGAGAGGGTCGGGAAAGAGCCAGGCGGCGCCCGTGGCGAGCGCGAAGGCGAGGATCCCGCGTGCGAGGAGAAGCCCCGCATAGCGCCGGTCGAGGAAGCGCGCTCGTGCCTGCGCGGTGCGGTAGTCGAACAGGCCGACCGAGAGGCCGAGTGCGATCGCCGCGCCGAGGAGCGCCGGCGGCAGCCCGAGATCGAGCTGGGCGGCAAGCAGGATCGCTGTCACGGCCACCACGAGGGCGGAGGTCATGGCGTAGAGGAGGTCCAGGGTGCCCTGAACCTCAGGCCGCCCGACCCTCACCCGTTCCGAGTAGAACCGCGTCGTGGACAGGCGCAGCCACTCGAAGAGGGCGGTGTTGATGACGACGGAGATGGAGAGCGCCACCGCGTAGCGCCCGAAGGATTCCGGGCCGACGAGATGCGCAACGACGAGCGACAGCGCGAAGCTGAGCGCGGCATTGACGAGGAAGACGGCGACGAAGGTCATGCCTGCGGAACGGTGGGCCCGGGCAGACTAGTCGCTCGCTCGAAAGAGATGGTTACGCCGCCTCGGCGGCCGCTCAGGACGCGAAGCGCGCTTCCGCCGAGCAGATTGCCACGAAGCCGCTCGTCACGGCCAGAACGCCGAGGATCTCGGTTCCAAGGCTGGACATGCTGGAGCCGAACAGCACGAGTCCAGCCAGGGAAATGGCGAAGGAGGTGAAACTCGCCCCCAACATCATCTCACGCCTCACAGATGCCGGAGCCGTGACGCGAACCAGGGGCTGGTTCCGGCTCGGGCTGAAAACTGAAGGTGGAATGCGGAGAACGCCGCCTGCCCGCAATTGCAAAGCTTGCAGGGGACTCATGCGTCCCGCGCACAGAACTATTTGGAAAGTGCGACGTAGATACCCTTCCACTCCGGTCCCGGCGGATCGCTGCGGAAGGCCGTGATCCGCTCTTCGTAGAGGTCGTAGAGCCCGGAGAGCCCGAGCCGGCCCGCGGGTTCGCGCGCGGCCTCCATCGCCCTCTCGGCTCCATCCCAGTCGCGCTCGCGATAGCGGGCAATCATCCGGGCGTGGTTTTCGGCGAGGCTCTCGAAATCCGGGGAGGTCCGGACCGCGCCATCGCCGACCAGTGCGAAGATCTGTTCCGGCTCCGTCTTTCCCTTCACCCGGATTAGGTCGATCTCGATCACGGCGAAGCTGTCCCGCACCTTGGCGGCCGTGGAGGAGCCGAGCACGATCTTCACACCGTAGAATTTCGACTGGCCTTCGAGGCGCGAGGCGAGGTTCACGGTGTCGCCGAGCACCGAATAGTCGAACCGGAGGTTCGAGCCCATGTTGCCGACCACGCAGGTGCCGGTGTTCAGCCCGACCCCGACATCCAGCGGGATGAAGGCCTGGCCGGCTTCGGCCGCCTCCCTCTCGCGCTCGGCATTCACGGCCTTCAGGCGCCGCAGCATGTCGAGCGCCGCCAGACACGCGTTCTCCTCCTGCCGCGGATCGTCGAGCGGTGCGTTCCAGAACGCCATGATGGCGTCGCCCATGTATTTGTCGATCGTCCCGTTGCGGTCGAGGATCGCGTTTGTGAGCGGCGTGAGGAAGCGGTTCATCAGGGCGGTCAGGCCCTGCGGGTCGTGCTTGTAGCTCTCGGAAATGGTCGTGAAGCCGCGCACGTCCGAGAACATGATGGTCATGACGCGCTGCTCGCCGCCGAGCTTCAGCTTCTCCGGGTTCTGCGCGAGCTGCTCGACGAGGGCAGGGGAGAGGTACTGGCCGAAGGCGGAGCGGATCCGGCTGCGGTCGACCTGCTCGCGAAAGTAGTTCGTGAAGACGAGCGTAAGATAGACCAGGAAACTCGCCGCGAGCGGGAAGGTCGCGTCGATCAGCAGCCCGGAATGGCTGTAGCGATACCACGATGCCGCCCCGAGGCTACCCGCGACGGCGGCCCCGAAGAGAAGCAGCGGCACAGCCCCGAGGATCGGGGCGAAGATGATGATCGCGGCCGCCACCGCGACGGTGACCAGCAATTCGATAGCGGTCGCGTACCCGGGGGCGGACAGCACCTGGCCTGTGAGGATGCTCTCCAGGATCTGCGCGTGGATCTCGACGCCCGGCATCGAGCGTTCGAGCGGCGTCGTCTTGTTGTCGAGCAGGCCGATCGCCGAGGTGCCAACGAGCACGATCTTGTTCGCGACCTGCTCGGGCGGGAAGCGGCCGGCCACCACGTCCTTCGCCGAGAGGAACCGGCTCGAATCGTGCGGCGTGAAATGGACCCAGACCAGCCCGTGCGGGTCGGTCTGCATCTCGAAGCCGGGGAGACGCACGGCCTGGACACCGGCCTCGTCGCTGCGCAGCAGGATGGAATCCCCGCCCGTGAGGACGCGCAGGATCTCGAGCGAGAGCGTCGGCACCTCCGCACCCTCCACCCTCACGATCATGGGTACCCGGCGGACGATGCCGTCCCGCTCCGGCAGGATCGTGAAGAGCCCGCGTCCGATCGCGGCCTTCTCCAGGGCCGGCACGTTCCGGAGCACCCCGGGGAAGCTCGGCAGGAAGGAGGCGGGATCCGGCCCGAGCTTGCCGATGCCGGTCTGGGGCGGCGGTTCAGGATCCGGCCAGGGCACTGCCACGGAAAGGGCGGTCTGCCCGAGGATCACCCGCGACCGGCGCATCGCGTCCGCCAGGATATCGTCGTTGGTCGGGAGCTCGCGCAGGGTCTGCCGCGTCGTGTCGTCGAGCTGGCTGAGGGCGGACGCGATCGAGGCCGGGGAAAGCCGGTCGTGCTCGGCGAACACGATGTCGAAGGCGACGACGACGGCGCCGGCTGCGGTGAGATTCTTCACCATGTCCGCCACGATGGTCCGCGCCCACGGCCATTGCCCGAGCTCGCGCATGCTCGCCTCGTCGATATCGACGATCATGACGGGCTTCGCGGGATGCGGCTCGCGCGGCTTCAGCGCCTGGAAGGCATCGAAGGTCCGCAGCCGCACGGCCTCGACGGGCGCGGGATCCCAGATCCGGATGGCGATCAGCAGCGCGAGAAGCGCGATGGACAGGGTCCGCCCGAAGCCGAAGCGCCGCGCCATGCGGCGGAGCCACGTGCCGCTGGGCCTGCGCTTGGGACGAAGGCGGACCTTTCGCGTGCCTTCCACTTCCGGACCGCCGTGCATGGCCGATGCTCTCAGCCGGCAGGGTCGGACGCAAGCGGTGCAGGCGCGCCCGACGCATCGGGCTGCCGTTTCAGGGCCGCCAGGAACCGGCTGAACGGCACACCGAACCGGGCCTCGCCGATGCGCCGGAGGTCGGCCGCGGGATAAAGCCAGACCTCGCCGCCTGCCTGCCGCCATTGCTCGCAGAAGCGCTGGTCGTGGCTCACGACGGCGCCCCCGTAGCGGGTGTCCCGGAACAGCGCCGCCAGCTCGGCTCGGCCGTCCGGGGAGAGATACCGGTCCGTCTCAAGCCTGTCCGCCAGGGCCTGCAGGGCGGCGCGCTCGATCAGGAGGAATTCGGGACCGAGCGCGGCGACGCGGCCGATCCCGCCCGTCACCGTGATGCTCCCGCCATCGAGGCGGACGCTCCAGTCCCGCGCCAGCATGACGGCCTGGTCGAAGGGACGGGTTTCCAGCAGCGCGCGCAGGCGGGCAGGCGACAGCGCCCCGCGGGTGACTGCGCCGCCGATCACGGGCTTTGCGAACCGGAGAAGCCGCTCGCAGAGATCCGCGCCGAAGGCCACGTTGCCGTCGAGCATGAGCAGGTGGCTGCAATCGGAGCGGAGGAAGTCGGCCGCCAGCATGTCGCGTTCCGTCGCGCGGTCCGGCCCGTCGATCGTCCGGTAGGCCGCGCCGATACCCTCGGCGTGGAGCCGGATCAGCATGTTGGCGAGCGAGGCCGCATGGTCGGACATGACGATCCCGTTCGCCGTCGGGGTGGCGATGAAGATCCGGGGATGGGTCACGTCAGGCAGGCCGGGCGCCGATCGCGTCGAGAAAGGCTTGGTAGGGCGGAGCATTCCGCTCCTCGCCGATGTGGCGGATATCGGCGTCGAGATAGGCCCAGACCTCGCCGCCCGAATCCGCATAGCGTCGGCAGAACCCGTAATCGAGGTCGATCGCCGTCCGGACCTGCCGCAATTCGCGGAAGAAGGAGAGCGGAGCGTCGGGGGCTCCCGCCATCGCGGCGACATCGGCCCGGCCCTGCATGAGGGTGAAGACCTGCCGCTCGATGAGCAGGAAGCCGCCAGGCAGCCCCTGGACCCGCGCGAGTGCGCCGCTCGGGGTGATGCGGCCGCTCTCGAACTGGACGTTCCAATCCTGGGCGAGCGCGAAGGCATCGTCGAAGGATGCCCCGTCGAGGTGGCGGCGAAGCCCGGCGAGATCGAGCCGCCGCTTCGGGTACACGGCGCCGATCAGGGGCTTGCCTGTTGCCAGGAGCTTCTCGGCAAGGTCGGCCGGAAACGTCATGTCGCTGTCGATGAAGAGCAGGTGGCTGGCCTGCGAGGCCAGGAACTCGCGCACCAGGAGGTTGCGCTGGAGGATGAGGTTGTCGCCGTCGAGTGTCCGGAACGTCGCCCGGATCCCGACCTCGCCGAGGCGAAGCAGGAGCCCGGCCAGCGCCTCGACATAGCCCGCCATCGCGATCCCGTCGGCGGTGGGCGTCGCGATGAGGAGTGTTGGCGAGCCCGGGCTCATGCGCCGGGCGCCATTCGTGCCGACGACGTGCGGCACGCGTCTCAGGCCCAGTAGCCCCAGTATGCGGGACTGTAATACGTGGTTTCGGATCCGCCGTGCCAGGACACGAACGCGGTCGCGTCCGATGTGACGTCGAGATTATCGAGATGCGCGACGACGTCTCCCCTCAGGGTCACAACGAGGTGGTCCCAGCTTTCCGGGTCCGGCCTCAGCTGAAGCCAACCGTCACCGGGTGAATAGTTTCCGGTCGCGATCCAGAAGCTCAGGTCGATCGCATCTTCCGACGTGTCGAAGTCGGTGATCCGCGCCGCGATAGCCGGGTCCTCGGTGTCAGGGTCGTAGAGATGCGCGACGAACACGTCTCGACCACCGCCGCCGGTCATGACCGATCCGGGGCTCGACAGGATGATCTCGTCCGCGCCCGTTCCGGTGAGGCCCGTCGCACCCGAGACGATTTCGACATTCGCTCCCGGAGGGTTCGTCGAGGAGATGCTGTCCGCCGTATAGCCGAAGGTTCCGGGGCTCGTGCCTACCTCGATCGTGCCATCGGTTGAGAGCGAGGCGGGGGATGTCACCCCCCGAACGGCAAGGCCTTCCGCACCATCGTTCACGAGCAGGGCCGATTGAGGAATGGAAATCAGCCCTGTCTGGGTCGTGATGACCCGGTCGTCTGCAAGATCCGGAGGCGCGAGCTGGATGGACAGCTCCGCGGTTGAGCTTGAGCCGTGCGGATCGACGAGGCTGTACTCGAATCTGTCGAACTCGCCCGGCGAGAACGTTCCGCTGCCGACCTGATATTCGTAGTTGCCATCCTCGTGAAGGATCAGGGTCCCGTAATTTCCAGCGACCGTCGCAGGCGAGTCCGCGCTGTCGATCGCTATGAAGGATCCCGACGCGCTGTAGGCTCCGGAAACTAGAAGGAGGCCGGTCTCGCCTTGATCAGGATCGGTGTCGTTGGCGAGCACGTTCCCCGCGGCCTCTCCGCCCGACAAGGCATTCTCGTCGTTTTCGCCCACGGGCCCGTCGTTCCATCCCTCGATCGTGATGGTGACCGTGCGTCTCGTTCCGTCGGCCGCGACGAGGTCGAAGCTGTCGGTCGCGAGGTCGCCCTCGGCGAGCGCGGTGACAGCCGGGTTCTCCCAGTCCAGCCAGTACTCCCAGGTGAAGCCGTCGGACTCGCTCTCGTAGACCCAGTAGATCCCGTGGCCGTTCTCGGTCGCTCCGTCTTCGACCAGGGTAGCCGTGTTCTCGCCGTCGGGATCGAAGACGGTGAAATTCTGGCTGGCCCAAATGCCTTCGTTCCCAACGAAGCCCGTATAGGTGCCGGTTCCAGCTTCGCCTTCGTTGAAGACAGCGGGGTCGTTCACGGGCGCGATCTCGATCGACACCGTTCCCGTGCTCGTGGCGCCCGCAGCGTCCGTGACCGTGTAGGTGAAGCTGTCCGTGCCGGAGAAGTCGGCGGGCGGCGTATAGGTGAAGTTGCCCGTCGTCGTGTCGAAGGAGATCGTGCCGCTATTGGCCGAGTAGAACGACGCCGAGTAGGTCAGCGTGTCCCCGGAATCGGGATCCGAGCCGGGCAGGATGCCGCCGAGGGCCGTGTCCTCCTCCGTCGTGAAGGCGGCATCCTCGGCGGTGGGGGCGTCGTTCGCCCCGGTCACCGTGACCGTGAGGCTGGCTGTGCTCGCCGCTCCGTGCTCGTCGGTAACCCGGTACGTGAAGGTGTCGGTCGCCGTCTCGCCCTGGGCGAGCGCCTGGGCCGCCGCGTGGTCGGCCACGTAGCTGTAGGTGCCGTCGCTGGCGATCGTGACGGTGCCGTAGACGCCGGACGCACTGCTCGCGAAGCTGCCGGAGCCGGCGGAGGCCCGGATGCCCGTGACGGTCAGGACGGCGTCGCTGTCCGGATCGGTGTCGTTCGTGAGGACGTTCCCTGTCGAGGTCGCATCCTCCGCGACATCGCCGGTGTCCGCGACGGCCGTCGGGGCGTCGTTCGCGCCGGTCACCGTGACCGTGAGGCTGGCCGTGCTCGCCGCCCCGTGCTCGTCGGTGATCCGGTACGTGAAGATGTCGGTCGCGGTCTCGCCCTCGGCGAGTGCCTGGGCAGCTGTGTTGTCGGCCACGTAGCTGTAGGTGCCGTCGCTGGCGATCGTGACGGTTCCGTAGATGCCGGACGCGCTGCTCGCGAAGCTGCCGGAGCCGGCGGAGGCCCGGATGCCCGTGACGGTCAGGACAGCGTCGCTGTCCGGATCGGTGTCGTTCGCGAGGACGTTGCCCGTCGCGGTCTCATCCTCCGCGACATTGCTGCTGTCCGCGAGGGCCGTCGGGGCGTCGTTCACGCCGGTGACCGTGAGGGCGACCGTGTAGGTGGCGGAGCCGCCGTTCCCGTCCGCGACCGTGTAGCTGAAGCTGTCCGGGCCGCTGTAGTCGGCGCTCGGCGTATAGGTGAAGGTGCCGGAGGCCGAGACCGCGACGCTGCCATGCTCCGGCCCGCTCGCGAGCGCATAGGTGACCGCATCGCCGTCCGGATCGGAGGCTGCGGGCAGGCTGCCTGTGACGGCTGTGTCCTCCTCCGTCGTGAAGGACCCACTTCCGGCCGTCGGCGGGTTGTTTACGCCGGTCACGGAGAACGTCAGCGTCGCGGTGCTGCGCGCCCCGTGAGTGTCGACGACCTCGTAGAGGAAGCTGTCCTCGGCCGTCTCGCCGGCCGGCAACCCGTCCGAGCGATCCGCCGTGTAGAAATAGGTCCCGTCGGGATAGAGCGTCAGCGTGCCGTAGAGGCCCTCAATCGTAAGGCCTGCCGCCGGCACGGTCGTGAAGGTCCCGGACCCCGAGCCCGCTCGGGCAGCTCCGACGAAGAGCGTATCGGTCTCGTTCGCGTCGGGATCGGAATCATTCGCCAACACGCCATCGGAACGGCTTTCCGCGGTGGCAATCCCGTTCTCCTGGACTGCGATGGTTTCCGAGGCGGAGGTCGGCCCGTCATTCGTGCCCTGGACGGTGACGCGCGCCGTCTGGCTGGTGCGCGCTCCGGTCTCGTCGACCACCTCGTAGGTGAAGCTGAACTCGCGCGTCTCGCCCTGGGCGAGGGCCTGGAAGACCGGGTGCTCCGAATCGACCTCGATCGAGCTCCCGTTCCACGAGAAGCCGGGCGGCAGGCCCTCCGGCGCATTCGCGGACCTGACATTCTCGACATGGAGGGAGGAGCCCTGCGGGTCGCTCGCCCCGGAGAGCAGATCGACGGAGAAGGTCCCGGTCCCTTCCAGACCCGTCCCCGTGACGGCGCCTGTCAGGATCGGCGCGCCGTTGCTCTCGACCCGCAGGTTGTCGATCAGGAGCGTAGAGGCGACGGCCCCGTCCCCCGTATCGAAGACCGCGAAGCCGAAATGGTAGTCGCCCGATACACGCGCGGTGAAATAGAAGGTCCGCCAGCCCGTGGAGCCGAAATCGCCGACGCTCTCGACATCGGCGAGCGCGAAGATCGCATCGAGCTCGTCGATGGTGAAGACCGCGAAATCGTTGAAGGGCCGGTAATCGTCCGTGCTGAAGTTCCAGTCGAACCGCAGGGTCTGGCCCGCTTCGAGGCGGATCGCATTGGTGCGGATCGCAGAGCCGATCGTCGCGTCGTTGCTGGTATGTGTGGTGCTCTCGTCGCGGGCGAGGCTGTCGGCCGGCACGCCGAGGAAGCTCTCGATCTCGCTATAGCCGATGCTGGCCTCGGAGGAGGTCGTGATGCTGGCGGCCTGCACCCCGTCCGTGGCTTCTTGGACGAGGCTCGTGTCGCCCGCGAGGCTCCAGCCGGTGAAGCCCGTCTCGAAGCTGCCATCGACCTCGAGGCCTCCGCCGCTGCCCGTCACGGTGACTTCCACCGTCTGGGAGACGCGCGCGCCCTGGTCGTCGACGACGTCGCAGGTGAAGCGGTAGGTGCGGCTCGCGCCCGCTGCGAGATCCGCGAATTCCGGGTGGCCGGTATCGACGAGCAGCGTCCGGCCGTCCTCGGAGAGCGAGAAGCCCGGCGGAAGCTCGCCCGGCGTACCGCCTTCCGGGGCGAGGTTCTCGATGCCGAGAACCGTATCGGCATCGACGTCGCTGGCGCCTGCGAGAAGGTCGAGGGACGCTGTGCCGGTATTCTCGCCGATTGTGGCGGTGACTGGTCCGGAGACGGTCGGGGCGTCGTTGCTGCCCGTGATCGTGACCGTGATCGTCTGCTCCGTGCCGTCGGCGGAGAGGACCGCGAAGGTGTCCGTCGTCGATTGCCCGGCCTTGAGGGCCTGCACGGCGGGATTGGTGTCGTCGAGCGTGTAGCTCCACTGTCCGTCGGCCGTGATGGTGAAGGTGCCGTAGCCGTTCGCGCTCGCGGTCGGGGTCGTGACCGCCCGGAAGGCGGCCTGGCCCGCATCGGGGTCCTGGATCGTCAGCAGGCCCGTGGCAATCCCCGAACCCGGCTGGCCATCCCCGATCTCGACCGCATCGCCCGAGGTGGTGCCGGAGATCGTGGCGGGATCGTTCACGCCCTGGACCAACATCTCCACCGTCTGGGAGACGCGCGCGCCCTGGTCGTCGACGATGTCGTAGGTGAAGCGGTAGATGCGGCTCTCGCCGGCGCCGAGATCCGCGAATGCCGAGTGGCCGGTATCGACCAGCAGCGTCCGGCCGTCCTCGGAGAGCGAGAAGCCCGGCGGAAGCTCGCCCGGCGTACCGCCTTCCGGCGCGAGGTTCTCGATGCCGAGGATCGTGTCGGCATCGACGTCGCTGGCGCCTGCGAGGAGATCGAGGGATGCCGTGCCGGTATCCTCGCCGATCGTGGCGAGGACGGGCCCCGAGACGGTCGGAGCGTCGTTGCTGCCCGTGATCGTGACCGTGATCGTCTGTTGCGTGCCGTCGGCGGACAGGACCGTGAAGGTGTCCGTCGTCGATTGCCCGGCCTTGAGGGCCTGCACGGCGGGATTGGTGTCGTCGAGCGTGTAGCTCCAAAGCCCGTCGGCCGTGATCGTGAAGGTGCCGTAGCCGTTCGCGCTCGCGGTCGGGGTCGTGACCGCCCGGAAGGCGGCCTGGCCGGCATCGGGGTCCTGGATCGTGAGCAGGCCCGTGGCAATCCCCGAACCCGGCTGGCCGTCCCCGATCTCGACCGCATCGCCCGAGGTGGTGCCGGCAATCGTGGCGACGTCGTTCACGCCCTGGACCAGGAAGTCCATCCGGGCCGTGGAACTGAGGCCGCCCGCATCCGTCACCGTGTAGGTGAACGTATCGCGGCCGACCTCGCCGCTGCCGAGAGCCCGCGCGGCCGCGGCGTTCGCCGTGTAGGTGAAGGTGCCGTCGGGGTTCATGGTGAGCGTGCCGTAGGTGCCCACCGCCACGAACTGCCCGTTGACGAGCCCGGACCCGTTCCCCCCCGCGCTGCGGGCATCGGTCACCGCCAGCGTGTCGCCGGTGTCCGGATCATTGGCGTTGTCGAGAACGCTGCCGATGGTCCCCGCGCCCGAAGAGCTGCTCCCCGCGCTGCCCTGTTCCGGAAGGCTGATTTCGAAATTGGCCAGCTGCGGGGCGTCGTTGACGCCGGTCACCGTGAAGTCGAGCGTCACCAGTTCGGCATCGGCGCCGCTGCCGAGCTGATAGGTGAAGACGTCCTGCCCGACCGCACCCTGCGGCAGGGGGGCTGCCCGGTCCGCCACGTAGCTGTAGCTGCCGTCGGGGTTGATGAAGAGCGTGCCCCACTCTCCCGTAACCGCCGTCCGGTCGCCCGTGACGGCCACGAAGTCGCCCGCGTCCTGCGCCCGGCCGGCCTTGGCCAGGGTGACGACCCGCGCGGAAGCCTCCGTCTGGGCGCCGGACGACGAGCCGCCGCCGCCACCTCCAAACCCGATGGCCTGGACGGTTACGGTCGGGACCGGCGTGAAGGGGGCATCCGCGCTCGCCAGCGAGAACGGGGTCACCAGGCCGCCCGATCCCTGGAGCCCCGCGAGGGGAGGCGTGGCCGATCCGTTGCCCGGGTCGCTCGAGCCCCCGCCACCGCCGCCACCACCACCGGGCGCCGGCCCGCCCGGACCCGTCATGCCCGGCAGCAGCGGGTTCGCCGCGCTGATCGCCGCGATCTGGTAGACGATGGCGGCCGCGAGCGCATGGTCCTGCATCTCGGCCGGTGACAGCTGCTGCACCGACACCGTGCCGCTCGGGGAGACGGTCGTGACCTGGCCCGCCTGCGAGATCGTGGCGATGATGTCGCCCGCCTGGTTCCGGAGGACGAAGGACCCGACCCGGCCGTCGGATTCCTGGATGACGGCGAAGCTCGTGGTGCCGTTATTGGCGTCGATATCCGCCTTAACGAGCGTGCCGCGGATGCCCATCGTGGCGACGGGCGTGCCGACGCGCATCTCGCCGCTCTTGGCGATCTGGCCTGCCAGGAAGGTGACGGAACCCTGGACGATGTTGAGCAGCGCGGAGTTCTGCGCTCCTCCGGCCTGGTACACCATGTCGTTCAGCACCATCCGGGCGCCCGCGCCCAGGCTGAACGTCGATCCGTCGATGAAGGTGATGCCCAGCGAGGATCCCCGATCCGTCTGGACGACGTCGCCCTTGAAGACCAGGTCGCCCTGGTTGACGACGACGGGGGTGCCGTTGCGGATGACGGTCGCCTGGCCCGTGACCGTCTCGACCCGTCCGATGGCGGCCTGCGGTGCCGGGGGGGTGGCCTGGGCGTAGCGAAGCCCGTCTTCCGAGATCGCCAGCGCGGCGACGACGTCGCCCGTCAGGAAGGCGCCATCGGGCCCCTCCAGGGTAGGACGTTTCGCTGCCCGGAAGTAGTCGCTGATCAGAAGGCGGGACGTCTCGTTCTCTATGACGAGGTCGAACCCCTCCCGGCTGTACTCACCCTGAAACATCAGGTGAGCATCGGGAATCCGTACGCTCTCGGCCGAATCAAGATCGATTTCGATCTGACGCAACGGCTTGGCGGATGCGAGCGGCAGGTCGAACCAGCCGCCGGCCAAGTCTTCGGTCAACACGGCCCGTAGCTCCCCCAATGCTCCGGTGTAACCACGATGCACTTTGGCCGTGGCCCGGAGCGGATTGATCTCCGCAGATGTCGTCCCGCTTACGGTACGACTACCATAGGCCAAGCCGCCCCGTCAGCCGGAAGCTGCACGCCTATGTCCGGATAGTTCGGGGTGTGGCATTTCAGGAGGATGTCGTGGCCCCGGCAGCGTCTGTTTCGCGGGCGGAACCTTCGCTTAACCCTAAATTCAGGGCGGGAACTTAGCTTTGCCCGGCAGAGGGCCTCAGGTGTGCCCGAGCCGGCGGGGCGCCACGAGAGCACATGGATATCGCAACCGGACTCGGGCTGCTGGGGGGCATCGGTGTCGTCGTCGGCCTCATCATGATCGATGGCGGCAACTTCGCCGCCTACTACGACAAGCACGCCGTCATTGTGATCCTGGGCGGCGCGACCGCCGCCACGATGACCCGCTTCCCGTTCTCGGTCATCGCGCATGGGCTCCCCATGGGCATCAAGGTCGCGTTCGGCACGCGCACCATGCATCCGCGCGACCTCATCGAGGAATTCACGAAGATCGCCGACCTGATGCGCAAGGGCGGCCCGATGGCGCTCGAATCCGTGGCGATCAGGGACCCGTTCCTGGCGCAGGGCGTGCGCTACCTCGTCGACGGCTACGACAAGGACTTCATCCGCGACACGATGGAGAAGGACCGCGACAACTTCCTGATGCGGCTGGACGAAGGCTCGAAGGTCTATCGCGCCTACGGCGACTGCGCCCCGGCCTGGGGCATGATCGGCACCATCCTGGGCATGGTGACCATGTTCGCGAACATGTCGGATCCTTCAAAGCTCGGCCCCGCCATGGCGACCGCCCTGCTCGCCACCCTCTACGGGGCGGTGATCGCGAACCTGTTCTGCCTTCCCCTGGCCGACAAGCTGCACGTGAAGATGGAGGAGGAGGACATCTCCCGCTCCCTCATCATCGACGGCGTCCTGCTGCTCCGGGATTCCAAGAGCCCCGCCGTGGTCAAGGAGATGCTGGTCGCCTACCTGCCGGAGCACCACCGCGCCGAGTTCGCCGAGGCGGTCTGAGCGAGGCTGAGAGGTGGCGCGGCGAAAGAAGGGCGGAGCCCACGGCGGTCACGGCTGGTTCGTGACCTTCGCCGACCTCATGGCGCTCCTCATGAGCTTCTTCGTGATGATCGCCGCCTATTCCACGCAGGACCAGAAGAAGCTCCAGCTGGTTGCCGGCTCGATGCGCGACGCCTTCGGCGTGATCAAGGAGAGCCGCTACGCGGGCATCGTCGAGCAGGATGGGATCCCTGTGAAGGCCCATGTGCGGAACCTGCAGAAGGTGCCGCCCGAGCACGCGACCGACAGGCCGCGACCGGGGCAGATGGATCTCGACCCGGCCAATCGCGACCTCACGGGGGCCGGTTTCTCGCAGGCCGCGGCGGCACTTCGCCAGGCGCTTCAGGACCTTCCGGACGTGGCGGAGCTTTCCAAGAACATCATCATCGAGGACACGACGGACGGGATGAACCTGTCCCTGATCGACCAGGACGGCCGCTCGATGTTCGGGGTCGGGTCGACCCAGCCCTACGACCGGACCCGGCGCATTCTCGAGCACATCGCACCGACCCTCCGGCGGGTGAACCATCGGGTTTCCATCACGGGCCATACGGCGACGAACCGTCCCGGCCAGCGGCCCGAAGGGCCCGCCTGGGACCTGTCGGCCGGGCGGGCGACGGTGGTGCGCGAGGTCCTCGCCTCGAGCGGCGTGCCGGACGACCGATTCGCGAGCGTTGCCGGCAAGGCCGATGTCGAGCCCATGTTCCCGGACAACCCGTACCTCGCCGCGAACCGGCGCGTGACCATCACGCTGATGAACGAGGCGCCGCCTCTTCCTCCCGGCCTGAGGCCCTGAGCCCGGTCAGGCCGGGGCCGGACCTCGCGCCGGCTCGGCGCCGGAGCGATCCTCCCGCCGGTCCTTGCGCGGCGACCCCTTGTCGCCGCCCTCGCGTGGAGGCGGGCCGGATTTGCGCTGCTCGGCCGCGATCGCGTCCGCGATGTGCTGGAGCGCCGCCTGGACCTGTTCCAGCCCGGCGATGTTCGTGATCGCGGGACCCGGCATCGGGATGATGCCCTCCGCGACGAGAGCCTTGAACACCGCGAAGTTCAGGTCGCTCTGGACGCGGCCCTGCTTGGTGACGTCGTCGACGAAGCACACGAGATCGAGGTCGAGCGATGACCCTCCGATCGCCTTGAACAGCACCCGCGGCGGCGGTTCGTGGAGGACGTCGCCATGCCGGCTCGCCTGCTCGATCAGGAGCTCCGCCGTGCGGGTCGGGTCCTTCTCGCGCCCGATCCCGATGGAGATGATGATCCGCCCGGTCCGGTCGCCGCGGACCCGGTTCTTCACGATGCCGGAGATCAGGTTCGAGTTCGGGATGATGACGCTCGACCTGTCGTAGGTCTCGATCTCCGTCGCCCGCACGCTGATGCGCCGGACATAGCCCTCGCCGTCGCCGACCACCACGAGGTCGCCGACCCGGATCGGGCGTTCCCAGAGCAGGATGAGGCCGGAGACGAAGTTGTTCACGATCGACTGGAGGCCGAAGCCGATACCGACCGACAGCGCGCCGGCCACGATCGCGATCTTGTCGAGGCCGAGGCCGAGATAGGACAGCGCCAGCGCCGCCGCGCCGAAGAAGCCGATATATCCGGTGGCCGTCTGAATGGAGTTGCGCAGCCCCGCATCGAGCTCGGTGGTCGGCAGGAAGGTGTTCGCGAGCCAGCGCTGGATGATGCGGCTCGCGCCGATCACCCCGACGAACAGGAGCAATGCCCCGAACAGGGTCGAAAGCGAGATCGTGACGTCGCCGACCTGGAAGCCGAAGAAGGCGGCCCGGAGGTTCGAGGTGAAGTCGCCGGATTCGACTCCCCAAGGCGCGAGGGCCAGGAGGGCGACCACCAGGAACAGCACCAGGCGGGCGAGGCCGGCCGCGAGGGTGCCGAGCTGTTCGAGAGCCTTGCGCCGAAGGCCGAGATTGGCCTGCAGGGTCGTGGAAACGCGGCTCTGGCTGCGGAGGGTCTCGCCCAGGAACTCGTCTGTCAGCGCAACGCCGAGGTACAGGAGGACGGCGAGCGAGCCGATCCAAGCGATCTGGTCGATGAGGAAGGACGCCAGGGCGACGTAGCCGCCGAGGAGAGCGATCGCGACGGCGCCTATGACGGCCCAGCCGAGCAGGCGTGCGGGGCCTGCCAGGGCCGGCTCCGTCGGGACGTAGGGCCCCAGGCAACTCTCGTCCGTCTCGGTCCTGACCGCGAAGCGGCGAAGCAACTCGGCCACGATGCCCGCCGCGACCAGGACGACCACCGCCCGGGTGGCGATGGTGAGCGGGAGCCCGGCCGCGATGGCTTTGTTCAGGGCGTCCAGCACCTTGCCGGTCACCACGGTCGTGGCGAATGCGACCGCGAAGGTCGCGGTCCAGTTCGCCGGCCCGTCGTTCATCGGTGCAACCCGCCAGGCGGGACGATCGGGGGCCAGAATGGCGTCCGCCGCGGCGCGGACGAAGGCCACGAAGGCGAGCCCCGCCAACAGGGCCGCCAGCACGGGATAGAGCCGGTAGGGGAAGAGATCCGCCGTAACCAGCAGCTGGTAGACGATGAAGCTGCCCGCGGCGGCCGGAACCGCTTCGAGCAGGAGAACGCCGAAGGCGGATCTGACCTTGCGCCGGCGACCCACCTCGGTGGCGGCCTCCGAGCGTCGTATCAGCCGTGGCGCGAGGTGACGACGCGCGACATGAAGGGCAACGGCCGCGCCGATCGCCAGCCCCAGCAAGGTCAGCGTTGCGGGCGACGAGCGGCCCTCGAACCGCGATGCGGCGTCCTGCACGACGATCTGAAGGGCCTTCAGGTCGCGAGGGAACGAAGTCGTGGCGGAGACCCAGAGCTCCGGGCTGAACAGGCTGTAGCTGCGTTCGAACAGCGCATTGGTGAAGGCGGTCTTTCGCCTGTCGCTGATGGAGGTGGCGAGCTGATCCGCCTGGCCGAGCAGCGAGCGGGCGACGCGCTGGATCTCATCCGTCCGCGACAGGGCGGCCTCACGTTCGGCGCGCTCTCTCGTAACCTCCGGACCCTCGGTGCCGCCGTCCTTCGGCTTAGGCCCCAGCTGTTCGAGGAGGTTCTTGGCAGACTCGACGTACGGGGCGACGTTGGCGACGATCTCGCGGAGCCGTTCCGCGATTGGATCGATCCGGGCCCGCAGGTCCTGGAGCTCCGTCTGGGACAAGTCACCGCGCCGCAGGGCTGCCTGCAGCTGGGCCAGCTCCGCCCGAGCCGCCTCCAGGCTGGCCCGGACGCGCTCACCGGGAGATGCGCCTTGTCCGCCGGCATCCTGCGGAGGTGGCGGCTGTGCCGGCGTGGAAGGAGCGGCCTCGGTCTGAGGAGCGGGCGCAGAAACGGCTTGAGCCGCGGCCGGACCGGCCGCGGCGAGCATTGCTGCGAGAACTAACCAACGAAGCAGGAGCAAAACTCGTCTTGACCGGTCAAAGGAACCTCCGGCCGCGAGGACCGGAGGCGCGCGCTGCCGCGGCGATTACCGCGGCGTCGTGCTGCCAGTCGTACCCGCTGCGGGCGCCGCAGGCGAGGGGTAGGCGGGATTTTCGGTCGGAACCCCGGAGGTGTTCGCGGAGCTCGCGCTGTTGTTCGTCTGCTGGGCCGACGTCTGCTGCGGGCTAGTCGGCGAGGTGGAGCCCGACCAGCTCATCATGGACACCATGTAGATCCCGAGAAGCACGAGGCTTGCGACGAGCACGATGAGAACCGGGCGCCCCGGGCCGCCCTGCCGCGCACGCTGATCTGCCACTACCTTGGCCATATGCGAACCTTCTGAATCACCGTAGTTGCAAGGGTGAACGTCCCCAATCTGACGGAGTTCCGGCGCGGGCCGGCGGACCCCACTGCGACGCCGCGGCCTGTTCGAGCCACGGCAAAGGGCCTGCTGCGGGGCTCAAGCCGCTCGTTTGCGGGCGCGACGCGGCTTTCCGATTGCCGGCAGGACCTGGTCGACCCTGGACATCTCGGCCCAGGGATCGCGCTTCAGCTTCGACAGCCTCTCCCCGAGATTGGAAATGGTCAGACCGTTAGGCGCGAGATCGGGCGACAGCTCGGACCATGCGAGCGGGACCGAGACCGGGGCTCCCGGCCGGGCGCGGGTGGAATAGGCCGCGATGGCCGTCGCACCGCGGCCGTTGCGCAGGTAATCGACATAGATCAGCCCCTTCCGGGCCTGTTTCGACGCCTTCGCGATGTAGCGGTCGGGCGAATCCGCCTCCATGGCGAGGGCGAGCGCCTGGGCGAAGGTCTTCACCTCCGTCCAATCCGCCTTCGGGGTGAGGGGGATCACCACGTGCAGCCCCTTGCCGCCGGTCGTCTTGACGAAGCTTTCCAGCCCGACGGCCTTGAGCCTCTCGCGGATGTCCTTGGCTCCCGCGATCACGTCCGGCCACGCGACGTCGGGCCCGGGATCGAGGTCCATCGTGATGCGGTCCGGCCGGTCCACGTCCTCGATCCTCGCCCCCCAGGGGTGGATCTCGAGCACGCTCGCCTGGACCAGGGAGACGATGCCGCGGATGTCCTCGATGTAGAGGACCTCCTCCTCGCCGTCCTCGTCACGGACGGTCTCACGGCGGATGTCGTCCCCGAGTCCGGCCCAGGAATGCTTCTGGAAGAAGCAGCCCTTCTCGGCGCCGTTCGGGCAGCGAACCAACGAGAGCGGGCGCCCGGCGACATGCGGCAGGATCCAGTCGGCGATCCCCTCATAGAAGCGGGCGAGGTCGAGCTTGGTGATACCTTCCTCCCAGAGGACGCGGTCCGCATGGGTGAGCGCGACGCCGGCGACCTCGCTCCCGCCGCGTGATCGGAGGGAGGCGGAGCGTTTCGGTGGCGCCGCGGCGGGCGGCTCGCCCTTCGGCAGCTCGAGCATGACCTCCTCGGCGGTCTTGTCGTCTCTGAGGCCCTTGAAGGCGGCGTGCCGCAGCCGTCGATCCGCCGTCCAGCCGCGGAACTCGACCTCGGCTACGAGCTTCGGCTCGACCCAGGCTACCCCCCGTCGCTCCGCCGCCGAGAGCTTTGACGCGAAGGGCGAGGTTGGTCGCTTCAAGTCCTTGAGTTTTCGGAAGATCTGCCGAGCCGATTCCGCCGTGAACCCCGTTCCGGTCTTGCCGGCATGCTTCAGCTCCCCGCCCTCGTAGTAGCCGAGCACGAGCGAGCCGACCGCGGTGCTCGAGACGGTGGACGGCACATAGCCGGCGACCACGAATTCCTGGCGCTCGGTGCACTTGATCTTCAGCCAGTCCTCGCCGCGCCCGGACCGGTAGGGCCGGTCGCGGCGCTTGGAGATCACGCCCTCGAGGCCGAGCTGGCAGGCGCTCTTCACCATGGCGGCCCCGTCGGCCTCCATGTGCTCGCTGAAGCGCAGGACGCCGTCCTTTCGGACGGGCACGAGCGCGGAGAGCCGCGCCTTGCGCTCCTCCAGCGGCAGGCCGCGAAGGTCGTAGCCGTCCAGGTAGAGGAGGTCGAAGGCGTAGAGGACCGCGTTCCTGGCGGCCTTCCCATGCTCGTCGGACAGTGCGTTCTGCAGGGCGGAGAAGTCCGGCAGCCCGTTCTGGTCCTCGACCACCGCCTCGCCGTCGAGGATCGCGGTCTTCACGGGCAGCGCGCTCACGGCATCGGCAATCCCCGGAAAACGGGCCGTCCAGTCGTGGCCGCGCCGGGTCAGGATGCGGGTCGATTCACCAGACTTGAACGCCATCAGCCGATAGCCGTCCCACTTGATCTCGTGGATCCAGTTCGGCCCGCGAGGCACGTCCGCAGCGAGCGTCGCGAGGCAGGGCGCGATGGCCTCGGGCATCGCGGCCTTCGTGCCTCCCCTCGCGAGCTTTCCGATATCCGGGCTTGGCGGCCCGTTCGGGTCCGGCAGCGCAGCAGCCGTGTCCCCCGCGGGCTTGGCCTTCGCCGCCGCCTTCCTTTTCCGAGTAGGGGCCGCGGCCGCCTTCTTGGCCTCGCGCTCCTCGGCCGCCATGCCGCGATTGGAGTTCCAGACGGCGCTGCCCTTGTCGTTCGCGATCTCGTCGAGCGTTCGGCCCGTCACGACGGAGAGCGGCATCTCCTCCAGGATGTCGGGGTCGGCGGCACCGCGTGCAAAGTCGTCGTCCGACTTGATGAGGAGCCAGGCCTCCTGCTTCTCGCGCGGCCTGGGCTTCAGCCGCACGAGGTGGAAGCGTCCGTGCAGCTTCTCGCCGTCGAGCCGGAAATCGAGATGGCCCTTGGCCATCCCCTTGCGCGGGTCTCCTTCCGGCTCCCAACGGCCACGGTCCCAGATGAGGACCGTGCCGCCGCCATACTGCCCCTTCGGGATCGTGCCTTCGAAGGTGTTGTAGGCGATGGGGTGGTCCTCGACATGGACCGCGAGCCGCTTCTCGCCCGGGATGAGGCTTGGACCCTTGGTCACCGCCCAGCTCAGCATGACGCCGTCGAGCTCGAGCCTCAGGTCGTAGTGGAGGCGCGTGGCGGCATGTTTCTGGATGACGAAGGAGAAGCCGCCGGTATCGCCCGGATCCCCCTCCGGCTCCGGCGTCTTCTCGAAATCCCGCTTCGCGCGATAGGCGGCAAGCTTGGCCATGGCGCGAGTCAAATCGCCCGATGCCAAGCTGTTCCAGCGCTTGAAGGCTTCTCGCGATCGGAGTTCCTTGCGCGATGCGACCCCACCCCAGTAAAGCCCTATGCGCGCCGCGCCCTTTTCCCGGCGCCGCGAAGGGACGACGAGGCGATAGCCGGCTCATGAACGCCAATCTTTTCCAGCGGATTTCCGATGCGGTCGCCGATACGGCCAAGGTCGCCATCGAGACGAGTGCGGGCCGCCGCTACACCTACGAGGACCTGATCCTCGGCTCCGGGCGCTTCGCCAACGCGCTCGTCGACCGCGGCGTGAAGCCCGGCGATCGCGTCGCCGTGCAGGTCGAGAAGTCGGTCGAGGCCGTGATCCTCTACTTGGCCTGCCTGCGGGCCGGGGCCGTCTACCTGCCGCTGAACACGGCCTACACGCTGGCCGAACTCGAATATTTCATCGGCGATGCCGAGCCGGCCCTCGTCGTGTGCGATCCCAAGATGCGCGAAGGCCTCGCGCCGGTCGCGGAGCGCGCCGGCGCAGCGCTCGAGACGCTGGACCGGGACGGAAAGGGCTCGATCGTCGACCTGGCCGAGGGTGATTCCCGCGCCTTCCCGACGGCCATCGTCGGCGAGGACGACCTTGCAGCCATCCTCTACACGTCGGGCACGACGGGCCGGTCGAAGGGCGCCATGCTGACCCATGGCAACCTCGTCTCGAACGCCCTGACCCTGAAGGATTACTGGCGCTTCACGTCCGAGGACGTGCTCTTGCACGCGCTGCCCATCTACCACACGCACGGGCTGTTCGTGGCGTCGAACGTGACCTTCATCTCCGACGCGTCCATGATCTTCTGCCCGCGCTTCGACCCGGACGAGATCATGCGGCTGATGCCGCGCGCGACCGCCATGATGGGCGTGCCGACCTTCTACACGCGCCTGCTCAGGCATCCGGGGCTCACCCAGGAGGCCACGGCGCATATGCGCCTGTTCGTGTCGGGCTCCGCGCCGCTCCTTGCGGAGACCCATCGCGAGTGGCGGGACAAGACCGGTCACGCCATCCTCGAGCGCTACGGCATGACTGAGACGGGCATGAACACGTCCAACCCCTATGAGGGCGACCGCATCGCCGGCACGGTCGGGTTCCCGCTGCCCGAGGTGGAGATCCGCGTCGTGGACCCGGATTCGGGCCAGGAGCTCGCGGCCGGCGAGGTCGGCATGATCGAAGTGCGCGGCCCCAACGTCTTCAAGGGCTACTGGCGCATGCCGGAGAAGACGGCGGCCGAGATCAAGCCGGACGGCTTCTTCATCACGGGCGATCTCGGGAAGATCGACGAGGCGGGCTATGTCCACATCGTCGGGCGCGGCAAGGACCTGATCATCACGGGCGGCTTCAACGTCTACCCGAAGGAGGTCGAGACCGAGATCGACCTCCTGCCGGGCGTGGTCGAGAGCGCCGTCATCGGCTTGCCCCATCCCGATTTCGGCGAGGGCGTCACGGCCGTCGTGGTGAAGGACAAGGACGCCGCGATCGACGAGGCGGCCGTGCACGCGGCCCTCGAGGGGCGGCTCGCCAAGTTCAAGCTGCCCAAGCGCGTGATCTTCGTCGACGACCTTCCCCGCAACACGATGGGCAAGGTCCAGAAGAACGTGCTGCGGCAGGAGAACGCCGCGCTCTACGGCGCGGCCTGACGGGGCTCAGGAGAGAACGCGCTCGACCTTGCTGACCGCCGGCTTGGCCCGAAGCTCCGAGATGATCGCATTGAGGTGCTTCAGGTCGAACACGGTGAGGTCGATGGTGACCTCGGTGAAGTCGGGCGTGCGGCGTTTCATCGAGACGTTGTCGATGTTGCCGTTATGGTCCGCGATGACCTGCGCGATCGTCGCGAGGCTGCCCGGCTCGTTGATGGACTGAAGCGCGAGCCTGCTCGGGAAGCGCCGTTCCTCGCCGGGCTCCACGTCCCAGCGGACGTCGATCCAGCTTTCGGGGTCATTGTCGAACGCCGCCAGGGCGGGGCTCTGGATCGGGTAGATCGTGACGCCTTCGCCCTTCGTCAGGATGCCGACGATGCGATCGCCCGGCACCGCGCCGCCATTCGGGGCGAAGCGGATCGGCAGGTCCGATTCGATGCCCCGGATAGGGATCGCGTTGGCCGAGGGGCCACCGGCGCCGTTCTGGCCCGAGCGGCTGGCTCGCGCCTCGTCGCGTTCGCTCCCGGCCCGCCGCTCCTCCTTGTAGTCGGGATAGACGCCGCGAACGACGTCGCCTGAGAACATCTCCCCGCGCCCGACGGCCGACAGGACGTCCTCGATTGAGGTCCGGGCGAGCCGGGGCAGGGCGCCCTTGAGCTTGTCGTCCGAGAAGGCCTTCCCGGCGCGCTGGAAGGCGCGCTCCAGGATCTGCCGCCCGAGCCCGGCATATTGCCGGCGCACGGAAGCCCGGGTCGCACGCCGGATGGCGGCACGGGCCTTTCCGGTCGCGACCAGCCCCTCCCAGGCCGGGGGAGGCAATTGCCCGTCGGCCCGGACGATCTCGACCTCGTCGCCGTTCTGCAGCTCGTTGAACAGCGGCGACATGCGGCCGTTGATCTTCGCGCCCACGGCCGAGTTGCCGACATCGGTGTGGACCGCATAGGCGAAGTCGATCGCGGTCGCGCCGCGGGGGAGGGCGATCAGCCGGCCCTTCGGGGTGAAGCAGAAGACCTGGTCGTGGAACAGCTCGAGCTTCGTGTGCTCGAGGAATTCCTCCGGGCTGTCGCCCTCCGCCAGGAGGTCCACGGTCCGGCGAAGCCACTGATAGGCGCGGCTCTCCGCGCCGAGCTGGGCGCCGGCCGTCTTGCCTTCCTTGTAGAGTGGGTGCGCCGCGATGCCGTACTCGGCGATCTCGTCCATCTCCTGCGTCCGGATCTGCAACTCGACGCGCTGCGATTGCGGCCCGATGACGGTGGTGTGGAGAGAGCGGTAGTCGTTCTGCTTCGGGGTCGAGATGTAGTCCTTGAAGCGCCCCGGCACCATCGGCCAGGCCGTGTGGACGATGCCGAGCGCCTGGTAGCAATCGCCGGGGGTCCCGACGAGGATGCGGAAGCCGTAGACGTCCGAGAGCTGCTCGAAGGCGAGCGACTTGCGCTCCATCTTCCGCCACACGGAATAGACCCGCTTCTGCCGGCCGAACACCTTGGCCTCGAGACCCTTCGCGGCCAGCTTCTCCTTCAGCGCGCTCTCGATCTCGTCGACCAAGCCGTGATTCCGGTCGGTAAGATCCTTCAGCCGCCTGCTGATCGTCTCGTAGGCCTCGGGATTGAGGTTCTTGAAGGCGAGCTCCTCGAGCTCGTCGCGGATCTCCTGGATGCCCATGCGGCCGGCCAGCGGCGCATAGATCTCGAGCGTCTCCTCCGCGATCCGCCGGCGCTTCTCGGCCGGCATGAAGCCGAGGGTGCGCATGTTGTGCAGTCGGTCGGCGAGCTTGACGAGGAGCACGCGCAGGTCGGCCGCGATGGCGAGCAGGAGCTTGCGGAAGTTCTCGCCCTGCGCGGCCTGTTTCGAGACGAGGTCCAGCTTCTTCAGCTTGGTCAGGCCGTCGACCAGCGAGCCGATCTCCGGGCCGAAGAGCCGGTTGATCTCGTCGAGCGTGGCGCCGGTGTCCTCGATCGTATCGTGCAGGACCGCCGCCACGATGGTCGCCGCGTCCAGCCTGAGGTCCGTCAGGATGGCAGCGACCTCGAGCGGATGTGCGACGAACGGATCGCCCGAGGCCCGCTTCTGGTTGCCGTGGGCGACCATGGCATAGACGTAGGCCCGGTTGAGGAGAGCCTCGTCCGCGGACGGGTCGTAGCGCTTCACCCGCTCGACGAGCTCGAACTGCCGCATCATCGCGGGATCAGGGCCTCACCACGGGTTGCATGGAATCGATATCGGTCAGCGCCGGGCGTCTTTGCAAGCGCGTTGAATGCGGTGCGGCGGGATCGCCGGAAACCGACATTCTGAAACAGAAAAGCCCGACCAGACGGCCGGGCTTCGCAACCGGAGCCGAGCGGGAACGCTCAGCCCTCGTCTTCCTCCGTCTCGGCCGGAGGCACCAGGCCTTCGAGGCCGCGAAGGAGATCCTCTTCGCTCATCTTGTCGAACTGGATCTCCGAGTCGTCGACGGCGGAGGACGGTGCCAGGACGGTCGTGCCGCTGATCATCGGCACGGCCTCGGCCTCCGGCTCGTCCACCTCGACGTACTTCTGGAGCGAGTGGATCAGCTGCTCCTTCAGGTCGTCCGGCGTGATCGTCTCCTCGGCGATCTCCCGCAGCGCCACGACAGGGTTCTTGTCGCGGTCGCGGTCGATCGTCAGCGGGGCGCCCTGCGAGATCATTCGAGCCCGGTGGCTGGCAAGCAGCACCAGCTCGAAGCGGTTCTCGACCTTGTCGATGCAATCCTCGACGGTGACGCGCGCCATGCGGCGGCTCCTTGCGCTTCAAGCCTAATGGGGATCGCGGAGAGATAGCGCGTCCCGCTCGCAATCGCAAGAGAAACAGGCGCGACAGCCGATCTCAGTAGCAGACGTGGTAATCCTGGATCGTCCAGCCGTGAGGTCCCGGAGCTCGCCGAGGCTCGATATAGCAGTTCGAGCCATAGTAATCGCCGTAGCCGTAGCCGTCGTAGAACGGATACGCCAAGGCTCCGAGCGCCAGCCCCGCCCCGGCGAAGCCGAGCCCGCGCCGGAAGCCGCGGCCATGGAAATCGTGTCCGAAACGGGGGGCGAAAGCACCGCCACGCAATCCGGGCGCAAACCCGCCGCCGTGGAAACCGCCGAACCCGCCGGCGTGGAAGCCGCCTAGACCGCCCCCATGGAAGCCGCCGCCGAACCCACCGCCGTGAAAACCGCCGCCCCGGGCCGAGGCGGTCTCCACCGTGGCGAGCGAGGTCGCGACAAGGGCTGCCGCTCCAACTGCGAGTGTGAGGAAAGACTTGTTGGACATGACCTAACCTCCGATCTGAGGAAGATCGGGGCGGGTCGGCCGGTCGGGGATTTGGCAGAAGTCACAGCGGGCAACGCGGTGTTGTGGCGCTGCAGATCGCAACCGTAACGCGACGACGCTTGACTCTGCGCGACGTGCGGTGCGACCTCGCGCGCCATTTCAGGGCGGAAACGATAGGTATGCGAGCACTCATCTTCCCGGGGCAGGGCAGCCAGGGCGTCGGAATGGGGCAGGCGCTCGCCGAGAGCTTTCCTGCGGCCCGCGCGATCTTTCAGGAAGTCGACGACACGCTGGGCCAAGACTTGTCCGGACTGATGCGGGACGGCCCGGCCGAAGAGATCAACCTGACAGCGAATGCCCAGCCCGCCCTGATGGCGGTGAGCGTCGCGGCTTTCCGCGTGCTGCAATCGGAACTCGGGCTCGACCTGCATCGTGACGTCGCGTTCGTGGCCGGCCATTCGCTCGGCGAGTATTCGGCGCTCGTCGCGGCCGGCTGCCTGAGCGTCGCCGACGCGGCCCGACTCCTCCGAATCCGCGGCAATGCGATGCAGAAGGCCGTCCCCGTCGGACAGGGCGCCATGGCGGCGCTGCTCGGCCTCGATCGCGAGCCTGTCGAGGAGATCGCGCGCGAGGCGGCCCAGGGCGAAGTCTGCGACGTCGCCAACGATAACGGGCCCGGCCAGGTAGTCGTCTCGGGCCACGCGGCCGCGGTGCAGCGGGCCGTCACGATCGCGCAGGGCCGGGGAGCCCGTCGCGCCGTGATGCTGCCCGTCTCCGCGCCCTTCCATTGCGCCCTGATGGCGCCCGCCGCCGAAGCCATGCGCGAGGCCCTCGCCGGGGTGACCATCGCGGCCCCGGTGGTGCCCGTGGTGGCCAATATCGAGGCGGCGCCCATCACGGGCCCGGAGGACATCCGGGATGCGCTGGTGCGTCAGGTCACCGGAACGGTTCGCTGGCGCGAGAGCGTCGACCGGATGGCGCGCGACGGCGTGGACATCTTCGTCGAGGTCGGGGCCGGCAAGGTCCTCACCGGCCTCGTCAAGCGCATCGCGTCGGGCGCCAAGGCGGCTCCGTTCGGCCAGCCCGGCGATCTCGACGCCGTTCGTCCCCTTCTCGTCTCCTGAGGCGCGTCATGTTCGATCTGGAAGGCCGCAAGGCGCTGGTGACCGGTGCGACCGGTGGGATCGGCGGGTCGATTGCGCGGGCATTGCACACCCGCGGTGCGACCGTCACGCTGTCCGGCACGAGGCAGGCGGCGCTGGAAGAGCTGGCGGCTGCGCTCGGCGAGCGCGCTCACGTCGCGGCCTGCAACCTCGGTGATGCGGCCTCGGTCGAGGCGCTGGTGCCGGCGGCCGAAGCCGCGATGGGCGGGCTCGACATCCTCGTCAACAATGCCGGGGTCACGCGCGACAACCTCCTCATGCGCATGAAGGACGATGAGTGGGACACCGTGATCGCCGTGAACCTCACGGCGGCTTTTCGTCTCTCCCGCGCCGCCGTGAAGGGGATGATGCGCCGCCGCTACGGCCGAATCGTCAATATCGGCTCGGTCGTCGGGGCGATCGGCAATCCCGGCCAGGTGAACTACGCGTCGTCGAAGGCTGGCCTCGTGGGCATGACCAAGGCGCTCGCCGCAGAGGTCGCCAGCCGAAACATCACGGTCAACTGCGTCGCACCCGGCTTCATCGAATCGCCGATGACGGACGAACTGAACGACGCGCAGAAGGCGTCGATCCTCGGCACCGTGCCGATGGGGCGCCTGGGGAGCCCCGACGAGATCGCCGCTGCGGTGGTCTATCTCTCGTCCGGCGAGGCCGCCTATGTCACCGGTCACACGCTTCATGTGAATGGTGGCATGGCGCGCCTATGATCGGCGCTCGACGACCCTCGTCACCTTCGGGAGCATGTGCTAGGGACCCCCTCGGCAGCCCCCGGGGACTTGACCAGGGGCGAAAATGCGGGTTTGCACCGGCAACTATCTCGGCGGGCTTCGGCGTTGCGTTCGATCCTGAGGCCGGGGTTCAAACCGCCGGCGAGCGGATATTTTCCGGCCAAATGAGACGGGGACCAGATGAGCGATATTGCTGACCGGCTGAAGAAGATCGTTGTTGAACACCTTGGCGTCGAGCCCGAGAAGGTGACCGACAACGCGAACTTCATCGACGATCTCGGCGCCGACAGCCTCGACACGGTCGAGCTGGTCATGGCGTTCGAGGAAGAATTCAACGTCGAGATTCCGGACGATGCCGCGGAGACGATCGTGACCGTTGGTGACGCGATCCGCTTCCTCGAGAAGAACGCGGGATAAGGCGTTCGGGCGCCGGCGTTTTCGTGACGCGGCGCCCAGCCGGGGGTCAGTATGCGGCGAGTGGTCGTCACTGGGATCGGAATGGTGACCCCGCTCGGCTGCGGGGTTGAGCCAACCTGGCAGCAGCTTCTGAGCGGGAAGAGCGGGGCGGCGCGCGTCGATAGCTTCGACGTTTCCGACCTCGCCTGCCAGATTGCCTGCCAGGTTCCGCGCAGCGGAGAGGGTGCCTACAATCCGGACGATTGGATGGACCCGAAGGACCAGCGCAAGGTCGATCCTTTCATCGTCTTCGCGATGGCGGCGGCCAAGCAGGCGCTCGATGACGCCGGCTGGGATCCGCAATCCTACGAGGACCAGGTCGCATCCGGCGTACTGATCGGTTCCGGCATCGGCGGTATCGGGGGCATCTACGATGCTTCCGTGACGCTTCTTGAAAAGGGCCCGCGGCGCATCTCGCCCTTCTTCATCCCGGGCCGCATCATCAACCTGGCATCGGGTTACGTTTCGATCGCGCACGGGCTCAAGGGCCCGAACCACGCGGTCGTCACGGCCTGCTCGACCGGCGCCCATGCCATTGGCGATGCGTCGCGCCTCATCGCGCTCGGCGACGCCGACGTGATGGTGGCGGGCGGCAGCGAATCGCCGGTCAATCGGCTCTCGCTCGCCGGCTTTGCCGCGTGCCGTGCCCTGTCGACGGGATTCAACGACGCCCCGACCAAGGCCTCGCGTCCCTACGATAAGGACCGGGACGGCTTCGTGATGGGCGAGGGTGCGGGAATCGTCGTGCTCGAGGAATACGAGCACGCGAAGGCGCGCGGCGCACGGATCTACGCCGAGGTCGCCGGCTACGGACTTTCGGGCGACGCCTACCACATCACTTCGCCGTCCGAGGATGGCGATGGCGCCTACCGGTGCATGAAGGCTGCGCTCAAGCGGGCCGGCATCGAGGCCTCGGATATCGACTACATCAACGCCCACGGGACCTCGACGCCTCTCGGCGACGAGATCGAGCTCAAGGCAGTGGAGCGGCTGGTCGGGAACGCGGCCGGGAAGCTGGCGATGTCCTCGACGAAGTCGGCTGTCGGTCACCTGCTCGGGGCCGCGGGCTCCGTGGAGGCGATCTTCTCGCTGCTCGCGATGCGCGACGGGATCGCGCCTCCGACGCTCAACCTCGACAACCCCTCGGTGGATACGCCGATCGATCTCGTTCCGCACACGGCCAAGCCGCGGCAGATCGATACCGTGCTCTCCAACTCTTTCGGCTTCGGCGGCACCAACGCATCGCTTGTCTTCCGGCGAGCGGCGTGACCTGATGGCGTTGATCGCCTCGCTCTCACGCCATTTCGCCATATTGGTTTGGGAGAGGGTCGAAGGAGCTCGCGCTTTACGCGGGCCGAAGTAGCACCGCATGTTCGGCAGACCCAAGACACCTCAGACGCCCGCCGTTCCGCCGCCGCCCGACTCGTCGGGCCTCGGCCGTTATGCCCCGAAGAGCCCGAACGAGGCGCTGAAGCCTTCGGCTCCCCCGCCTCCTCCCCCGCCGCGCGTGCGCCGGCCGAGGGGTGGGATGCTCTCCCTGATGAGCGGTCTGACGACCTTCGGCCTCGTGCTGGCGGCCGTCGTCGTCTTCGGCCTCCTCGTGTTCGAACGGAAGGTCCAGGAGGTGGGACCGCTCGCCCAGGACAAGGTCGTCCTGATCCCGAAGGGCACCGGCACCTCGGAGATGGCCACGCTTCTGGCGAAGGAGGGCGTCATCTCGGATCCGAACCTGTTCGAGATCAGCGCCTATCTGAATCGCAGCCGGGGCGTCCTGAAGGCGGGCGAGTTCCAGTTCAAGGCCGGAACCAGCATCGAGCAGGCGATCGACACCCTGATCCAGGGGAAGGCCGTCCAGCATGCCTTCACGGTGCCGGAGGGCCTGACGAGCGAGCAGATCGTGGCTCGCCTGCGCGAGAACGAGCTGCTGACGGGCTCCATCAACGAGGTGCCGCGCGAGGGGACGCTCCTCCCCGACACGTATCATTTCGAGCGTGGGACCCCGCGGCAGCAAATTATCAACAAGATGCAGGCCGAAGCGCGCGAGGCGCTGGTCAAGGCCTGGGCGAAGCGCGCGCCCGACCTGCCGATCAAGACGGCACCGGAACTCGTGATCCTGGCCTCCATCGTGGAGAAGGAGACCGGGCGGGCGGATGAGCGGCCGCGTGTCGCCAGCGTCTTCATGAACCGGCTCTCCAAGCGGATGAAGCTGCAGTCCGACCCGACCATCGTGTACGGGCTCGTGGGCGGAAAGGGCACGCTGGGCCGGGGCATCCTGCGGTCGGAAATCGAGCGCGCGACGCCCTACAACACCTATGTGATCGAGGGTCTGCCGCCGGGGCCGATCGCGAATCCCGGCCGGGCGGCGCTCGAGGCGGTCGCAAACCCGCTGAAGACGCGCGACCTCTTCTTCGTGGCGGACGGGACGGGCGGCCACGCCTTTGCCGAGACGCTCGACCAGCACAACCGGAACGTCGCGCGCTGGCGTCAGATCGAGCGCTCGCGCGAGGCGGCCGGTGCTGCGCCCACCGAGGTGGACCGGGTCGATCCGCCTGCGTTGCCGGAGGGGCGGACGGAGAACTTCCAGGCTCCGAGCCCCGGGCGGGGTGCCGCCCTCGACACTGGAACGGTGTCCGCGATCGCGGGGGCTGGGCTTGGTTCCTCGCGAGCATTCGACGCCTCGGAGGGGACGCCGCGGGATCCGCTGCGGAACCAGAGCTGGGACCTTACCTCCGCCAAGAACGTGCCGGCCTTCCAGCCGCCCCCGGGCCTTGCGCCCGCCGAGGCGGCGAAGCCCGAGCCCCGCAAGCGGCAGGCGGCGAAGCCGAAGCGGAAGCCGCGGGACGCGGATAGCGCCGCAGCCTCGGACGCGGGCTCGGCGACCCAGTAGGCAGTACGGACGCGGATCAGCCGTCCGAGACGCTTGAATCTGGAGCCCCGTCCGGGCATCGGGACATCATGGCCATCAATTCGATGACCGGCTTCGCGCGCGAGGCTGGCACTACGGCGTCAGTGAACTGGGCCTGGGAGGTGAGAAGCGTCAACGGGCGCGGCCTCGAGGTCCGCACGAGGGTGCCGCCGGGATTCGATTCAGCGGCGGAGGATGCACGGCGGCAGATCGCGGCCGCATTCTCCCGCGGCCAGTGCCAGCTCAATCTTACGCTGTCCAAGAGCGCCACGGCCCCTCGGGTCCGGGTGAACCGCGAGGCGCTCGATACCCTGGTCGGTGCCATCGCCGACCTCAAGCTCCCGGCCGAGATTCGTCCCGCCTCCCTGGATGGGCTCCTGTCGATCCGGGGCATCGTCGAGATGGAGGACGACGCCGGAGACCCCGCGGCCGAGGACGCCCTACGGGCCGACCTGTCGGCTGCTGCGGCCCGCATGGTGAAGGCGCTTTCCACCTCGCGCGCAGCGGAAGGCGCTGCGCTCCAGGCCGTCATCGAAGGTCACCTGCAGGCGATCGGCGAGCTCGTCGACGCCGCGGAAACCTGCCCGGCTCGCCGCCCCGAGGCGATCCAGGCCAGGCTGACCGAGCAGGTGGAAACCCTCCTGGCCGCCACGGGCAGCCTCGATCCCGTCCGGCTGCACCAAGAGGCGGCCCTGCTTGCGACTCGGGCCGATATCCGCGAGGAGATCGACAGGCTCCGAGCTCATGTCGCGGCCGCCCGGGAGCTTCTCGGCGCCGATGGTCCCGTCGGCCGGAAGCTGGACTTCCTGGCTCAGGAATTCGGGCGGGAGGCGAACACGCTCTGCTCGAAGGCGAACGACGTGTCGCTGTCCCGCATCGGGCTGGAGCTCAAGGCTGTTGTCGACCAGTTCCGCGAGCAGGTTCAGAACGTAGAATGAGTGCGACTGAAGAAGGTGAGCTGACCGTGCAGGGCAAGGTCGGGCGCCGCGGCCTCATCCTGATCCTCTCGTCTCCGTCGGGGGCCGGGAAGACGAGCCTTACCCGTGCCCTTCGGGAGGAGAAGGAGCTCGGGCTGGAAGTCTCCGTCTCGGTCACGACGCGCCAGAAGCGCCCGTCCGAGATCGCGGGCCGCGACTACAACTTCATCTCGGTCGACGACTTCCTGGCCATGCGCGACCATGACGACCTGCTCGAATGGGCGGAGGTCCACGGCAACTATTACGGCACGCCCCGCCGGCCGGTGGAGCGGGCCCTCGCTGCCGGGCGGGACATGATCTTCGACATCGACTACCAGGGGACCCGCCAGGTGCGCGCCACCATGGGCGAGGATGTCGTGACCGTGTTCATCCTGCCGCCCACCATGGCCGAGTTGCAGCATCGGCTCGAGCGGCGGGCCGAGGACACCCGCGAGACGATCGACAAGCGCCTCGGCAACGCCCGGGTCGAGATCGAGCGCTGGAGCGAATACGACTACGTGGTCGTCAACGAGGATCTCGGCGCCTCCTTCGAGGGCCTGAAGGCCATCCTCTTCGCCGAGCGGCTGAAGCGGGACAGGCAGGTCGGCCTGCCCGACTTCGTCGGCGGCCTCCTCTCCGAAACGGTGACCTGACCGACTTCCCGCGTCAGGCCGCGTCGGCCCGCGCGGCAGGGTCCCCGAATTCCCGCTCCATCTCGCGCCGGAACCGCACGGCGAGGTCGTCCTCGTCCATCTCGACGTCGCGCCAGCGCAGCGGGTCGCCTTCCCGGATCGGGTTTCGCAGCCTGACATGCTGCGCCAGTCCGAGCGGCAGGTACCCTTCGGCGAGCGAATGTTGGGCGGGGCATTGCCGGCCCCAGACCAGGAATCCGCCCTCTCCGTCGAGCACCTCTCCCGCCGAAAGGTCGCGCTTGGCGGTCGCCACGACATCGGCGTTGAAGCAGGTCGGGGCTCCCGTCGGCTCCCACCGCAGAGCCGCCGAGGCGATCGAAATACCGAGTTCGAGCCCGATCATGTGCGTCGGGCGGTAGAGCGAGGCGTACCGGCCCGAGCTGTCCTGCAGCATGTGGTATTCGGAGAAGCAGCGGCGGGCGTAGTCGCTCTCCGCCTCGATCACGACATAGGTCCCCATCGCGAGATGGTGGGGCACGTCGCGCCCGTCGCGGTAGACCGACGAGGTCACCTCCGTGACGCCGGCCCGCTCCAGCGTGCCGCCGCTCTCCCGCGGCTTACAGATCTCGGCGAGCTCGAACCGGCTGGCCGGCGGGAAGGCGAGCCCGCCCGTTTGCGCCGCGAGCCCGGTCGCGTTGCAGACGGCCGTCATCTCGATCCCCGATTTCGTCCCATCGACGAAGGAGTTGAACATCTTCGGGTTGATCGAGGCTCGGTCCTCGATCTTGAGATACTGGTCCAGGATCTCCCAGACGGTGTCCGGGTTCGAGGCGTGGTAGGTCGGCAGGTAGCGCGTGCCCTTGCCGGCCGCGACGACGCGGAAGCCGGCCGCTCGGGCCCAGTCCACCTGTTCGCAGATCAGCGCCGGCTGATCGCCCCAGGCGAGCGAATAGACGACGCCCGCCTGCTCGGCTCGCCTGGCCAGGAGGGGACCCGCGAGCGCGTCCGCCTCCACGTTCACCATGACGATGTGCTTTCCCGCCTCGATCGCGGCGAGGCAGAAGCGGATCCCGGTCCGCGGATCGCCCGTAGCCTCGACGATCACCTCGATCGCCTGATGGCGGATGAGCGCCTCGGCATCCTCGACGACGGCCGTGCCGCCGGAGCGTGCGGCCTCGTCGAGCGAGGCGGGGGCATATTGCTCGGCAGGCCAGCCGGCTGCGGCCAGCTGGTAGCGGGCACGGGCGACATTCAGGTCGGCGATACCGACGAGGTGCATGCCTTCCGTGACGCGGGCCTGCGCCATGAACATCGTGCCGAACTTGCCCGCTCCGATAAGGCCGACCGTGACGGGCCGTCCGGCAGCGGCGCGCTCGCGCAGCATGCGGCTGAGATTCATGGGCGTTTCCTGTCCGCGCTCTCGGGCGCAATCAGGCGAGTTCGAGGAGCGCAGCCCCGCCTGTCAAGCGAGCGCGTTCGCGAGCGCCACGAACCCCGCGACGGGGATCTCCTCCGCACGCGCAGTGCCGGGAAGACCGGCCGCCTTGAGCAGCTCGGCGGGATCCTTCCCGAGGCCCTTCAGACTCTGCCTCAGCATCTTGCGCCGCTGGCCGAAGGCAGCGCGTGTGACGCGCTCGAGCGCCTGGACGGAGCAGGGCAGGGGATCGGGCCGCGGCTCGACATGGACGACCGCGGACGTCACCTTCGGGGGCGGCACGAAGGCCTGCGGCGGCACGTCGAACAGGATCCTCGACCGGGTGCGCCAGCCGCAGAGCACCCCGAGGCGGCCGTAATCGTCCCGGCGCGTCTCGTCGGCCACGATGCGGTCGGCTACCTCGCGCTGGAACATGAGCGTCGCGCTGGCCCAGGGCGGCGGCCAGTCCGGCACCGTCAGCCAGCGTATCAGGATCGGGGTGCCGACATTGTAGGGCAGGTTGGCCACGATCCGGGCGGGCTTCCCTCCCGAGAACAGGGAGCGCGGATCGACCTCGAGCGCATCCGCCTCGATCACCTCGAGCCGGCCGGGATAACGGGCACCGATCTCCGCGAGCGCGGGAAGGCAGCGGGGATCGCGCTCGATCGCGATCACCCGGTCGGCGCCTTCCGCCAGCAGCGCCCGGGTGAGGCCGCCCGGGCCGGGGCCAACCTCCAGGATCTCGTGGCCGGCGAGCGGCCCGGCAGAGCGCGCGATTCGCCCGGTCAGGTTCAGGTCGAAGAGGAAGTTCTGCCCGAGCGCGCGCTTGGGCATGAGATCATGCTGGCGCACCACCTCCCGCAGCGGCGGCAGATCGTCGGGCTCGCTCACGTGGAGACGCGGCTCGAAGCGGCAAGGCGCCCGGCGAGGCGAAGCGCGGCGATCAGGCTGTCCGGACGGGCGATGCCTTTGGCGGCGATGTCGAAAGCCGTCCCGTGGTCCGGGGAGGTCCGGATGAAGGGCAGGCCCAGCGTGACGTTCACGCCCTCGTCGAAGGCGATCGTCTTGATCGGGATGAGCGCCTGGTCGTGGTACATCGCAAGCGCGGCATCGTAGCCCCGGCGCGCCCTCGCGTGGAACATCGTGTCCGCCGGCCAGGGGCCCGAGGCGTCGATCCCCTCCGCCTGCAAGCGCGCGATCGCCGGCGCGACCACGTCGCGGTCCTCCGTGCCCATCGCACCAGCCTCTCCGGCATGCGGGTTGAGGCCCGCAAGCGCGAGCCGGGGCCGGTCGAGGCCGAACCTCTCGCGTAGGTCGCGCGCGACGATCCGGGCCGTCCGGACGATCAGGTCTTCCGTCAGCGCCCCCGGCACATCCCGGAGCGGGATGTGGATGGTCACGGGAACGACGGCCAGTTCCTCGCTCCACAGCATCATGACGGGGAGCGGGGCCTCCGCCCCCGGCTCGGCCGCAAGGGCGGCGAGGAACTCGGTGTGGCCCGGATGCCGGAACCCGGCATCGTAGAGCACGTGCTTGGCGATCGGGCAGGTCACGACCGCTTCAGCCCGGCCCACCCTGGTGAGTTCGACGGCCACCTCGATGGATTCCAGGGTGGCGGCTGCGGTGCCCGGGTCGGGGCGGCCGGGTTCGGCCGAGACCTGCCTCGCAAGCGGAACGACCGGGAGAGCCTCGCCGAAGATCGCGGCAGCTTCCTCGGGAGCCACCGCGCGCACGGGAACGTCCAGATCAAGCCGCCGTGCAGCCTGCCGGAGAAAATCGGGATCCGACAGGAGGAAGAAGGGCGGCAATCCGGCCTCGACCCGGCTCGCCCAGGACTTGAGGGCGATCTCCGGCCCGATCCCGGCCGGGTCGCCCTGCGTCAATGCAAGTGCCATGTCCTCACGCCGCTCCGGCCCGCTTGGGCGGCATCAGCGGCTCGCGACGCCGTCCGAGGTGTTCGACGTGTTGAGCGACTGCGCGAAGCTCGCCTGCCCGAGTGTCCGCAGTTCCAGGCGAACCATGACGGTCCGGTCGGTCTCCCGCTCGCCCGTCGCGGCAGTGCGCGGCGTCATCGCGTAGTTGATGCTGAAGGTGGTGCACTCGTCCTTGTAGCCGAGGCTGATCCCCGCCTGCGCGATCGTGAACGGGTCGGACCGGTTGTAGATCGTGGTGTTCGCGAGGGCCTGCCCGCCGCGGGCGAAGTTCGCCTGGTAGGTGCGCAGGAAGTCCTCGCGCGCGTCGATGTAGCGGTCGAGGTCGAAGAGCACGGAGCCGCCGATCGACCAGTTCGGCGTGATGTTCCAGGCGGCTGCCGGCTGCAGGCCTTCGCGGCGATGCAGGAACCCGATCAGCGGCTGGGCCCGGTAATACACGTAGGTGAGCGAGCCCGTGATCGGCACCCACGGGTTGAAGTTCATGATCGCCTGCGTCTCGAAGCTGTTCAGCGCAAAGTCTGAATGGTCGAAGCGCCCGCGCGTGATGAACGAGAAATTCTGACTCGGATTGACCTGGATGCGCCCGACGACGTCGGACACCTGGGAATCGAGCCCGGACTGGAGGCCCGTATTGATGAGGTCCGGCACCGCGTAGGAGTTGCGCCCGGCCAGCTGGTAGGACTGGCCGATCAGCGCATTCGCGGTCCAGCCGGTCGGGGCAAGGTAGTTGTATTGCAGTCCGACATTGGCCCGGACGCCGCCTTCGGCGCGGTCGTAGCCCGAGAACTTGTCCCAGTCGAACAGGACGGTGTCGTCGTAGACGAGGCTGTGCGCATCCTCGTTCGGCAGCTTCCCGATCCGCGCCTCGTTCGGACGGACGATCACCTGCCCGATCGGCGTGAGGGTATGCGCGCCGCCGCCGCTGTCGTTCGCCAGCAGCGGATACCGGTACTCCATGCCGACGGCCGGCATCGTGCGGCCCAGGAATTCCTGGTTCGGGTTGATGAAGTTCGCGATCTCGGGGTTCTGGTAGCCCGTCGTGTCGGGGCTGTTCAGGAAGCCGTCGACGCGCAGATAGGTGAACGGCGTCCAGACCTGCCCCACATCGTCGATGAAGGCGCGGCGCCACGACACCTCGCCCGAGAAGCGCGCGAAATCGCCCGAAAGGCCGCGAACGAGGCACACGCCGCGCTGGAAGACCACGCAGCTCTGATAGCCCGCGGTCGTCAGCCCCGATCCGAACGGGAAGGCCAGGTTGGTGAAGCTCGTGGGATCGAACTGCGCCGCCTGGCGATACAGGTGGGTGACGTTGAACTGGAAGCGCGTCTCGCCCCCGATCGGGTCCGGCCCGTTCACGCGCTTCTCGTAGTCGAGCGAGGGCGTCACGAAGGGAATCTGCTTCTGCCAGTCGGCGTAGGAGAGCCCCTGCCAATAGAAGCCGCGCAGGTCGAAGAACGACCGGTCGCCCACGCCGCGCAGGAACGCCTGCGAGGTCGATTCCAGCATCAGGTAGTTCGAGGCGAGGGTCTCGCTGCGGATCTTGTAGTTCTGCAGGAACCACTTGTCCGAGAGCAGGGCGACGCTCCACCCGAACTGCCATTGCGGGTTGATGTTGAAGCGGCCGTTCGATTCCAGCATGCCGCGGCCCTCGCGGTTGGCCGGGCCGAGCGGGGGCGGCAGGAACGCCGACTGGCCGCGCTGGAAGATCCCCGCGGCGCGGATGTTGTAGGAGCCGGTCAGCAGCCGCTGCCGCCACTCGCCCTGCATCAGCACGCCCTGCCGCGAGTAGAGCGTCGGCTGGATCGTCAGGTCCTTGTCGGGCGCGATGTCCCAGAAGAACGGGATGGAGACGCCGGTCCCGAGGGCCGTGGAATGGATGTAGTGCGGGGCCAGGAAGCCCGTCATCCGCTTCACGGTCGGGTCGGCCGTCCAGAAATACGGGATCGCGGCGATGGGCACGCCGAGGAACTCGATGCTCGCGTCCTCGTAGTAGATCGTCCGCTCTTCGTTGTTGTGGACGATGCGCGCGGCCTTCACCTGCCAGAGCGGCGGCCGCTCCGGGTTCTCGCGGCAGGGCTCGCAGGCCGTGTAGGTGCCACGCAGGAAGGTCGTCGTTTCGCCCTCGACGCGCTCCGCCCTGGCGGCCGACATCCGGGTCCGCAGCGTCTCGCCGCGATCCTGGACGGTCTGCTCGACGCGTAAACTGTCTATAAACCCTGTTTTGAAATCATCTGTGAGTTCGAATCGAGAGCCGGTCGTGACGGCGCCGCTGGTATCGGTCAGCCGCACGTTGCCTTCGGCGTAAACGCGCCCGGTATTCCGGTCGTAGGTGATCCGGTCCGCCTGAAGGGTGCGGCCCTCATAGTTCATCTCGACGTCCCCGGACGCCGAGATGGTGTTCCGGTCGTTGTTGTAGATGATCTCGCGCGCGTCGACGAGCAGGCGGGAATCGGATTGCGAGGCCGAGCGCTGACGGGCGGCGATGAGGTCGTTCATCGTCCCCTGCGCGCGCGCAGGGGAGGGCTGGGCGGCGAGGAGGCCCGCCACCGCGATCGCGAACCCTGCGACCGTGCCCTTGAGACGCCTCATCCTCACTCCTCGACCGGCCCGAACGGAAGGGTCAGCCATCTTCCTGGTACAACAAAGCCAAGCTTCCGAGCAAACTGCCGACCACCGCCGGCAGCCATGCCGCCACCGATGGGCCCACCAGTCCGGCGTTGCCCAGGTCGCGCATGAGCTCGGTTGCCACGTACAGCGCGAACCCTGCCGCCACGCCGCCAAGCACCATCTTGGTCACCCCTCCGAAGCGGAAGAAGCGGAGCGAGACGGACGCGGCGACGAGCACCATCGCAACGAACAGAAGCGGACGTGCGATTAAGATGTCGTATTGCAGCCGATACCGGCTCGCGTCGAGCCCTGCGGTCTCGCGCCGCGAGATCGTTTCCGAGAGTTGCCAGAACGGCACGGCCTCCGCGGGCGTGATGCGCTGCCGGATCTGCGTGGGATCGAGGTTGGAGGCGAGAAGGTAGCTCGCGTAGGCCTGCGGCTCCTCCACGGTCGTGAACACCTTCGCGTCGGTGAATTCCCAGTAGCCCTCGCGCAGGGAGGCCTCTGGCGCCTCGATCCGCTCCATGAAGCGTCCCTGCTTGTCGAACACGAAGGCCGTGACGCCGGTGACCGTCCGGGCCGAGCCGACGCTTCCTTCGGCCTTGATCACGGCATGGCCGTCGATGCTTCGCTGCTGGATCCACAGGTCGGAGCCGCTGGCCTTCATCCGGCGGCCGAAGAGGTTGGCCTCCAGGCGGGTCGCCTCCTCCTTCAGGCTCGCCGAGATGGGGTTGTAGACGAAGGTCGCCAGCAGGCCGAGGCCGGCCGCGACCAGGATGCCAGGCTGCAGGAACTGCCAGGCGGAGATGCCCGCCGCGCGCGCGACCACCAGCTCGAGCTTGCGGCTGAGCTGCAGGAGGGTCGCCATCGATCCGAACAGGATGGCGAAGGGGAAGACCTGCTCGGCGATGGACGGCGTCCGGTAGAGCGACAGCCGCGCCATCAGGGCCGGCGTCGCGCCCTCGGTGTCACCGGCGCGGCGCATGAGCTCGACCAGGTCGAGCGTGAAGACGAGCCCGAAGACCGTCGCGAAGACGATCAGGATCGTCTTGAGGAACCGGACCGACAGATACCGGCTGAGGGTTGCGCCGAGGAGCACGTCAGGCGCGTCCGGCGAGGCGAAGGCGCCCGGGGAGGAGCCCGTCGAGGCCCTGCCGGAGCCGGGTCCCCGAATGGTGCAAGGCGGCGTGGAGGCGCGGCCCGCCGGCGATCAGGACGCAGCAGGCCAGCATGGCGCCGATCGGAAGCCCGTAGACGAGCCACACGGCTGCCGGGGAGCGCGCGCTCGCGCTGTTGGCCGCGAAGACCGCGATCCGCAGCGCGACGACGGCCGCGATGGCGCCCGCGATCGCAAGGCCACGTCCCTGCCGGGTCGTGCGCGGGTTGCCCATGGCCGCGAAGGCGATGAGCACGGATGCAAGCGGGAAGAGCCAGGCCGAGAGCCGGTCGTGCAATTCTGCCCGGAAGCGCCCGGGCTGGGCCTTGTAGAGCGCCTCGTTCACGTCCGGCATCAGGAGGTCGCCCGTCGAGCGCTCGCGCGGCTTGTAGACCACCTCGGCGGCCTCCTGGCTGAGCGCCGAAAGGTCGATCGCATAGCGCTCGAAGGTGACGATCGAGGAATCCACCGCGTTCGGCCGCTGCCGGTGGATGCTCCCGTTCTGGAGGACGAGATACGAGCCGCCGTTGTGGTCGACCGCCTGTCCCCGCTCGGCGATGTAGGTGGTGATCCGCCCCTGCTCGCGCCGGTCCTGGAGAAAGATGCCGAGAAGGGCGCCGCCCGCCCGCTCGCGGTAGTGGAAGGTGACGCCGTTCTCCAGCGTCGTGAACTGCCCCTCCTGCGCGATGTTTGCCAGGAAGTCGGCGCGGATGCGGGTGATGAGGTCCCGGATCTCCTGGAAGCTCGACGGGATCAGCACGATCGTCAGGATCGCCAGCCCGGCCGCGACCAGGCCGCCGAGCGCCACGAACGGCCGGAGGAGCCGCCAGGGCGACATGCCGGCCGCGCTCATGATGATGAGCTCGCTGTCGCCGTTGAGGCGGCTGAGGGCGTAGAGCACCGCGATGAACAGGGCGACCGGCGCGATCACGGCCACGATGGTCGGCACCGTGAGGCCCGTGACGGAGAGGAAGACCAGGATCGTCTGGCCTTGTGCGGTCACGACGTCGAGCTGCCGCAGGGCCTGCGTCAGCCAGATGACGGCCGTCAGCACCACGACGCAGGTCACGAAGGCGCCTGTCGTGATCCGGAATATGTAGCGCTCGACGAGGTGCATGGGCGTGGCGATCGATCCGGGCTAGCTCGGGGCGTCGGGCCTAGCAAGCCGGACCTCGTCCCTTCGCCGCCAAGTTCGGCGGTTTGCGGGCAATGTGGCCGAGGCGCGACGACAAGACCTCTCGGTCTCTGGCGCGATGCGCCGCATGTTGTATGGCTCTCGGCCTGGATCGTCGGCCGGCGAACGGTCACCGGCTTCGGAGCCTGGCGCGTGGACAGCATCAAGATCGATTTCGGCACTCTGGAGCAGCCGGAAGGAGGGGACCTCGTCGTCTTCACGGACGATGCGCTCGCCCTCGGCCCATCCGTCACGGAGCGTTTCGGCGCGGTCGGCGACATCCTCCGCCGGGCCGCGCCGGGCGAGCGTTTCAAGGGCAAGGCGGCGAGCGCCCTCGTGATTCCCGCGCCGGCGGGCCTCGACCGGGTGGACCGCCTCGTGGTGATCGGCCTCGGGCCGGCCTCGGAGCGCGAGAAGCAGGACTGGCGCGCCATCGGAGGGGTGCTGGCCGGAAAGGTCGGCGGCCGGCAGGCGACGGTGGTCGGCGATCTGCCCGGCCTCGACCATCCGGCCGACGCGATGGCGGAGATCGCCCTCGGCGCACGGCTGCGCGCCTACAAGTTCGACACCTACAAGACGAAGAAGAAGGACGATTCCGAGCCGGACACGGCTACGCGGATCACCTTCGCGGTGGCGGAGCCCTCCGCCTGCCGCCGGGCGGACAGGCGCCGGGCGGGCCTCGCGGACGGCGTGAACCTGGCGCGCGACCTCGTGAACGAGCCGCCAAACGTCCTTTTCCCGGCGGAGTTCGCCCGCCGGACCCAGGCACTCTCGAAGCTCGGCGTCGAGGTCGAGATCCTCGATGAGGAGGATCTGCGGCGGATCGGCATGCGGGCGCTGCTCGCGGTCGGCCAGGGCTCCGGCCATGGCAGCCGGGTCGCGATCATGCGCTGGAACGGCGGCGATGCCGACGCGGCGCCGCTTGCCTTCATCGGCAAGGGCGTCTGCTTCGATTCCGGCGGCATCTCCATCAAGCCGTCGGGCGGCATGGAGGACATGAAGGGCGACATGGCCGGCGCGGCGGCGGTGGTCGGCCTCATGCATGCGCTCGCTTCCCGCAAGGCCAAGGCCAATGTCGTCGGCGTGATCGGCATCACCGAGAACATGCCCGACGGCAACGCCCAGCGCCCGGGCGACATCATCAGGACGCTGTCCGGCCAGACGGTCGAGATGGTGAATTCGGACGCCGAAGGCCGCCTCGTTCTGGCGGACGCGCTCTGGTACGTGCAGGAGCGCTTCAAGCCCGCCTTCATGATCGACCTGGCCACCCTGACGGGGGCGATCATCGTCGCGCTGGCGCAGGAGCATGCCGGCCTGTTCTCGAACAACGACGAACTCGCCGATCGGCTGGCCGCGGCCGGCCGGAGCACGGGCGAGAAGGTCTGGCGCATGCCGCTCGCGCCCGAATACGACAAGCTCATCGATTCGCGCTTCGCCGACATGAAGAACACGGGCGGCCGGCACGGCGGCTCCATCACGGCGGCGCAGTTCCTCCAGCGCTATGTCAAGGATACGCCTTGGGCGCACCTGGACATCGCCGGCACGGGCATGAACGCGCCCCAGACGGAGACCAACAAGTCCTGGGCTTCGGGCTGGGGCGTGCGCCTCCTCGACCAGCTCGTGCGGGATCACTACGAGAGCTGAACGGCCAAGGCGGCCCGGGTCGGGAGGGGTAGCCCTTCCTGCCTGCTCCAGGCCGGAACCCTCCTGCGCTGGGGGTTTCGAGCCGCGCCTGCGACATCTCGCAGGCGCAAAATGCGCTTGACCGGGCGCGTCCGAACGGTCATCTGAACCCTATCCGGCCGGAAAGCGTTCTCGCGTCGACCGGACATTCACTGGAACCGATCCGTCCCATGCCAAGCGACAGTCATAGTCGATTGACCGCGCCGTCGCGGCCCGCTCTGGACGCCTGATCGCCTGATCGGCTCACCAGACCGGCCTCGGCGGCCCGGTCGAAAGGTGAGCCATGAACAACGAGATTCGCTACCTCGCCCAGCATCTCCTCTATGCTGGCGTCTCGCCGCTCCCCGGGCGGGATCGGCGTGTCATCCAGCGCGTCGCGCGCCGGACCTATCTGGCGCGCAGCCTGAACCAGGTCTTCGAGGAGCGTCAGAGCTTCGGGGAGCGCCTGTCCGACCGCGTTGCGGCCATCGGCGGCTCCTGGGCCTTCATCCTCGGCTTCGGCGTCTTCCTCGCCCTCTGGGCCTGCCTGAACGTCGTCGTCCTGGCGCGGAACGCCTTCGACCCGTACCCCTTCGTCTTCCTGAACCTCCTGCTCTCGATGCTCGCGGCCCTGCAGGCGCCCGTGATCATGATGAGCCAGAACCGCCAGGCGGCGAAGGACCGGCTCGCCGCGTCGCTCGACTACGAGGTCAACCTCAAGGCCGAGACGGCGATCTCGGAGCTTCACGAGAAGGTCGACTTCCTCGTGGGCCGGATGGAGCACTTCGTCTCCGCCGCGGCCGTCGACCCATCCCCCGGCGAGCCGGCTCCGGCCCGCCCCGCCCTCCGCATCGTTTGACCAGGGAGACGAGACATGCGTGCAACGACACTCGTTCTCTGGCTCATGATCTTCCTCGTCTTCGTGCCGATCGCCGTCGCGCATGGCGTCGCGGTGCTGATCGGAGACGGGGTCGAGAATGCGGAAGTCGCCTCCGTGGTCGGCAGGACTGGTCGCCAGGAGATCCTGACCCATTAACATGCGCGCGTGAGCGAGATCTTCTTCTACCACCTGCAGCGACAGCCGCTTGAGGCGGTGCTGCCGCGCCTGCTCGAGAAGTCGCGCGAGCGCGGCTGGCGCGCGCTCGTCCGGGTCGGGAGCGAGGAGCGCCTATCCGCCCTCGACGACCATCTCTGGACCTACGCGGACGAGAGTTTCCTGCCGCACGGCACCGCTCGCGAGGCCGATGCCCCGGAGCATCCGGTCCTGCTGACGACGGAGGAGGCGAACCGCAACGGTGCCGAGATCCTCTTCCTCGTCGAGGGCGCCCCGCTACCCTCCGACCTCGGCGGGTATTCGCGCGTCATGTATCTCCTGGACGGCTCGAACGAGGAGGCTGTCGCCGGCGGGCGGCAGGCCTACCGCGCCCTGCGCGAGGCGGGGCATGAGCTCTCCTATTGGCAGCAGGACGAAGAGGGCCGCTGGGCCAAGCGCGGCTGACCGTCCCACCGGATCGCCCTCGCAAACGTCGCCGCCCGCATCTACCTTCGGGCCGAGTGGAGTTAGCGATGGTCCGAAAGCTCGTCTCGGCGGCCTGCTTGGCCGCCCTTCTCGCCTTGCCGGCTGCCGCGCAGCCGAGCCCAGCCGCATCGCCCCGTCCAGCCGAGCAGGCGCAAACCGCGCCACCCAGCCGCCCTCAGCAGGGCGCCACGGGCCAGGAGATAACCGGACGGCGGCTGCCGCCGGACGTCACGACCGTACACACGCTCGACCTGCCGGACGGCCGGACGCTTCGTTTCTCGGCCACCGCCGGCGCATTGCCGCTCGTCGACCCGCAGGGCGCCGTCCAGGCGGAACTCGGCTATGTCGCCTACACGGCCCTCGACACCAATCCGGCCACGCGCCCGGTGACGTTCTTCCTGAACGGCGGGCCCGGCGCCTCGTCGGCCTATCTCCACCTGCTGGTGGCGGGGCCGTGGCGGCTGCCGCTCGGCCAATCGAGCATCAGCCCGTCGCAATCTCCGGCGCTCGTGCCGAATCTCGAGACGTGGCTCGATTTCACGGACCTGGTTTTCCTGGATCCGGTGGAGACCGGCTACAGCCGCGCCACGGGCTCGCGGGATGAGATCCGGGACCGCTACTTCACGGTAGACGGAGACGTCTCCTCGATCGCGGCCGCGATCGCGCGTTGGCTTCGCACCAACGACCGGCTCGCCTCGCCGAAATTCTTCGTCGGCGAGAGCTATGGCGGGTTCCGCGGTCCGCTCGTCGCCCAGAAGCTCCAGAAGGATCTCGGGATCGGCCTCTCCGGCGTGATCCTTCTCTCGCCCGTTCTCGATTTCGGCATGCTGGGCCAGCCCCGGCACAACCCGATGGAATTCGTCACGCGCCTCCCATCCTTCGCGGCCGCGAAGCTCGAACGAGACGGCGTGTCGGACCGGAAGGCACTCGCGGATGCCGAGCGCTACGCCGGCGGCGAATACCTGGTCGACCTCACCCGCGGGATGCAGGACCAGGACGCGATCGCCCGCATCGCGGCGCGCGTGGCGGAACTGACCGGCCTCGACAAGGATCTCGTCCGGCGGCATGCGGGCCGGATCGGCCTCGGCACCTTCCAGCGCGAGTTCCAGCGGGGGGACGGCAAGATCGCGTCGGCCTACGATACGGGCGTGACGACCTTCGACCCGGACCCGACCGACGACCGCGGGAGCGGCAGCGACGGGGTGCTGACCGCCATGCAGGCGCCGCTCTCGACCGCGATGGTCGACCACCTCTCCCGCACCCTCGGCTGGCGCGTGCCGAACCAGCGCTACGAGCTCCTGAACAACTCGGTCTCGCCGAACTGGCGCTACGGCCGCGGCCGCACGTCGCCGCAGGTCATGGACGAACTCAAGGAGACGCTGGCGCTCGATCCTGATCTTCGGGTCCTGGTCGCGCACGGGCTGACGGATCTCGTCACCCCCTATTTCGCGAGCGAATTGCTGCTCCGGCAGCTCCCGGCCTATGGCGGCAAGTCCCGGGCGGCGCTGACGACCTATCCTGGCGGCCACATGTTCTACACCCGCGACGCATCCCGCGCGGCCTTCCGAAAGGATGCCGAGAAGCTGATCACCGGACGGACGGAGAAGGGGGAGCGGGGCTAGCTGGCCCGCGGTGTGCCGCTCGTCGGGCGGCTGGGCTGGGGCGCTCAGACCGCCAGCAGCATGACGGACAGGCCGACCACGAGGAACGCGATCGCGGCCAGGATAAGAACGATATCGGACGCGTGAAAGCCTTTGCCGCTTCGTGCGGAGGACGAAAGCATGAGGGAACTCCGTAGGAGCCTCTCTCATGCCTCAGGCGTGTTTCGTCCCGATTGCGTCTTCGATGGACTTTGTCATCCGCCCCGGGCGAGGGGACCCCAGAACACGCGGTTGACCGCTTTCAGCCGCATCTCGATGACGGCCACGGCGAAGCGATCATGGTGGCGAAGGGCCTCGTTCCGGATCGCCTCAAGGCGGCGCATCTCGGCCAGGTACTCGGCTGCACTGATGTGGGACATGCTGACCCCCGCGTGCGTATTCCCGGGAGCTCGAAGGCTCGCTCGGTTTGGTTGCCGCTTCGTTAACGGCCCAAGGTGGCAACGGTTTGGCCGAACCTCACCGGCCATCATGCGTTGTGCGCTGGGGCTGACGAACGGAGATATCGAATGAAGCTTACGTCCGTCGTGCTGGCCGGGGCCGTGGCCCTGGTCGCTTCAGCGGCATCCGCGCAGACCTATGTCGAGCGCCGCGTTACAGTCCGTCCGAGCGGCTATCTGCCTCCGGCTGGCCCGCCGCAGGGCATGATGACCGCCGACGAGATCCGCGACTACCGGATGGACATGCTCGAGAACCGCCAGGAGGCGGAGGAGCGCGCGATGGAGATGCGGCATCACGCCGAGCGCCGCGCCATCGATCCGGAGGACTGACCGGGCTCCCGGGACGGGCGGGCTGGAGCCTGCCTGTCCTGGGCCGTCGGGCCTGAGGTGCGCTCGCGCCCATGCGGGCGCAAGGATAGCTCAGCGCGGCAGACTCGACTCTCCTGCCCGGTACGCTAATGACTTATCCACAGAGTATTTTTGTACAGGAGAGAGTCGGTGCGGCGTCGGGACGACGATCGTGTGCGTGCGATGCGTGATCTGCTCGCTGGGGTGCGCGCGGAGAATTCGAGGATGGTGGCCGCGGCGATCGGCGGGCATCTCTCCCGCATCACGAAGGAGGCAGGAGAGGCGCGTGCGCTCGGGGAGGCGTCGGACACCGTCCGCGACGCCAGCCTCGATCTCCTCAAGGCTCTTCACCGCGGGCATGACGTGAACGGTGCCCGCAAGGCGGCGCTCGAATCCGTCGAACTGCTCGAGGCCGCGCTGCCGGACCCCGCCGCGCTGACGAAACGCTCCCCCTCCGGTCCGGAGCATCACCCGGCGGCTGCGCGGACCAAGGAGATCCGGAAGGCGGCCCGAAGCGGGCTCTCCGCCGTCCTGCCGCTCTGGCGCAACTGAGCTCCAGCGAAGCACCCGTTCCTTCCGGATGCATCTAAAGTCGATGTCCTGGTCTCTGGGCTAAACGGGCCCGATCCTGGCATGAGTCCTGACGGAAGCGCCCGGACGAGGCGCGATGGAGGGCTGAGAGGGTGACGGGATTCGGAAAAGGGCTGCTGCTCGGCGTTGCGGCCACGCTGTCCCTCATGGCGGGACAGGCTGCAGCCGATGCCTGGCCGCAGCGTGCGATCAGCTTCATCGTTCCCTTCGCGGCCGGCGGCGGCACCGACGCTTTCGCCCGACCGCTGGCGCAGCAGCTCGACAACCAGCTCAAGCAGCGCGTGCTGATCGAGAACCGGGCCGGGGCAGGCGGCACCGCGGGGGCGGCTGCCGCCGCGCGCGCAACGCCGGACGGGTACACGTTCTTTGTCGGCGCCACGCACCACGCGATCGCACCGGCGATCTATCCGAGCCTGAGCTACGATCTGGAACGCGACTTCATTCCGATCGCGATGATCTCCCGCCCGCCGCATGTCGTCGTGGTCAACCCGAAGCGCGTGACCGCGAAGAACCTCGGCGAACTGATCGCTGCCGCGAAGGCCAATCCCGACGGGCTGACCTACGCCTCAGCAGGCCTCGGCACGACGCACCATCTCGCGGCGGAACTGTTCAAGCTGATTACCGGGACCAAGATCCGCCACGTTCCCTATCGCGGCGCCGGGCCGGCCATGCAGGACCTAGTCGCGGGCCAGGTGGACATGGCCTTCGACGGATTGGGCAGCTCGGCCGGGCAGATCTCGGGCGGCTACATCAATGCGCTGGCCGTCGCCGCCCCGGGCCGGAATCCCGCCATCCCGAACGTGCCGACCGCCGCGGAGGCGGGCGTGCAGGGCTATGACGTCGCGACCTGGTACGGCGTCTGGGCGCCGAAGGGCACGCCGGCCGACATCGTCGAGAAGATGCGGGCCGAGATCGGCAAGGCGCTGGACACCAGCTACATCAAGGAGACCTGGGAGCGGAACGGCTCGGATGTCCCCAAGGTGTCCGGGGATGCGTACGGAAGCTTCGTGAAGAGCGAGATCGGCCGCTGGGGCAAGGTCGTGCGCGACGCCGGCGTGAAGATCGAGCAATAGGCCTCCGCCGGGCGCAGCTGCAAGACGCGGCGCCCGGCTGCCTGGCCGGCGGATCGCCTCGGATCCGCCGCCTCTCAGAGCTTCCCCATCGCGTAGCGGACCGCACATGCCGGCTCGGACCAGGCGAGCGCCTCGTCGAGGTGGTAGGCGAGCGCGGCTTCATTGAGCCGATGGGTTTCCGCCTCCGGCGGCACATCCGCCGCGCCGGGGTCGAAAAAGCCGAAGCGCAGGCACACCGCCGGCCGGCCGCGCTCGTCGGCCCAGGCCTGGACCAGCGCCTCGCCGGCGATCTTCGAGGCGGCATACCAGGTCATCTTCGGCGCAAGCCGCCAGGCGCGGTAATCGGCCCAGACGGAACTCGCATAGACGAGGCGGCCGACATCGTGGTCCGAACACGCGCGCAGCACGTTCAGGGTCGCCTGGATATTGCCGGCCGCGGCGCTGTCGAAAGCCGAGGCCGGGTCGGGATCGGCCGCAAGGTGCACCACCGTACCGACACCGGCGAAACGCCTCGTCCAGGCGTTGTCATCGCGGATCAGGTCGCCCTCGGGGCGGTCGAGCAGGACCAGCCGTCGGGCCTGCCAATGCTGAGCGAGGGTTTGCCCGATCCGGCCCGACGCGCCGGTGATCAGAATGGGACCGTCCTCCATCCCCGCATTCCTCCCGGGCGAGGTTCGATCACCTCCCCGCGCCGCTGATTCGACACGAATTGAATCGGGGCCTGCCGCAATCACCGGCAAGATGTGCCGCATGCAATGGCACAGATGGCGAAACCCACCGCAAAATAAGACCAACGTAGCCTGCGCTTACATCTCGCAGCTGAACCCCATTGTGCGAAAGCCCAACCACCGGCACGCTACGCTTCGATAGAGCGGAGGCCACATGGACGACCTCTTTCAACGGTTCGCTCGCTCCTACGACTCTCGGCGCGCCACCGAGATGACGCTCTCCGAGTACCTGGCGGCGTGTCGAACCGATCCGATGATGTATGCCGGTCCGGCCGAGCGGATCCTGGCCGCCATCGGTGAGCCGGAGACGGTCGACACGTCCCGCGACGCCCGGCTCGGCCGGATCTTCATGAACCGGACGATCCGGCGCTATCCGGCCTTTGCCGAGTTCTACGGCATGGAGGAGACGATCGAGCGCATCGTCTCCTTCTTCCGCCACGCCGCGCAGGGCCTCGAGGAGCGCAAGCAGATCCTCTACCTGCTGGGCCCGGTCGGCGGCGGCAAGTCCTCGCTCGCCGAGCGCCTGAAGGCCCTGATGGAGGTCCACCCGATCTACGTCCTCAAGGCCGGGCAGGAGATCAGCCCCGTCTTCGAGAGCCCGCTCGGCCTCTTCGATCCCGAGCAGATGGGCGACACGCTGGAGACGGATTACGGGATCCCGCGGCGGCGGCTCACCGGCCTCGTAAGCCCGTGGTGCATCAAGCGCCTGGACGAGTTCGGCGGCGACCTGTCCAAGTTCCGGGTGGTCAAGCTGAACCCCTCGCGGCTGCGCCAGATCGCCGTGGCGAAGACGGAGCCGGGCGACGAGAACAACCAGGACATCTCCTCGCTGGTCGGCAAGGTCGACATCCGCAAGCTCGAGACGCTGTCGCAGAACGATCCCGATGCCTACAGCTATTCCGGCGGCCTGAACCGCGCCAACCAGGGCCTTCTCGAGTTCGTCGAGATGTTCAAGGCCCCGATCAAGATGCTGCACCCCCTGCTGACCGCCACGCAGGAGGGAAACTACGTCGGCACGGAGAACATCGGCGCGCTGCCGTTCTCGGGCATGATCCTGGCGCACTCGAACGAGGCGGAGTGGCAGAGCTTCAAGAGCAACCGGAACAACGAAGCCTTCATCGACCGGATCTTCGTCATCAAGGTCCCGTACTGCCTGCGGGTCGCCGAAGAGCAGATGATCTACACCAAGCTCATCGCCAGCTCCGAGCTCGCGGGGGCCGTTTGCGCTCCCTTCACGCTCGAGATGCTGGCGCGGTTCTCCGTCCTGTCGCGCCTGCGCGAGCACGCGAATTCGAACCTCTTCTCGAAAATGCGGGTCTATGACGGGGAGAGCCTGAGGGAGGTCGATCCGCGCGCGCGCTCCATGCAGGAATACAAGGATGCCGCAGGCGTCGATGAAGGCATGGACGGTGTCTCGACCCGCTTTGCCTTCAAGGTGCTCGCCGCGACCTTCAACCACGACGCGATCGAGGTCGCCGCGGACCCTGTCCACCTCATGTACGTGCTGGAACAGTCGATCCGGCGCGAGCAGTTCCCGGACGACACCGAGAAGCGCTACCTCGAGTTCATCAAGGGCGAGCTGGCGCCCCGCTATGCCGAATTCATCGGGCACGAGATCCAGAAGGCCTATCTGGAATCCTACCACGATTACGGCCAGAACCTCTTCGACCGCTACGTCGATTACGCGGATGCCTGGATCGAGCACCAGGACTTCAAGGATCCCGATACGGGCCAGCTGCTCGACCGGGAGCTCCTGAACCAGGAGCTGACCAAGATCGAGAAGCCGGCCGGGATCGCGAACCCGAAGGACTTCCGCAACGAGGTCGTCAAATTCTCGCTGAGATCGCGTGCCAGCAATGCCGGACGAAACCCGTCCTGGACGAGCTACGAGAAGATCCGCGAGGTGATCGAGCGTCGCATGTTCAGCCAGGTCGAGGAGCTTCTGCCGGTCATCAGCTTCGGTTCCAAGAAGGACAGCGAAACCGAAAAGAAGCACGGGGAGTTCGTCGAACGGATGGTCGCGCGCGGCTATACCGAGCGGCAGGTCCGCCGCCTTGTGGAGTGGTACATGCGCACCAAGCAGGCTGGCTGATGACATGCACATCATCGACCGGCGCCTGAACCCAGGGGGGAAGAGCCTCGCGAACCGGCAACGGTTCCTGCGTCGGGCGAAAGCTGCGGTCCGGCAGGCGGTGCGGGAGAGCTCCGAAGGACGGGGCATCAAGGAGATCGACAAGGGCGGCGAGGTCACCATCCCGGGCGGCAGCATCAGCGAGCCGCGCTTCCAGCGCAGCAGCTCCGGAGGGCGCCGCCAGGCCGTTCTGCCCGGCAACAAGAAGTTCGTCCCCGGCGACACCCTTCCGAAGGACCAGAGCGGCGGAGGCAGCGGCTCCGAGGGGAGCCTCGACGGCGAGGGCGAGGACGCCTTCAGCTTCGTCCTCTCCCAGCAGGAATACCTCGACATCTTCTTCGAGGATCTCGAACTGCCGAACCTCGCCAAGCGGGCGCTGGCGGTCACCGAGAGCCACTCGCTCCAGCGCGCGGGCTATTCCGTGTCGGGCTCTCCCGCGAACCTCGCGGTCGGCCGGACGATGCGCAACAGCCTGTCGCGCCGCTTCGCGCTGCGCCGGCCCAAGCAGGAGGATATCGCCAGGCTCGAGGAGGAGATCCGGCGCCTCACCGAGGCGGGTGAGCAGCCCGAAACCGTCGCGGCGCTCCAGGCGGAGCTGGACGCGATGCTCATCCGGCTCCGGCGCGTGTCGTATATCGACCCGATCGACCTGCGTTACCGCCGGTTCCAGCCGGTGCCGAAGCCGGTCTCCCAGGCCGTCATGTTCTGCCTCATGGACACGTCGGCCTCCATGACGGAGCACATGAAGGATCTCGCCAAGCGGTTCTTCGCGCTGCTCTACCTGTTCCTGAAGCGGCGCTACCAGCGGGTCGAGGTCGTCTTCATCCGCCACACCCACAAGGCGGACGAGGTCGACGAGGAGACCTTCTTCCACTCGCGCGAGACGGGCGGCACCGTCGTCTCCAGCGCGCTGGAGAAGATGTACCAGATCGCCCGCGAGCGGTACCGGCTCGAGGACTGGAACATCTACGGCGCGCAGGCGTCGGACGGCGACAATGCGCCTAGCGATTCGGAGCCCTGTGCGGCCCTGCTGCGCGACTCGATCCTGCCGCTCTGCCAGTACTTCGCCTATATCGAGGTGGGGCGCGACGAGGAGCGGAGCTTCGGCTTCATGCCGCACCAGACGGAGCTCTGGCGCACCTACGAGCGCGCCGAAGCGGGCGAGCGCCTCGCCATGTGCAAGGTCACGCGTCGCACCGACATCTACCCCGTCTTCCGGAAGCTCTTCGAGCGCAGGCACGAGGGGGCCGAGGCGCCATGAAGAAGGCGGCTCACAGACGGAAGCCGCTCTTCACGGGGAAGGACTGGGATTTCGCGCTCATCCAGAGCGTTCACGATGCGATCGCGGAGATCGCCGTCGGCGAACTCGGCCTCGATGTCTACCCGAACCAGATCGAGGTGATCACGACCGAGCAGATGCTCGACGCCTATTCGTCGATCGGCATGCCGCTCCTCTACAAGCATTGGTCGTTCGGCAAGCATTTCGCCCACCACGATACCGTCTACCGGCAGGGCGCGCGCGCCCTCGCCTATGAGATCGTGATCAACTCCAATCCCTGCATCAGCTACATCATGGAGGAGAACACCGCCACGATGCAGGCGCTGGTGATCGCGCACGCGGCGTTCGGGCATAACCACTTCTTCAAGAACAACTATCTGTTCCGGCAATGGACGGATGCCGAGGGCATCCTGCAGTACCTGGACTTCGCCAAGCGCTACATCGCGGAATGCGAGGAGCGGCACGGGCACGAGCGCGTGGAGCGGCTCCTCGATTCCGCCCACGCCCTGATGAGCCACGGGGTGCACCGGTATCCCCGCAAGCGGAAGCCCGACCTGCTCACCGAGGACAAGCGCGAGCAGGAACGCAGGCAGCACCAGGAGCGGATCTACAACGACCTGTGGCGGACGGTGCCCGCCAAGGCGAACGGCAAGAAGCGGAAGCTGGACGAGTCCCGCCGCCGCGCCCTGCTCGAGTTGCCGCAGGAGAACATCCTGTATTTTCTCGAGAAATCCGCCCCGCGGCTCAAGCCCTGGCAGCGCGAGATCCTTCGCATCGTGCGGATGATCGCCCAGTACTTCTATCCGCAGGGCCAGACCAAGGTGATCAACGAGGGCTGCGCCACCTACTGCCACTACAAGATCATGAGCCGGCTCCACGAGAAGGGGCTGATCGAGGATGGGGCCTTCTTCGAGTTCCTGACCTCGCACACGAACGTGGTGTTCCAGCCGGAATTCGACGACCCGCGCTTCTCCGGCATCAATCCCTATGCGCTCGGCTTCGCGATGATGCAGGATATCGAGCGCATCTGCACGGAGCCGACGGAGGAGGACCGGGAATGGTTCCCGGAGATCGCCGGCTCGGGCGATCCCTACGGCGTCCTGCGCCATGTCTGGGCGAATTACCGGGACGAGAGCTTCATCTCCCAATATCTCAGCCCGAACCTGATGCGGCGCTGGCGCATGTTCCTGCTGATGGACGAGGGGGAGGACGCGGAGGAACTCCGCGTCGAGGCGATCCACGACGAGCGCGGCTACCGGAAGCTACGGCGCCTGCTCGGGCGGCAATACGACGTCGCGCATCTCGATCCCGACATCCAGGTCATCGACGTGGACCTTTCGGGCGACCGGCGGCTCGTCCTGGAGCACCGCATGCTCGATGGCGCGCATCTGGAGGACAAGCCGACGCGCGAGGTCCTCCAGCATCTTGCCGATCTCTGGGGCTACGACGTGTGCCTCCAGGAATACGACGACGCGCTCGACAGCATCGTGGCGGAGCACCTCGCGCATCCCCGGCAGGCGGCGGGCCAGCTTCCCTAGGATCTCGCGCCCGCTCCCGGGCGGGCGCGGCGGCCGTCACGGTTCGGCGCAGGCGAAGCTGCCGGAATCGTTGACGTCGCCCGATCCCTTGTACCGCGCGACCTTCGGATAGGCGCAGATCGGCCGCGTCCAGAGTGTCTGGCCACCGGTCGCGGCCGTCTTCGTCGCGACGAGCGCGTCGGGCGCCTTGCCCCCCTCCACCCACTGCTCGAGCGCGGTGAGCGGGTCGATGCCGGTGTCGCTGATTCCCGGGCCGTCCGTGCCGATGCCGCAATGGTCCATGCCGGGCACCATGAAGAGGCGCGCGAACTCCTGGGCGGCGGTGAGCCCGCCCGACTTCTTCGCGATCGCATCGTAGAACGCGACCGTCGGCTCGGGCGTCACGAGCGGGTCGCTCCAGCCGTGATACATGATGAGCTTGCCGCCCGCCTGGCGGAACGCGCCGATGTCGCCGACCTTCATCTCGCCGCTCGCCGGATCGAAGGTGCCGGCATTGTAGACGGCAGCCATTGCGGCCGTGCGCGGGGGATCCCGGTCGAAATCGTAGTCCGTCACGTTGAAGGACGGGCCCGCCGAGGGCTCGAAGGCCATGTAGCGCACGAAATCCCGCGCGAAGAGCGGCATCAGGGGAGGCGCGTTCCCGGCTCCCGTCAGCCAGCGCGGCCAATGCATCTCGGACCCGACCGGAATGCCGCCGGGGAAGAGCTTCCGCCCCTTGCTGTCGACCGGGCCGGCATACCACTTCTCGATCACCGCGACCTCGTCCGCCGTGAGGCAGGTCGGCCCGTTCTCGGCCTTGCACTGGAGGCTGGCCGGCCTGAAGCTGCACTTGCGCGGCTCGCCGATGATGCCGTCTTTGACGCCGTCCGTCTCGTCGCAGGCCGCATAGACCGCGTCCTGGACCAGCTTCACCTTGGCCGCCGGGAAGATCGGCTGGCCGTCCGGGCCGCCATTCGCCTTAGCGACCCAGGAGAACAGCGTCGCGACCAGGCCCGTATAGTCGAGGGCAGGGGCGCCGCTGATGATGCCATCGAAATCCTTCGGGTTGCGGAGGGCCGCCACCGCGGCCATGCGTCCCCCGGTCGAGCAGCCGGCGAAATAGGATTTCCGCTGCTCGGTGCCGAAATAGGCCTTCACCAGCCCCTTGCTGACGCGGGCCGTCTCGGTGACGGCGCGCTGGCCCCAATCCATCTGGGCGACGGGGTTGTTCATGGCCCAGCGGCCATCCAGCACGCTCGTGCCCCAATGCCCCGAATCCATCGTCGAGACGGCGTAGTTGCGCCGCAGGCCGTAGTTCATGGCGTTGGTGAAGCCCGGCCGGTCCGAATCGACGCTGCCGCAGAAGCCTCCGCAGCCCGCCATGTAGAACTTGCCGTTCCAGCCCTGGAGCGGCAGCCGGACCTCGAAATTGATGGCGGGCCGCACGAAGCCGAGGACGCGGCAATAGCCGGGCAGGTCCCCGCTCGCGGGCACCTCGGTCGCGGAGAGGAGGTTGGTGTTCTCGAATTTGAGATTGGCGAGGCCTGCGCAATCCTGCGCCGCCAATGCCGGTGAGGCGGCTCCCGCAACGCCGGCCGCCAGGGCCCACACGACGAACCTCGCCCGCATCGTTTCCCGCCCCCAAGTTGTTTGAGGGGAGGCTAAGGGGGCATATCCGGCTTGTCGAGGTGATCCTGATCCGCTCTCCGGCTACCTGGGCCGGCCCATGGCGCTTTGGTCGGCCCGACCGATCACGGGCCGCCGCCGCCACCGCCGCCCGTGCCCGGGCCGCCCAGATTGCCCCACTGGTTCGGGGTGGTGGCGGTGATCGTGCCGCTGCCGCCTTGCCGCGAATAGAGGTCGGGACCGCGCGAGCGCTGCCAGGAGGGCTGCGGCGCGCGCTCGCTCCAGGCCGGCGCAGGGCGCCTCTCCCGCATCGATCGCGTCTGGGCGGAAGCCGCCGCGGTGCCGAGCATGAGGAGGGCAGTGGCGGAGGCGATGATACGACGATGCTTCATGCGGGATCTCCAGATGTGACGTGGCGTCCTTCTTGAGAGTCAGGTGGGGTGGCCCGAGCTTTGTTCCCGTGTGCCAGCACACCTGACTGAACCGGCGGGCGGGCGGATGCCCGCGGCGGAAAGGTAGCCGCGGATTGCTTCAAGCGGCTCCCTCCATCGTGACGAGGTTGAGCCGGGTCGGCCACTGTATTTCTGCCAGGATCGAGGCCGGCGGCGCGACGCATCGCCCTTTGACACGAATGTAGAAGAAGCTACATTGGCGAAGAACATGATGCACGAAGGCCTGAATATTCGCCTCGTGGTCCGCTCGGGCCTGCTCAAAGCAGGATTCTAAGCCCGAGCCGGCCCGCACGCGGCCGCGCTCGGTCAACATCTCGCCTAGACCTCTCGTCGGCTCACGCCCGCTTCGCGGGAAGAGACGGCGGCAACCTGCGGGATTCGAGCATGTTCGCCTCGTCGCATTCTCCGTTACCCCCCATCACCCTCGCCATGTCCGACTACGTGCGGCTCATGCGCGAGGTCTGGTCCCCCTCCCGCCCGGACGAGAAAGCCGGGCGGAAGCTTCTCTTCGAGCTCACCAGGGCCCGGATCGCGCCTGCCGACGGATTCCCGGAAGGGACGGTCCGCCTGAACAGCCGCGTCACGTATCGGCTGGACGACGAACCGCGAGCCCGCACCCATCTCCTCGTCCATCCCGACGACCTGCGCTGGCCGGGGGCGGAGATCTCGGCGCTCTCGCCGCTCGGCATCGCGCTCATCGGCCTGCGCGAAGGGGACGAGCATCGTTTCAGGTCGGAATGCGGACGGCAGTTGCACCGGGTCCGGGTGGAGCGCGTCGGGCTGCAATTCCCCGATTTCGGGGTGATCCCGGATCCGGACGAAGAAGAGGAGGAAGAGAATTGAAGATGGAACGGGAACCGGTCGGGGTCGCGGTCACTGTTCGCAGCTCTGCGGTCGACCTCGGGGACGTGCTGCCCGAGCGCGTCCAGGCCGCCGTGGCCCGGGTGACGTCGAAGTACTTCGACAATCTCACGGCCGCGACCGTGTATTTCAGCCGCGAAGGCCTGGATTTCCGGTGCACGGTCAACGTCCAGGTCGGCTCGATGCCGATCCTCACGGGCGAGGCACGGCATCTCGACCCGTACCAGTCGTTCGACATCGCGCTGGAAAAGGTCGCCAAGCAGCTGCGCCGGCGCAAGCGGGCCCTGCGGGAGGACAAGCCGTCCGGCGTTCGGGCCGCTGCGGTTCTCGCCCCCGCCTAGGGGCGGCGCGGTCGGCGGCAGCAGGCCACGAAAAAGGGCCGTAGCATCTCTGCTACGGCCCTTGGACCAAGCCGGGGCATCGCTGCCCCGGCTCTCAGACCGGCTCTGAAGATCAGAGACCCGGGAACGAGTTGAACTTCCAGTTCAGCTTGCCGACGACGGCGTGCGAGTCGAGCTCGACCCGAACCGGCACGGAGGCCGGAGCCGCGGCGAAGTTGACCGTCTTCGCGCCGTACTGGGTGTAGCGGTACTCGACGCCGAGGGTCACGTTGTCCAGGATCGCGTGCTCGATGCCTGCACCGACGGTCCAGCCGTCCATGTCGGTCGTGCGCGAGAAGGTGCCGACGCCCGTGGCGCCTGCGCTGAAGCGGACGGTGTCCAGGTAGGCCCAACCGCCCTTGGCGTAGACCAGGGTCCGGCCGAAGGCGTAGCCGACGCGTCCCGTGATGTTGGCCGAGAAGCCGTCTGCGCGAGCGCGGGCGGTGGCCGTCCCAGCGCCGGGAACCGTGAGGCTCAGGCTGTTGCCGTAGTCGGAGTAGAGGACGTCACCTTCGATACCGACGACGACGTTGCCCCACTGCCAGTTGTAGCCGACCTGGCCACCGGCGACGAAGCCCCCGACGGACGCGCGGCCAGAGACCGGACCAGCGCCGAGCGTGTTGTTGCGGAAATCGAAGTCGCCGCCGGCCACGCCGCCAGCCTGCGCACCGAGATACAGGCCCGTCCATGTGAACATGGGAACCGGCGCCGCATAGGGAGCGGGAGCGCGGCGGCTCGGAAGATCGGCGGCCATTGCGGCGGAGCCGAGCGCAACCAGCGCGACGCCCGCCAGCAGAACCTTTTTCATTTTTGAACTCGTAATCAGTGAAAGTGACAACGCAAAAATACTACCCAGTAGTACCTGGTTTGTCTGTGACTCAGCGGCAACATGGGGAAGCGAAGGGCTCGCGGACGCCATCGGGCGGAGGCGCGGACGAAAAGAGCCGCGTGTCGCGGTCCGTCAGCCTCACACAGGGGCAGGAAAAAGCCCGCCAGGTCCTTTGACCCGCGGGCGAAAGCGTTTGGCTGGGGGACGAGGATTCGAACCTCGACTAACGGAGTCAGAGTCCGCTGTTCTACCGTTAAACTATCCCCCAACGGGCGCAGCATGTGAGCGCACGCCGGACGCGCCGAACGGTATCGGCGCGGCGTGGGCGCTAGATAGGGCCAGGGCGGCCATCGGTCAACCGGAAGTGTCGAGATCCGCCGGCCTGACGGATGCGGCCGAGTTGACACGCCTGCCGGCTCGTGCCGGAGAGCCACGGCGTCGCGCCGGGCGCTAGCCCCCAGCCGGGAATCCTCATGGCCGTCCTGTTCGAACCTCTTCGGCTCCGCGAACTCGTCCTGAAGAACCGCATCGTGATCTCGCCGATGTGCCAGTACTCGGCCGAGAACGGGATCGCCTCCGACTACCACCTCGTCCATTACGGCCGCTTCGCCCTCGGCGGGGCGGGGCTCGTCATCCTCGAGGCCAGCGCCGTCCTGCCGGAGGGACGGATCACGCATGGCGACCTCGGCATCTGGTCGGAGGCTCAGGTCCCGGATCTCGCCAGGATCGCGGCCTTCCTGAAGACGCATGGCGCCGCCGCCGGGATCCAGATCGGCCATGCCGGCCGGAAGGCCAGCATGCAGCGGCCCTGGTTCGGCAACGGCCCGCTCGGGACCGAGGATTTTGCGCGCGGGGACGTGCCCTGGGAGGTCGTGGCGCCGAGCCCGATCCCGCTGGACGAGGGCTGGCTCGTTCCGGCCGAGCTGACGCCCGACGCGATGGATCGAATCAGGGATGCCTTCGTGGCGGCCTCACGCCGCGCCGACCGGGCCGGGTTCGACACGGTCGAGCTGCATTGCGCGCACGGCTACCTGCTGCACGAATTCCTGTCGCCGCTCTCGAACAGGCGTGGCGACCGCTATGGCGGCGACCGCGACGGTCGGATGCGGTTCCCCCTGGAGATCGCGCAGGCCGTGCGGGAGGCCTGGCCGGAGGTGAAGCCGCTCTTCGTGCGCGTCTCGGCCGTGGACGGCCTCGATAGCGGCGTCACGATCGAGGATACGCTCGCCTTTGCGGCGCGGCTGCGGGAGATCGGCGTCGACGTGGTGGATTGCTCGTCCGGCGGGCTTGCCGGCTCCGCGACGGCCGCCCGCGTGACGCGCGATTACGGTTTCCAGGTGCCATTTGCCGAGCGGATCCGGCGCGAGGCCGAGATCACCACGATGGCCGTCGGTCTGATCACCGACCCGCGTCACGCGGAGGATGTCGTGGCCGCCGGCGGGGCCGACCTCCTGGCGATCGGCCGGGAAGCGCTTTCCGACCCGAACTGGCCGCATCATGCCGAGGCGGCGCTCGCCGCAGCGCCGGCCGACCAGCCCTTTGCGTCCTGGCCGAAGCAGGCGGGCTGGTGGCTGGAGCGCCGGGCGCGCGAGCTCGCACGGCTCGGGCCCTGGCGCGGGCCGCTCCGGGCCGGAACCGAGCGGGCATGATGGAGGAGCGCGCATGATCACCGCCGACCTCACGGGCCGGAACGTCCTTGTCACCGGGGCCGCATCCGGGATCGGGCTCGCGGCCGCCACCCTGTTCGCGCGTTGCGGCGCCAAAGTTGCGCTGAACCACCTAGCCGAGGACAGGCGCGGCGCGGAAGCGGTCGAGAGGCTGCGCGCCGAAGGACTCGACGTGATCGCCGCTCCCGGCGATGCCGCCAGGAGCGGGGAAGCCGAGGCGATGGTCGGGCGCGCCATCGCGGCGCTCGGCGGCACGCTCGACGTGCTGGTCAACAATGCCGGGATCACGGGCACGGTCGAGCCGATCGACTTCGCCGACCTCGACAAGATGACGGATGGCTTCTGGGACAGGATCCTCGACACGAACCTCGTCGGTCCGTTCCGCTGCTCGCGCGCTGCCGCGCCGGCCTTGCGCAAGGCGCGGGGCGCCATCGTTAACACGGCCTCGGTCGCCGGCCTCGGGCGGCGGGGAAGCTCGATCGCCTATGCGGCGAGCAAAGCGGGCCTCGTCAACCTGACGAAGAGCCTCGCGCGGGCGCTGGCGCCGGACGTCCGGGTGAATGCCGTGGCCCCGGGCCTGGTCGAGACGCCGCTGACGAGCGCCTGGTCGGACGAGCGCCGGCGCATGACGCTCGAGCGCACCATGCTGGCCCGGCTCGGCAGGCCGGAGGATATCGCCGAGGCGATGCTCTTCCTCGCGGCGGGAGCGGGCTACATGACGGGCGAGACGATCGTGGTCGATGGCGGGTCGATCTGAGATGGCCGCCATCTTCGGGGCCGAGATCCCGTTCGCGGATCATTGCGAGATCGAGGAAATCGGCTTTGCGGACGGGCGGACCCGGCTGCGCATGCGCCTCGGGCCGCAGCACATGAACAATGTCGGGATCGTCCATGGCGGCGCCATCTGCACCCTGCTGGACGTCTCGATGGGCACGGCGGGCCGAACCCATGCGGGCAGGCCGGTGATGACGCTCGACATGCAGGTCGCCTTCCTGGCGCCGGGCCGGTCGGGCGTCCTCTTCGGGGAGGGCTCGGTCCTCAGGGCCGGCCGCTCGATCCTCTTCTGCGAGGCGCAGGTCCGCGACGAGGCGGGCGAGCTCCTCGCCAAGTCGAGCGGCGTGTTCAAGCCGGTGAAGTGACGGGCCGGAGCCCCGGCACCGCGTCCGGGCCTACCGGCTCTTCTCGATCAGCTCCATGATGGCGGCGTGAAGCGCGGAGCCCGGCTCCGCGAGGCCGTCGATCACGTCGAAATGGTTCCGGCCGGGGATGTCGAGAAGCTTCGGCTCGAGGTCGTTCCAACCCGCGGCGAGGTCCTCCGATTGCCGGTGAAACTCGGCCGATTCGTCTCCGCCGACCACGAGCGTGAGCGGCGCGCGCGAGCGGCACGGCTTGCCGTAGATGCTGAGCTCGCCGGCCTGGGCGAGATCGAGGCCGATCGCCTCGTTCATGCTGGTGTCGATGAGCGGCGCGAGCGAGAACACGCCCGAGATCGGCACGCACCCGGCGAGAGGATCCTCCGGCAGGCCGTAATCGTCCCAGGCCGTCGCCAGATGCAGGGCGGAGAGGTAGCCGCCCGCCGAATGCCCGGTCACCACCACGCGCGCCCGCTCGGCCGGCGTCAGCACGTCGGCATAGAGCGTCGCGAAGGCGGTCCTGGTCGCCTCCACGATCCGGGCGAGCGGCACGTCGGGCGTCAGCGGATAGTTCAGCACGGCGACCGAGAGGCCGAACCGCATGAAGCCGTCCGCCACCCAGGAGAAGTCGTCCTTCGAGAAGGCGCGCCAATAGCCGCCGTGGATGAAGAGCACCGTCCCGCGTGCCTTCTCCACGCGGAAGAGGTCCATCACCTCGCGCGGGTGCTCGCCGTAGCGGATGTCGGCCAGAGGGGGATGGCGGCGTCGCGTCTCCTCCGCCCGGCTCGGCCAGCGTCCGTAGATCTCGGTCGCATTCGGGACGAGCAGGCGCGGATTGTACTCGCGCTCCGCCCAATCGCGGTCGGCTGCGGACATGGCTGGAAGCTCCATCTGGATCCATCAAGGCGGCCCGAGGCCGCTCCGTCGTGCATCGTCGCCCATCGCGGTTCACGCGGCCGGGCGGTCCGGGATGGTGATGCAGAAGCGGGCGCCCACGGGCGTCGTCTCCAGCACGATGGTGCCGCCGTGAAGCCGCACGATCTCGTCCGCGACCGGCAGGCCGAGGCCCGTGCCGCCGCTGCGCTCGGAGGCCTGGAAGGCCGAGAAGAGCCGGTCGCGCAGGCGCTCGGGTACACCCGGGCCGTTATCCGTCACGCGCAGGCGGACGGTCGAGCCGGACCGCTCCCCGCTCAGCCTCACGCAGGCGTCCGGGGTCTTGGCGCGGGCGAGCGCCTCGACGGCGTTGCGGATGAGGTTGAGAAACACGCGCCCGAGCTGTTCCGGATCGGCGTCCACCATGAGGCCCGGCGGGGTCTCGTCGAGGATCGCGATCGGGTGGCCGTCCCCGAGCTTGGCGAGGTCGAGCTGGTCGGCCACGATCGCCTTCACGTCGACCAGCCTGCGCTGGGGCGGCGGTTCGCTCGCGCGGCCATAGGCGAGCGTCGCGCCGCAATACTCGACGGCCCGCGCGAGCGTGCCGACGAGGCGGGGAGCGATCTTCTTGACCGCCGGGTCGTCGACATCGCCCAGCCGGTCGCCGAGGAGTTGGGCCGTCGTCAGCAGGTTGCGCAGCTCGTGGTTGATCTTGCTGACCGCCAGCCCGAGATCGGCGAGCCGCCGCTTTTGGCGAAGCTCGCTGGCGAGGGCCGATTCCATATGGGCCAGGGCGCGCTCGGCCGCCCCGATCTCGTCCGTCCGCCCGCTCGTCGTGATGATCCGGCTCGCGTTCTCGGGATCGCGGGCGAACTCGGCGACGTTCGTCGCGAGCCGCCGGACCGGCCTGACCACCAGGACGTGCAGGGATAGGTACAGCAGCGCAGCCGTCACGCCCGCCACCAGCAGCGAGACCAGCAGAAAGGTGCGCGTGAAGGCGAGCATGGCGTCCCGGAGGGGACGCTCGTCGAGGACGATCTCCACCCATTCCATGCCGGGCGTGCCAGGCGGGCCGGGCGCGACGATTCGCGTGGTGGGCGGGATGGGAATGAGCATCGTCCGGAGCGCGCCCCTGATCCAGCCGTACCAGGGCGGGCTGCGCAGATCGATGTTCCGGTCGGAGGCGGGCGGCTCCGTGGCGCCCGTGGTGACGAGCCATTGCGTGCCCTGGCCGCGGATGCCGATCGCCTGGGCGCCTTTCGCTGCGGCGAGCAACCTCGTCTCGAGCTGGCCGGCGCGCTCGCTCGGGGGCACCGACGAAAGCGCGAGCGCGATCATCTGGGCGCCCATGACCCGGTCGCTGATCCAGTCCGAGCGGAAGCGCGCCAGCGACGGAATGAAGATCAGGATCTCCCCGACGATCATGAAGAGAATGGTCAGCAGGATCAGGCGTCCCGACAGCCCGATCGTCCCGGGGCGCGCCAGGGCATCCGGCGCCGATGGCATCCGGGACGCGACGGTGGTCATGCCCGCCTCGGGAACGGCTTGGCGCTGGCCGGGGCACCGCTCGCCAGGCGGGCTGCACCGCAGCGCTCGAATGGCGCGATCATGGCCGGTTCTCTAGCAGAGATGCGGCCCCGGCGGGAGCGCCGGGGCCGCCTTGGGTACAGCGGCGGACGTGGGGAGCGTGCCGCTGCGCCCGGGGAACGGGAGCTCAGAAGGGCAGGATGATATCCATCACCTGCTGCCCGTAGCGGGGCTGCTGGACGTCGGTGATCTGGCCACGTCCGCCATAGGCGATCCGGGCCTCGGCGATCTTCGTCGAATCCACTGTGTTGTCGGCCTGGATGTCCTCGGGCCGGATGATGCCTGCGACGATGAGTTCGCGGACCTCGAAGTTCACCCGGATCTCCTGCTTCCCCTCGACGACGAGATTGCCGTTGGGCAGGACCTGCGTGACGACCGCCGCGACGTTCGTGATGAGCTCTTCCTTGCGGGCGATCGAGCCGGTGCCTTCGGTGGTGGTCGTCGAGCTCGAGGAGACGAGCGAGTTGGGGTCGGATCCCGGCAGCAGGTTCTTCGACTCCAGGCCGAACATGTTCGGGATGCCGAGCTTGTCGCCGCTCGTGCGGGACCGCTTGGTCTCGTTGTCGAGGTTGGCCTTGTCCGTGACCTTCACCTGCACGGTCACGAGGTCGCCGACCTGCTGCGCGCGCTGGTCCTTGAAGAAGGCCCGCGAGCCGGTGCGCCAGAGCGAGTTCGCCGCGTAGGAGGACGGCTGCGGGTTCGGCATCGGCATCCGGACGGGCTTGTAGCCGGGCTGCGCGGTCGGATCCTGGATGGCCGAGAGGTCCGGCGCCTTGCCGACATTGGACAGCCGGTCGAGCGAGCCGCAGCCGCCGAGCGTCAGGGCGACGAGCGACAGGCCGAGGGCGGCGCGCGCCGGGGAGGGGAGGGTGAACATGGGCGTCCTCGCGTGTTCGCGGGTCAGTTCTGGACAGGGAGGGCGCTTGCGGCGACCACGCGTTCGGTCAGGCCGGGCCGCACGGACACGCGTCCGGGGCCGACGATGGTGGCCGGGACGGCCTTCTTGGATCCCGGATTGGTGATGCTGATGACGTCGCCGAGCGCGCCGCCCTCGTTGGCCTTCACGCGCATCGAGAGGACGATCCCGGGCGCCTCGTAGACGGCGCTGATGATGTCGCCCTTGCCGACGAGTTCGGGCCGGGCCAGGTCGCCGAGCTTGACGAAGGTGCCGGCGCCGAGCGCGCGGCGCGCCACGCGGCCGGCGAGCGGGGTGCCGTCGAGAAGCGCGTCCGACGAGACCAGCTCGCGCGGCCGCTTCTCGACCGACAGGTCCGTCGCCTTCACGACCTCTCCGCGCTCGAGCGACCGCGTGAGGACCGCGACCTCGACGAGGTCGACGACCGTGCCGGTGACGCGCAGGGAGGCGCGGCGTTCGGTCGGGGAGGGCCCGACCCAGACCGAGGCCTGGAGGCGGCGCGAGCGACGGTCCAGGACGAGGTCGCCTGCCACGAGCTCCCCCTTGAGGTCCGGGGCGAGCGTCAGGGACGGAGAGGCTCCGTCGAACGCGACGCCCGTCGCCGCAGGGTCGAAGCCGAGCTTCTCGGCAAGCGCCCGGCGGAGGGCCTGCTCGATCTCGCCGGCCCCGATCTGCCGCGCGGCCCGCGACACCGTGATCTGGAGCCGGCCACCGGTCTCGATCTGGGCGAGGCCGAGATCCTGGGCCGCCTCGACGATGCGGCGCGTCTGGATCGTGCCGGTCTGGCCGAGGGCCGGCGACCGGAAGAGGGGCGTGTCCGCGATCGCGGCGGGCGCGCCATGGACGAGGTCGGCCAGGGTGAGCGTGTCGCGCTGGGCCGTGACGTCGCCGCGCAGGGCGGCCCGGTCGGCCGCGAGCGCCGCGCCGGACCAGAGCAGGGCGCCGGCGAGCGCCGAAGCGAGGGGGGTGCGGAGCATCGTCGCCACCTCAGCCGCGGAACATCTGGCTGGTGGAGGACAGCATCTGGTCCGCGGCCGTGATCACCTTCGAGTTCATCTCGTAGGCGCGCTGGGCGGCGATCAGGCCGGAGATCTCCGTGACGGCGTTCACGTTCGCATCCTCCAGGTAGTTCTGCTGGAGGTTGCCGAACCCGTCCTGGCCGGGGTTGCCGTCGACCGCCTGGCCGGAGGCGGCGGTCTCGGTGAAGAGGTTGTCGCCGACCGAGTTCAGCCCGGTCTTGTTGATGAAGCGGGAGAGCTGGATCGTGCCGATGTTCTGCTGCGCGGTCTGGCCGGGCAGCGTCGCCTGGACGATGCCCTGGTTGGAGATCGACACCGCGGTCGCGGTCTGGGGCACCGTGATGCCCGGCTCGACGAGGTAGCCGTTCTGCGTGACGAGCTGGCCCTGCGCGTCGAGGTTGAACGACCCGTCCCGCGTGTAGGCGGCCGTTCCGTCCGGCATGCGGATCTTGAAGTAGCCCTCGCCCCGGATGGCGACGTCGTAGGGCTTGCCCGTCGAGTTCAGGTTGCCCTGGGACATGTCCCGTGGGGTCGAGACCGTCTTCACGCCGGAGCCGATCGACAGGCCGGCGGGCATCTGGGTGCCCTGGTCCGAGGTCGCCGACCCCGCCCGCCGAAGGTTCTCGTAGAGCAGGTCCTGGAACTGGGCCTGCTGCCGCTTGAACCCGGTGGTGCGAAGGTTCGCGATGTTGTTCGAGATCGTCTGGACGTTGAGTTCCTGGGCCGCCATCCCGGTCGCGGCCGTCTGCAATGCACGCATGATGGCTCTCCTCAGGCCGCCTGGGCGTCGCCCAGTTTCGACACGGCCGACCGCTTCAGTTCGTCGAGCTGGCCGACCATGCTGGCGACGCTCGCATAGGCGCGGTTGACCTCGATCAGGCGCGTCATCTCCTGCACGGCCCGGACGTTCGAGCGCTCGAGTGCGCCCGATTCCAGGCGGCTCGTCGCGCCGGCGGGCTCGGCCGGCACGGCCGCGGAGAAGAGGTTGCCGCCCTCGTTCCTGAGCGCGCGGCTATCCGGGATGCGGACAACCCGGAGGCGGCCGTGCTGCGCCTGCGCGGAGGCGATCGTCCCGTCCGGCGCGACGGAGATGTCCGTCTCGCTGCGGTCGAAGCTGATCGGCCCGTTGTCGCCGAGCACGAGGTGGCCGTCGCTGGTCACGAGCCGGCCCTGCGCATCCAGCGAGAAGGCGCCGTTCCGCGTGTAGCGCTCGCCGGCCTCCGTCTGGACGGCGAAGAAGCCGTCTCCTCGGATCGCGACGTCGAGCGGATTGCGCGTGATCTCGATCGCGCCCGCCGAGACGTCGAGCGTCGTGCCCTTGTCGATGACGTAGTCGAGCGAGCGGTCGGGACGCTTGAACGCGTCGCCGCTCGCCTTCGGCATCAGGAAGCTCTCGAAGCGCGAGGACCGCGCCTTGAAGCCATTCGTCGTGACGTTCGCCACGTTGTTGGCGATGACGTCGAGCTCGCGCCGGAGCGCCATCTGGCGCGACAGGCCGACGAGCAGCGCGTTCTGCATGAACCGCTCCCGCTGTGATTCCCCGCCGGACCCTCGACGCTCCCCAGCGCGAACCCGGCAGACCCATCATCGCAGCCGGCGTGCCAACCGGAATCTCTGCTGAAAGTCGTTTTATGACAGATACTTACGCCCTTATTTCTTGATTTAGCATGGAGTGCAGAACGGGCGGGCCGGCAGCTTTTAGGCGGCAGAAATTACCGACTTAACCGCCGGTTAACCCTGCGGACCGAAGCTCCGCCCGACGATCATCGCCCGACCAAGAGTCGAGGCCGGACGCATCTAGAGCATGGCGAAGAAGCCCAAGGAGGCGGCCGAAGAGGGCGCCGACGAGTCCGGCGCTCCGAAGAGCGGCAAGAAGAAGCTCGTCCTCGTCCTGGCGGCCGTGCTCGCGCTCGCGGGCGGCGGGGGCGGGTACTTCATGTTCGGCCGGGCGGGCGCGAAGCAGGCTGCCGTTCCCGAGAAGAAGCCCGTCGCCTTCGTCGACGTGCGGGAGATGATCGTGAACCTCGCCGCCGAGCCGAACCAGGAGCGACCGCGCTTCCTCAAGTTCAAGGCCGCGCTCGAGGTGCGGGATCCCAAGATCGTGGCTGACGTGCAGCCGCTGCTTCCGCGCGTGGAGGACATCTTCCAGGTCTTCCTGCGCGAGCTGCGGGCAAGCGACCTCGAGGGCTCGGGCGGCATCCACCGCCTCAGGGAGGAGCTGCTGCGGCGGGTGAACGTGGCCGTCGCGCCGAGCCGCGTCGAGGCGGTCCTCTTCAAGGACGTGATCGTCCAGTAGCCCGATGAGATCGTAATCCGATGAGTAGCCTTCTCAGCGTCACGGCGGACCTGCTCGTCGCCATCCTTCTCGTGGCCACGATCGTGTCCTCCCTCCGGCTGTCGCGCCGGATCTCCGGGTTGAAGGCCGACGAGGCCGCCATGCGGGCGACGATCGCCGAACTGCTCGGCGCGACCGAGCGGGCCGAGCGCGCCGTCGGCGGATTGCGTGCCGCGCTCGCCGATTGCGACCGCGATCTCGCCGAGCGCATGGACATGGCGCATCGCCAGACGCAGGAGCTCACCCGGGCGACGGCGGCCGGCGAAAAGGTGATGGGCAGCCTCGAGCGCGTTTTCGACAGCACGCGGCGCGCCCTGAACGCCCAGACCTCCGTGCGGCCCGTGCCCGTTGCCGAGGAGCCTCCGGCCGGGTCCGGCCTCGACGCGGCCCTCGCGGCCGCACAGGCCCTTGCGGAGCGGAGCGCGCGCCGGATCGAGAGCAGGGCGGCGTGAACCCCAAGAGAAAGCTCCCGGGTTCGGGAAAGCTCCCGAGTTTCCGGCTGATCGACGGCGTCATCGTGGCGGCCGTCGCGATGCTCGGGCTGAAGGTCCTGGGCCTC